>DKEX01000128.1:315-34147 GCA_002452295.1 Firmicutes bacterium UBA6811 | reverse complement strand
CTGGACAAGGTGGACTGGCCCGAGAAGGTCAAGAAGATGCAGGCGGACTGGATCGGCCGCAGCTACGGTTCGGAGATCGCCTTTCACGTCGAGGGGGCGAACGACACCATCACGGTCTTCACGACCAGGGCGGACACGCTCTTCGGAGCGACCTACATGGTGCTGGCGCCCGAGCACCCGCTCGTGCCCAGGATAATCACGCCTGACACGCGGGCGGCGGTCGAGGAGTACGTCGAGCGCGCCCTGGCCAGGTCGTCCGTGGACCGCATGACCCTGACCAAGGAGAAGACCGGCGCTTTCACGGGCGGTTACGCCATCAACCCCATCAACGGGCGGCGCCTGCCCATCTGGATCGCCGACTACGTTCTGATGGACTACGGCACCGGAGCGGTCATGGGGGTGCCCGGCCACGACGAGCGCGATTTCGAGTTCGCCACCGCCTTCAGACTGCCAATCCCGCGGGTGATCGCCCCGGTGGAGGCGGCGCGGCGAGACATCGAGAAGGCTGCGGCGATGCCTCTCGACCACGCTGAGACCGACTACGGCGTGATGGTCAACTCGGGCGGGTTCGACGGGATGACGTCCGAGGAAGGCAAGAAGGCCGTTACGGAGAAGCTGGCGAAGGACGGCATGGGGCGCTTTACGGTCAACTACAAGATGCGCGACTGGGTCTTCTCGCGCCAGAGGTATTGGGGCGAGCCCATTCCCATCGTGCACTGCGAGAAGTGCGGCGAGGTGGGCGTACCCGAGGAGGACCTCCCTGTGATGCTCCCGCGCGTCGAGCGCTACGAGCCTACCGGCACGGGCGAGTCGCCCTTAGCGGCGATATCCGAATGGGTGAACACCACCTGCCCGAAGTGCGGCGGTCCCGCGAAGCGCGAGACCAACACCATGCCGCAGTGGGCGGGGTCGTGCTGGTACTTCATCCGCTACATCGACCCGAACAACGGTGAGCAGCTCTGCGACCCGGCGAAGGCCGACGCCTGGCTGCCGGTGGACCTCTACGTGGGCGGCATCGAGCACGCCGTGCTGCACCTGCTGTACTCGAGGTTCTACGTCAAGTTCCTGTATGACATAGGGGCCATCGGGTTCGACGAGCCTTTCGCCAGGCTTTTCAACCAGGGCATGGTGTACAAGGACGGCGCCAAGATGAGCAAGTCCAAGGGGAACGTGGTGAGCCCCGACGAGATGGTTGAGCGCTACGGTGCCGACTCACTCAGGCTCTATGAGCTTTTCATGGGCCCGCCTGAGCTGGACTCCGAGTGGAACGATAGCGGCATAGAGGGGATGTACCGCTTCCTCAACAGGGTGTGGCGCCTGGTGAACTCCCACGCGGACCGACGCGTGAGCGCGACGGCGGCCGGCGCGGCCCGGCGAGCGAGTGGGCAAGCGACCGGCGGTGCTGACGCCGCGGCGCCCGTGGCACCCAGACGGGCGACTGGCCGGGCATCGGCTGCGCTCGAGCGCGAGCGGCACCGGGCGGCCATGGAGGTGACCCAGCGGCTCGAGGCCTTCAAGCTCAACACGGCCGTGAGCGCGCTGATGTCTTATGTAAACGCCCTCAATGACTGGGTGGACGAGAACGGCTCGGTCGACACCGCTAGCCTGGAGACGCTCGCGAGGCTCCTGGCCCCGTTCGCGCCGCACATCGCGGAGGAGCTGTGGCAGCGCCTCGGGCACGACGAGAGCGTGTTTGTGGTAAAGTGGCCTGAGTACGACCCCGAGAAGGTGCAGGAAGACCTCGTGACCCTGCCCGTGCAGGTCAACGGCAAGCTGCGCGGCACCATCCAGGTGCACAGGGGCGCACCAGAGGATGAAGTGCTCGCCGCCGCCCGCGAGGCCGGCACCGTGGTCCGCCATATCACGGGCAAGCAGATCGTCAAGGAGATCTACGCCCCCGGGAAGATCGTCAACATCGTGGTGCGGTAGCCCGGCAGCATAAGTATAGATGCCACGTCCCAAGGGAGGGCGCAGAATTGCCTGACCCTCCCTTCTCGTCTCCTGACTAATGGGAAATCCTGCGGCCCGCCAGCGGACGGCATACGCTAAGCCCACATTCCGCAACTGCGCCGCAAAAGGTCAGCTAAAGGCCTATGGAGCGAAGTATGGGCTAAGGATCCTGGGTGGGTGCAATTTGAAGCCTCGTAGCCAGTCGTTCCCATGCCCCATCAAGCCCGTATGCAGGTAAGCGAGTCCCGGTGATTCGCATGTGGTGCCATGTCTTCTTGGCCGCCCCGTAGGAAATGAGGTTCCGTGCTACCGCGCCCACGATGATGTGTTCGGTACAGATGAGATCAAGACAGTATCTTAGGCAAAACTCCTTCACGTCTCTCAGGTTGTTGCTGGCCACGATGCCCCTTTCTTGCAGGGCGTGCGCCATTACCGCCATCTCTCCGGCTCCAAGGGGCCGGGCGACACTCTCAGCCTTCAGTCGCTGATAGACCGCATAGATATCGCCGCCTACCTCTATCACCACCCTGGCCTGGGGATTTCCCCGCAGGAAATCCATGAGGCTGGAAAGCATGTAAGTCGAGCTGGGATCGTATCTCAACCCTTCAAGCTCTCGAACGACCTCCGCTGGCACTCGTATGCGGTCCCCGAAAAGGTCAACCAGGACCTTCAGGCGTCTGGCTGCAAGGAAGCTCGACAGGCAATCGGTGTCAAAGAACACGGGGTTGTCACTGGTGATCCACATCGTCGCCAGTACCCCCCTGTTCTCCAATTGGTCGCTGCCCGAAGGCAAGCAAGAACTCCCTGGCTTTCCCCTCAGAGATGAGGTCGCGCTCCAGCGCCTCGCGAACCTTACGAGGAAGATCTGATACTATCTCGTAGTCCCGGGTCTTCTCATACAGTCTGGTGCTGAAGCCGAGCCTCCTCGCCTTGGAAATCACTTCAGGCCGAAACTCATCCAATTCGCCCCTGGTGATCTTCCCTATCTCCGTGAGACGCCGCAGCATGGCTGCGTGGCTGACAGCAAAATACTGTTCCAGATAGATGATCTCGCCTATGCCCAACCTGCCACCGCCAAACTCTCTCTTGATCAGGTAATCCAGACCAGCAGTAGGTGCTAGAAAAGCGGCCGCGAACCGGTCAGCATCGAACTCTTCAGGGGACCGCTCGCTAAACGTCCCCGTCACGCAGATACTTCCCGACATCCCGGCACTGTGCCTCAAATGGTAGTATTCGTGCGCTGCCGTAAAGATCTGATGACCCCACGAGGTGCACGTGTTTACCACGATCAGACGAACATTGCCCTTTCGCAGAAACAGGCCGGACATGCGCGACCCCTTCCCAAAGGGACACCTCACCACGCTGATGTGCTCCTGGTACGCCAGGATTCTGAAGATATCGACTGGCTGGAGGTCGCCCAGACCCAGTTCTCGCCTCGCGTCGACTGCGGCCACGAGAGGAAGCTGCCCGGCCATTGAGCTACTCCGTCCTTTCGAGAATTCGCTCGAGTTCGCTTGCCGCAAGGACGAAGTTCTTTGCCCATTCTACAAGCGTAAGGTCTTCTTCAGTAACGTCTTCAGCGCGAAAAGCGATGTTTACCTGCTCTTCTTCCCCAGCATCCTGGCGCAGGAAATGGTCCATGGTGTAGCCGTACAGTGCCGCCAGCCTCGCCAGCATCGTGATGTCTATCTCACGCTTGCCACTTTCATATAGAGAGAGTTGAACCCGGTGGATACCTACGGCAGAAGCAGCCTGGTCCTGGGTCAAGCCGCTCGTCTGTCTCGCGATCCGAAGCCTGTGCCCTATCGTCTCAAGGAGCGTCATCATCTTTCCCTCCCGGCTTATCCTTGATCAACAGTACAAATCAGACTGGATATCCCGATTGGCCGCTGGTGAACCGACCCCCGTCACAGCCTCCGGCAGCGAAGGGCGCTTCCCGAGCGGCGTACGGGCACCGTCGGTTCAACACGGACTACCATTCCTGCATCATCGGTTGCCCTGTCTCCCACATAGTGGAGTGGTGGATACATGCACACATGCCATACACGTGTATTGTAGCATATACGTTACACATGTCAACCCTCCTCTGATGAACCTACGTTGCTACACCCTGGAGGGAACCTGGAGTCTCTCATTGACACGGGCGCCGTCGTATATTACGCTGATGGTAAGGATCATTGTTCCTTACATGTGGACAGCCTGGGTCTCCCGCAAGACCCGAGGCGGTGGCGACTTTAGTGAGCTGCCCCAGGCTGGGTGGCATTACGGGAGCGATGCGAGATGTATAGAGCCAAAGTCACGTCCAAGGGCCAGGTCACTATCCCGGTCGAGATCCGAGAAAAGCTCGGGCTGAGGCCGGGCGATGCACTCGAGATCCGCGAGACGCCAGCCGGGTACGTGATAAGGAAGTACGTAAAAGTATCCCCCTTCGACCGCTACGTAGGATTCCTGCGCAACAAGGCGGGCCGTACCACCGATGAGCTAATCGAGGAAATGAGGGGTCCGAGTGATTAGCGCCATAGACACCGACGTCTTGCTGGATATACTGGTTCCCAACGCACCTGACAGCGAGGCATCAAAGGCCCTTATCGACCAGGCGTATGCTGAGGGTTCCCTGGTAATCTGCGAGATTGTCCATGCCGAGCTGTTCTGCCAATTCGAGACGCCTCATGATATGAGCATGTTCCTTTCGGACACCGGCATACGCCTTGTGCCTTCAAGCCGGGAGGCCCTGCAAAGGGCCGCCCTTGCCTGGAAGGACTATGTTTCGAGGCGCACCGGCCAACTACAGTGCGCACGCTGTGGGAAGTTTCAGGGAATCACCTGTGTTCAGTGCGGCGCTACCATCACGTCGCGACAGCATATAGTCACTGATTTCATCATTGGCGGGCATGCGCTCACGTCTGCAGACCGCCTGTTATCAAGAGATCGGGGATTCTACAAGACATGTTTCCCATCCTTGAAAGTCAAAGCCCAACCCGGCCCAGACTGAGATGGAGACAACCTACACGTCCGGCGCACGACCTGCCAGGCGAAGATTGACACCCTTGCCTGTCAGGTCGCCGTGAGTCAGCCAGGCTCTCTGCAGATCGTGTTTCCGGGTTATCTGCTTCCCAGCAGGAACCCGACCTTGCCTGTGGTGAGGCCCGGCTTTGTAAGCATCTCCGCATGCACCTCGTACTCGCCAGGCGGGGCGGGGGCGCCTCTTGAGTCGGTGCCCTCCCAGGCTGCCAAGTGAACTGCGGTCTCGCCGGAGGTATCTCCCTGAATATGTGTCTGCTTCATATGAACCGCAGCGCGACGGCCCGAGCGAAATGACGCAACACATGGAGGAAAAACGGACAGCCTGTAGAAATATGCACTGAAATCCTTCGCTCCACATACACAGCTCATCCCAACGCACTCACGCTTGTCAATAACATCGCAGGGTCCTTCCAGGTAACCCCCACCAAGGTGCTCGAGANNCTGGGTGGTGTGCTTCATGGGTTTTCGCGTGTCCGTTGGATCCTGCTGCTTTAGTTCAGCGTCCCGTGATGGGCTTTTTGTCCTGTGGAACATCACCAACCGATGCAACCTCGCCTGTCCTCACTGTCA
This sequence comes from Firmicutes bacterium UBA6811, assembly GCA_002452295.1. GTDB lineage: Bacteria > Bacillota > SHA-98 > UBA4971 > UBA4971 > UBA6256. The sequence goes on along the minus strand of DKEX01000128.1, from coordinate 28,603 downwards.
CGGGAGGGCGACACATGATGCTGTTCCGCCCGGGAGCGCGGAGTTGAGCAGCACCGAAGTGCGAGTCGTGATAGACCGCCTGGCGGAGATGCAGCCTCGGTCTGTAGCGGTATCAGGCGGCGAGCCCCTCCTGTTCCCCGACATTCTCTGGGTGCTCCGTGAACTGCGTGAACGTGGCCTCAACGCCGACGTGTGCACAAACGGCATGGCGGTTACGCCAGAATTGGCCGAACCGATGGCAGAGGTCGTCAAGCGAGTGTCTGTCAGCTTGGACTCCTTTTCTCGGGAGAAATGCGCCACTCTCAAGGGCACGCCGGAAGCCTGTGATCGTTCCCTTGCAGCGATAGATGCCTTCGTTGCAGCGGGAATGCAGGTGAATGTCTCAATCGTTCCTACGGGGATAACGTATGCGGACATCGTTGCTACAGCGGAGCGCCTGGCACGGAGGGGCGTTGCTTCCATCTCGGTTCTACCTCTTATGGCCACCCGAGAGATCACCTACAGCCTCACGCCGGCCGCCTGGCGGCACCTGAATGACAGTCTTCCATCTCTTATTGATGTCTGCCGACGGTACGACGTCGAGCTCAAACTCAAGGGTTTCCCCCTTGACGAAAAGAACATGACTCGATGTGGTGCGGGCGAACATGTTGTCGCAATAACCTCTACGGGTCACTTGTGGCCGTGCGGCTTCTTCGGAGAGAGCAGTGAGGAAACGGATCTCATGAAGGTCACGATACCTGGCGCATTGCATTCGTCAAGCTTCGAGCGGTTTAGGCGCGAGATAACACAGACCATCTGCCCGGATTGCGCCCACACATCGCTATGTGAGAAGGGCTGTGTCGGGGTGTCATGGGTAGAGCGGGGGGTCATTGCCCCGGACCCCCGATGCGTAAGGAAAACCATCCTGGCGACGGAAACCAGGGACGGCGTCACCCGTTGAGCAACAGGCGAAGACGTTAGATCTCTCGACAAGATGTACGGCACCGAGCCAAAGAGGGCGAGACCGATGACTGGAACGAGCAGACCCGTCAGTCTGTGTCAAATGCTCCAGGAGAGCCAGCGCTTTCTCATAACAGGCCACCTGGGTCAGGCGGAATATGTAACAGCACAAGAATGGCAAGCTCTCACGATGATGGAAGGTTTCTACACGTGTGAGGAGATCGCCGCATCCTCCGGCCTGCCGGTGAGCCGCCTCCTCGAGTTCTGCGCGCGACTCGAAGCGGGCGGTTACATAACGGATTTGGACCGCTGGAACAGGCTGCGCTGGTGTCCGGAGTGCAAAGTCTATGTGCTTTCATGCCAGGGCATGTGCAGGTGCGGAAGGGTGGCGGAGAGCGTATCACTCCTGCCCCCATGTGACACCTGGCTCTTGTTCCCAGAAGAGCACCGAATGGTCCGGGAGCTTGCCCATAGACGCCTGGGCCTCGAAATCAGCGAAGGTGCATTTCTGCTAGGCAACTGGGGAGTTAAGGACAGGATCCCCTTTTGGGAGATCGTGTACGAGGGCCAGGTCATCCTGAGAATCTTTTTCGAAGGCCTTGACCGCAAGGCCTGGAAGGGCATCCCTGGAGAAGGGCTGGCGCACGTGGGTTTCTCCGCGAGCCGCGCCGGAAGAGACGAGTACATCGCCCTTCTGCTGGAGCATAACAGGCAGGGCCTGGACTCGCTCATACAGCGCTCGCTTGCAACTGTCGAAACCACATCTGGGTTCTTTCCGTCACCTCCGCTGGTTTACTTCAGCGGCGGCAAGGAAAGCATGGTCATGGCGCATCTCTTTAGCAAGCTCGGAATTGAGTGTAACCTGCTGTTCGTGGCCACGGGGATGGACCAGCCCGACGATGTCAGTTTTTTCCACGATGTGGTTGTGCCATGGTCCCGGCAATATGAGGGTTTCCACCTGCACATCTTCACACAGGACAGTTCCAGGTTCCTGGCTCTGGCCCGCGAGAACGGGGCGCTCAGCGCCAAGAACCCTTGGTGCCGTACGGAGATCAAGATGCCGTTGAAGCGCAAGGCCACTTCGGCAATTTACGGGGACCAGTACTTCGTAGCCTACGAGGGAAGCCGAAAGTATGAGACAAACTATCGGCGACGTTACGCCACCGTGAATTTCCCCAGAAACTACCCGAACCAGATATGGGTCCACCCCATCGCAGACTGGACCGGGTTAGAGGTCTGGCTCTATTTGCTCGACAACAGGCTTCCGGTCAACCCTGTCTACTTGAAGGGCTTCCAGAAGACGACATGCTGGTGCTGTCCGCTCGTGCAGCCGTACCACCTGGAAAGATCGAGAGCGTTATACCCGGAACTTTGGGCGTTGCTAGACAGGATGGACCTTGTGGGGTTCCAGGACAGGGACAGCGTGGAAATCCCTTACTAGTCCTTCGGAGTGCTCGCAGAGTTCAGGCTGACGGCAATCAGCAGGGGAGGTGGAACCGCACAGTGGTGCTCACGTCGCGAGATCTCGCCGAAATGACTCGAGAGGCTCGGATAGCCCTCGTTGGCCAAAAGGCGAATAACCTCTTCGAGCTGGGGCTTCTTAAAGTCGAAGTGCCTCCGTGGATCGCCGTGACAACGCGCTTCCAGGATGCTTGCTGTCACTATCCTCCGAATCGAGGTCGGAGGGACGAAATAGATGCCCATCTCATCAACGCAGTAGCACTGGTGGCCGCTCTGCCTTCGCTCCGGAAAAGCGTGATGGAACTGGTCTTTCCTCCCGAGTTACAGGCACTTCTTAGACAGAAGCTGGCATCGTCGAACCTCGGCGAATGCCTCGCGGTGAGGTCCTCCGGAATCTGCGAAGATTCTCCTGTTTCGTCCGGTGCCGGTGTCTTTGCCAGCGTCCTCGATGTTTCACCCGATGCCGTGGAGGATGCTATCAGAACGTGCTGGGCGTCTGTGTTTTCCGAGGCGTACCTGTTGCTCTTCGGGAATAAGGCTCTCAGCACCGGCGCGATCAAGATGGGAGTAATCATCCAGCGAATGGTCCAGGCGGATAAAAGCGGCATACTCTTTACAGCCAACCCGGCTACAGGCGACCGTTCTCAGATCGTGGTTGAGGCGTGCCATGGGGGATGTGCCCGGCTGGCGGCCGGCGCTGGGCCCGTGGAGCGCCTGATCATGCACAAGCTGAAGTTGGACGCCGGTGGGGCAGCAGATGCGCCGCCCAAGGGAGGCCCGCCGGAGGGAGGAGTCGAGCCCATACTCAGCCGGGATGAGCTGCAGCACCTAATGCAGGAGGCTGGGCGGATAGAGAGCCACTTCTGTTGCCCGCAGGACATTGAGTGGGCAATAGAGAGAGACCGCATATTCTTCCTGCAAACGCGGCCTGTCACCACGCTGGAGCCGCCTGACCGCGAGCATCAGCACGAACCCATGGTGTTCGAGTTGCATGAAGTTGAGGATGTCCCTCCGGAGGCGCTGGGCGTTCACAGGCACAGGCTCAGCCGGTGGAAAATCAAGAAGATCCCTTTCCACAGGGCATGTCACAAGGCCGGCATCAAAGCGTGCCGGTGGATCTTCCTGCGCGTCTCCACTCGGACTTTTGACGAAGTTGACTGGAACGCTCTTCTCGGCATGCTGGAGGCACCCGATGTATACGTTGGCGTTAACGAAACCGTAATGGACCTCCACATCCCTACGTCCCAACTCAAGGGGAAGCTGCTCGAGATCGCCCGGGTGTACCGGGGAGCACCTGTGACAGTCTATCTCCGGGAAAACTTCCCCACAGAGGTTGCCATTCTGTCCCAGACCACCACTGAAGGCATGATCTATCTTGAGGTTGCCCCCGGCTTTCTCTCAGGCGTGAACGCCGGCATCGTCACCCCTGCGTCTTGCCTGGTAGACCCAAGTGGCTTGCTTCTGAATGAATGCACGAGTCAGCCGTGGTCCAGGATCTCCTACCCATATCTTGAACCGCTTGATCTCAAGGTCGTTGCGGAAGGTACTATCGCTCTGCAGCGGGAGCTCGGAAACATTGTAGTCGAGTGGTGGAAGTGGAACGGCAACATCTACGCGAACGACGTCTCTCTGGTAAAGTCCGGCCTTCCCTGCGCACCGGACGGGGTAAGCCAAACGCCTGAAACTCCGTTTGTCTCGCTTTCCCCTGGTTCATTCGAGGGCCCGATCATCAGGGTAGAAAACTTCGACGAGTACCTTGCAGCGTACATGAGCCACGGTCGCGGAATCAGCGTTATGGACCACAACCCCGGTGTAGACAGCCTCGAGTTCGTCGCCGCCCTGCGCAGGCGGCTCAGGGAAGCCAGGTCAGGACAAACAAAGCCGGTTGTCTGGGCTGAAAAGCCGCTGCTCTTTCTTGCGCCCCTGGTTCCAGAGGCGTCAGGGTTTGTGTTCCGCGAGGCCAGCTTGCTGTGTCACCTCAGTATAATCCTTCGAGAGCAGCGGGTGCCGGCCGTCAGCACAGGAGGGCAAGACCTCCCTCTTAAAGACGGCGACTGGTTCAGGTACACCGGTGTGAAGTAACCGAGAGCGAGGATGGATGCTCAATGAATGTTCTGCTTGTAAACGCGATCTTCGGTCGGTCTCTGCTCCGTAAGCGGCTATCCCGTGATCGACGTACGCAAGCTGGAGGATCTATATGCAGCCTTCGATGATGATTTCGTTCGAATCTATCAACACTATCGCTCCCCTCAGGTGAAAGTGGGCATCTTCGTTCAGAGCCTTATCACGATAGCCGAGGACAAGCTCCTGGCAATCAGTAAGAAGATTGAAGAGCTGGACGACGTGATCCTGGTGGTCCATGCCGCAGAAACGAGGGAAGAAGTTGAGAAGATCCGGTCCGAGCGCGGACTGAGCCCGGTTCAGCTTCTCGATCATCTCGGCCTGCTCGGCCCAAGAACCGTGTGCGTTCACTGCGTTCATCTGGACGATAGGGATCTCGATCTCATCGCCGAGCGGAAACCCGGGTTGGTCTTATGCCCTGTGGCTAACCTGAAGCTGGACGATGGGATCCCTCCGATCCGTCGCTTGATTGAAACAGGCGCGCCTGTTGCCGCCGGGACAGACGGCCTCGCCACAAACAACTCGGCGAGCGTTCTTGAGAGTGCCAAACTGTGTGCCCTCTTGGGAGAGCTTAGTCCACAGCAGGCCTTCGACCTGGCTACCACAGGGGCTGCAAACGCTCTGGGGCTGCCCTTCCGGGGCCGGATCAGCGTGGGAGCCGACGCGAATGTTGCGGTGTTCAAGCCGTATCCTTCCTCCGTACAGCCCTGGAGCGCGTCGGGGCTTTTGAGCCACCTGGTCTTCAATTTCACCGGGCTCGTTCTCGAAACCCTGATCGTCCAGGGTCGCAAGGTCATCTACCGGGGGCAGGTTACAGCGGCTGACGAAGCGCGTCTCGTCGCCCAGTTCCAGGCGTTGCAGGCAGAAATGGAGGATGCGTCGGGTAATGCGTCAGAGAGGCCAAAGCATCGAAGAGGCAAACCGCACCTACTACGACACTGTCAGCCGTTGTTATGATTCCAAGCATGGGATCAGCTCTGCTGATATGGGCTGGTTCATCGAGGATGTGAGCCGGTTGCTGGGAGAAGTGCCTGTCGGCGCCAGGGTGCTTGATTGCGGAGCCGGCACCGGGCGCTGCGCCATCAAGTTCGCGAAGGCCGGCAACGAGGTCCTGGCCGTTGATGTCAGCGGCAGGGTCCTGGAGATTTGCCGCAGGAACGCGGCCCTTGAGGGCATTCATGTCACAACACTCGAGGCTGACTGCTGCAATATCCCCTTGCCTTCTGGCACCTTCGACGTCGTCGTGTTCTGCGCAGCGCTTTCCATGGTGAGCCAGCCAAGATAGCGTCTTCTTGCCCTCTCGAGTGCTTGCTGCGGGAGGCCCTTGACTCTGTTTAGCGCCGTGACTATTCTTAGCATAGCTTCTGGAACGTCCCGCGTCGCGACTGTAATGGTGAGCAGACCCGCCTGCGAGAGCGGCTCGTAGTCGGCGCTGACAGAGTATGCTATGCCGGTCTCCTCACGGAGCAACTGGTAGAGATGTGACGATATACCGTCTCCAAGCAGCGACGCTATGACGGGGTACCAGGCGCTGGGGGGGGAGACAGGCGCAGGAGTGACAAATGCGATGCGCAGGTGCCCCGTGTCCATATCATCCACCTGGGCAAGGTATCGTGGCCCTTCAAATGACCAGGGCCCTTCGGCCTCGGTGTCTTCCGCCTGTACCACCGGCCCTGCGTTCATCCCGCCGTCGTGCTCACGGGCTGCGTCGTACCGCTCGCTCAGGCAGTCCCGCACTTCGTCAGGCCGAACATCTCCGCCAACGACCAGGACCATCCTGTCCGGCCGGCAGTAACGCGTGTGGTACGCCGCAATGTCTGCGTGGCTGATGGCCCGTACCGCCTCGACGCTTCCGAAGGGCGGCCGGGCAAACGAGGTGTCAGGCCAGATGTTCTGATAAGTAAGGCGGTCCACAACTGCTTCAGGGTCGTCTTGAAGCTCGAGGATTTCCTCAATGAGCACGTCCCTCTCCTTTTCCACGTCCTCGGGCAGCAGAAGCGGCTCCCTCACGAAATCCCATAACACGTCAATGGCCCTGGGGAGGTAACCCACCGGCACATTGACCCAGTACGAGGCGAATTCGCGGGCAGTTACAGCGTCCATTTGACCACCGAGGCATTCGATGTCTCGGCTGAGATCTTTGCCGGTGGGTCTGCGTCGGGTGCCACGGAAGAGCATATGCTCGGTAAAGTGTGCCAGGCCGTTCTTGCCCGGCGCCTCGCAACGGCTCCCCGCTCTCACGCGCAGATTCACAGCGATAACCGTTCGCCCCGGGCAGTCAAGGGCGATGACACGAAGGCCGCCTGGTAGGGTCATCCTCTCCGTACGCGTCAGTCCCCCATTTGCTTGAAATCGGAAAACAGCATGCTGAAGAGGAACGCGTTCCAGTAGCGGCCATACCTGAAAAGATACTCCCGGAGGGTGCCGTCGAGCCGAAACCCCATTTTCTCGTTGAGCCTGATCATTGTCTTGTTGAACTCAAACATGATGCTTTGAAGCCGGTTGAGGTTCATTTCTTCAAAGCAGAACTTGATAAGCGTGCGCCTGGCATCGAAACCCAGCCCACGTCCTCGGCTCTCCTTATCGCCGATCACAGTGCCCGCCAGGTTTGCCCTGCGGTTCTTCCAGTCTATATCGTCCAGCTCCGTGAAACCGACCTTCTTCCCTGTGGAGAGGTCCTCAATCATCAGTAGCAGGGTGTCCTCGCGTGACAGCTTTTCGTCGAAATGCTTGCGCACGGCCTCTTCGTTCGTGGGGTACGCGACTGAGGTGAGCGCGGGCTCCACGACATCCGGCTGGTTTAGCCACACGGCAAGCAAGGGGTAGTCGGATTCGACCAGCGGGACCAAACGCGATTTGCTGCCTACAAGCACGCCGAATCTCCTCCTGTGGCATTTTGCGGCGCTTCGCACTGCTGGGCCGCATATACCGGGTCACGAGAACTCCAGCCCGTAGCGTCGTGCCCGGGAGAGCTGAAGCGAGAAGAGAGCAAGCCCGACCAGTACGTATGCAGCGGCGACCTCCACCTCTGCAAGCAGGTGCGGCAAGACATCGGCATAAGTGGCCCCAGCGGCAATTGCCCTAAAGGCGAGCAAGCCGTTGGTAACAGGCAGGCACCTGCCGATAATGGCTAGAGGCCTGGGCAGAGCCTCCAAGGGCACATTCACGCCAGCCAGGACCATCAGAAGGCTGCTGGTAGCGTTGGCCAGGACAACCTCCACCCTCGTAGTGAACGACGCGCAGGCAACGGCAAGGGCCAGTCCCGCTACTGATACGGAGATCAACAGTAAGACGGGCAAGGCACGCAACGCGCCAACCAGCACAGACACGGGCACACCTGCCACTGGGCCAATCAGGAAAAGCACGATGAACGTCGTTACGATGCCCTCGACGAAGGAGGCTCCTTCCCGTCCCAGAATGGTCAGGACCTTACTCGCAGGGGTAACCATTACCAACGTCAGGTTACCGCTCGTGCGCTCGATGTAGACCATGTTTGAGATCGGGACCATGATTGCCACAGTGATTGCCTGTGCAGCATTGCCTATGAGCGCGAAGTGTCCGAGAGCCGCTCCGCCCGCGTATGTCGCCGCCAGCATGAAGAAGGCCACTCTCATCAGCAACTGTGGGATCTCTGTGCTGAGGTAGAAGCGCAGGGGCGTGTCTACCATGAACATCTTGAACGAAACCCTCACGCTGGCAAAGAAAGGTCGTAAGAAGCTTACCATTCGGCCAACCGTCCTTCAGCTCGGATTCTGTCGAGGACCAATCTGTACGAGTGGTATGCAAGGCACATGTACACACAGGTCAGGATGCCAAGGCTGGCAGCAATCGTGACGGGACTCATCCCTTCGGATATCCCAAAGGAAGCTCGCAAGCCCATGAGCCCCCAGGTGGGCGCAAGGATGTAGCTGACCGCCCTGAGGGCGACCGGCAGATAGGAGATAGGGAACATGACGCCTGAGAGAATATATGCTGGCCAGTTCATCAAGCCGACCACGCGTAACGCCTGTCGGAACCATACGAAGGTGCAGCCAGCCAACAGTCCGAGGGCAGTCACAGCCCCTACGGTCATCAAAAGGCTTACGAGGAAGAGCACGTAGTCGGCGACGGATATGGCCTGCTGGGCAATGCTCGCGGCAAGGAGGAGAGCAATTATGACCGAACAGGCGGAGACCGTAGAGTTGGCAAGGCTTCTCCCGAGAAGGACCCATATTGCATCCGTAGGACTCGCCACCAGAAACAAGAGCGTGCCGTCGCGCCGCTCGCGCTCCACGATCATGCCCGAACTGAAGAGGTTTGCGTTCCAGATGCCGATGATGCCGGCACCAATGACAGAACACGGGACCAGGTCTTCCCGTCCCGCGTGTCGGAACAGGAAGACGCTGAGCGCCATGAAGAACACCGGCTGCCCAACCATGATATAGAAATAGTGGGGACGCAAGACGAATTCCTGTACCTGACAGCGGTAAGCCGTCTTCATCACTCTAACGATGCTTCGTGGACTCATGTTTTGAGTGCCTCTCCTCCCACGATTCTCACGTACGCGTCCTCGAGGCTCGGCTCCTTCACCCTGAAGACCAGGATCTCCGCTCCCGAAAGAGCCCTCAGTATGCTATCAATCCTGTTCCTGACGTTCGTCCCGTGAACAACCAGGGCGTGCACGTCGTCACCATTAGAGTCGCCACTTTGCTCCGCGACGACCTCAACCCCCGGTTCTTGCCTCAACGTTCCCAGCTGGTCCTGGGTAATGTGCCTTGCCTGAACTTCCACTGTACACCCTCCCAGGACCACTTCCTTGAACTCCTCTTTGTACACGTTTATCCTCAGATTCACGCCTATCCTCAGATTCACGCCATAATGGTCGATCAATGGGAAGAACCTCGGTAGCATGTGGTAATTGGTATTCATCATGCACGCGACGACGCTTGTTTTCACTCCCGCGGCTAGGCACCGTTCGATTGCTCTGATGGCTGTGTCAAATGCGCCTGCCCCTCGGAATTCGTCGTGTCCTCCTCTGGTGGGGAAGTCAATGGATATGTCAATATCGTGGAAGTAGCGCAAGCGTCGCTCGTCAAGCACATTGACGGAGTACCCGTTTGAGGTCAGGCTCAGCTTTATGGAGCGATCGTGGAGATAGTCCAGGATATCAGCAAGGTTCGGATGAAGCCCGTTTTCGCCGGTGCCCAGGTTCAACGCTGTTACCGGGAATGCCTCTATGATCTTCCGGACATCTTCAAGACCGAGACTAGCGGGGGATTCACCCCTCGAGTAACAATGCTTGCAGACCACCCGTCTACCTTCGTCCCTCCGTGCGCACCGATGCGATAATCGCCCATAGTTCGCGCCTCTCTCTTCTCGGGCCGAAACATCCGCTGGGCTGGCGAATAGCGCGAAGGGCGGAAATACCCCGGGTTCTGTACGCGTCGCCGTTTCGGGTTCATCCAGATCCTGATGATTCATGATGATAGTCTGAGGAACCCAAGGTTCGCCCCCAGTGCGTTGATTAGCAGGAAACTGGCGCTGACGGTGCAGCAACGCGTGGTCCTTGTGGCCTTTGCGGAAACAGAAGTGCTGTGTAAGTGGAAGGTAAGGAAGCGCTCCGAGTACGTCTAGGAGCTCGGCCCTAGCCCCGTTTTCCATTTGCGATTCGACATGGAGGTCAGGAGTCCTGCAAGGCTTGCAGACAGAATTTACGTCACTTCTCGGCCTGACCACACAGGTCAGGGGCCTTTCCACGATAGCGCACCCTTAGGCACGCGGAAAAGCATAGCATTGGGCGGACACACTGGGGTCGAGACCTCGGCCTTGCCCGCCAGTGTGTCCGCAGATTCCGCGCGCCGGTCGCCACCGGCCGTCAGGGCTGCCGGCCCGGAAGCATGAATGGCACTCTAGCCGTAATAAGCCTGGGTTTCGTGAGGACTTCGGCGTAAACGTCGTACTCGCCCGGCGGGACTGGCGCGCCGGTCGTATCGGTGCCGTCCCAGACGACCGAGTGCACAGCCAGCTCCCCCGGAGCTATCTCCCGCTCGGTGAGCATCATGATGGCCGCCTTACCCGACGACCAGCGCCACACCTCGGTGCCGTGCTTCGCCGTCACCACGAAGTCGAACTGCATGCCGCTGGAGAACTTGAGCTTGACCGGGTCCTCGCCCGTATTGAGGGCTGCGAGGGTGAAGACCTTGAAGGTGCGGCCGTCCACGCGCACCTCGCTCACGCCCACCTGGGTCTTGAGGTTCTCGAAGGCCCTCGCGGAACAACCGGAGAAGAGCGCCGACATGAGCACGATCATCACCACACCTGCAATCAACTGGTTCCGGGTAGCCTTACCCCAGGTGGCTTTGTCCTGGGCGGCTTTGCCCTCGGCGGCTTCGCACTGGGCGCGTGTGCCCTCATCGTATCTAGCCCTGGTGCATAGCCCTGTCGCCGTCGCAAACCTTCGCAGCATCAGCAGCACGGAGCTCACCTTCCTTTCGACGAGCCTTTAACCGAGAGTCGCACGGGACGCATCGCAGTGCCGGACCCGGCGGTCGACCCCGCCGACCCGGCCGGGGTTGCGGACCCGACATTGATCCGCACGCGCAGGTCCACCCCAGTGACGGCGTCCCCGTTAGAGGTGATCCTGCCCGACGTGCGTCCGTAGTAGTCGCCATCGTCGATGGTGTCGTTGTGGTTGACATCGATCCAGCCGTAGATGTGCCACGATCCCGCTTCGACGTTGCGTATCTCGTACATCCCGCCCGGGGCCGGGTTCGCGACGGCGCTGTGGCGCGTGAGCGTGGTCCCGTCGTCTTCACCTGCGAATACCTGCATTGTCGTGATGGAGGAGCCTGTCACGGCCGCGTGGGCGTTGACGAGGCCCCATCCGTACTGGCTGTCCTGGCCGGGAGAGCCGAGGTCCATGGCCGTCTCGTGAAGGGCCTTCGCCACGTTGGCCGATCCCCTGACACCCGAGGCGATCATCAGGGCGGCGAGGCCGGCGACGTGCGGCGTGGCCATGGACGTCCCCGAGGCGTTGGCGAACGAGTTGGTCGGCCAGGTGCTCAGGATGTCGGCGCCCGGGGCGACCACGTCGACGCCGCTCCCGTAGTTGCTCCATGTGGCGAGGACAAGGTCCGGACCGACGGCGCCCACCGCGATGACCCTGGGGTTGCGGGCGGGATACGCGATCCACGGCTCCCCGTCGTTGCCTGCCGCGGCGACCATCGTCGCGCCTTTATTATACGCGTACGCGATGGCCTGATCCATGAACGTGTCCTCGCCGGTATACGCGTCCCCTATCTGGAAGCTCATGTTCACCACGTCGGCGCCGTGGTCGGCGGCGTACCGCAGGGCCTCGATAATCATCGAAAGATCGAGGTAGCCGGAGCCGGAGTCGTCGGTGGCCTTGAGCGGCATGACCCGGACGTTCCAGTTGATCCCCGCCATCCCGACGGCGTTGTTGGTCACGGCGCCGATGATCCCGGCGACGTGGGTGCCGTGGCCGTTGATGTCCCGCACGTAGGTGGTGCGGTTGTAAAAGTCGTAGCCCGCCGTGACGTGGCCGGCGAGGTCCGGGTGGTCGGTCTGGACGCCCGTGTCTACGACAGCCACCGTCACTGACGAACTGCCGGTGGTAAAGTCCCAGGCGTACGGAAGGCTCATCGCCTCGGGCCCCCATTGGCGGGGGTAGTACGGGTCGTTCGGGGCGCGGCGCGCGATCCGGACGCTCCCGGGCGCCGAGGCCTGGGCGACCTGCGCGACCGGCACGGCCTGCGCGACCGGACCCACCGGGGCTACCGGAGCCGCCGGAGCCGCGCCCACGCGAGCCGTGTAGTTGGGCTCCGCGTGCTCGACGAGGGGGTCCTCCTTGAACCCCTCCGCGGCCTGGGCTGGGTCGGTGCCATGCGGCACATCGATGACGTATATACCCGTCCCTTCGATAACGCGCTTCACGCGATAGCCGTGCCGCTCGGCCGCGGCGCGGATCTGGTCAGCGGAGGCGCCACGGCGGAAGCTTGCGAGAAACTCCGACTGCGAGTAAGAGGGACCACCAGGGGTGGCGAGGGGCCTCGTGCGGACCGCGCCCTGCACCACGACGCCGGGCGCTGCGGACGTGGACGCCGCGCGGCCGGAGTAGGCGTTGTCCATGACGACGTGCCCGAGAACCTGCCCGTATACGCGGGGCGGCTCGGCGGGCGGCGGCGGAAGCGCCCCGAAGCTATCCGGGGAACACCCCGTGAGAGCGAGACCGAACGCAGCAACAAGCGTGATTGCGAGCATGAGTCTGAGCATCGCTGAGAGCGCGAATGCGGGCGTGCACGCGCGTGGGCGTGTGTGTGTGCGCGTGCGCGTGCGTGTGAGCGAAAAAGGTGCTGTCTTCCTCATGGTCCTCCTCCTTCTGCTACCGTAACGGGCTCCTACTCCAACAGGGGATTGCGTGTGCCGCGGCGTTTCGGCTGGCGTCTGCCTTGCGCGACTGGCTGCCTGCCGTCAGCCATTCGCAGGGCGTGCCCATCCCGGTGTCGCGCCGCGGGTGCGATCGCCCCGGAGATGGCAGCAGGTAGCGCAGGTGGTGGCGCAGGCGGCAGCCGTCATTCCGGAGACGCCGGCCCCGAAGCCTGCAAGCCGCCGCAAGCGCCCAGACCTGGAAACTGGCTGCCGCATTTCATTTAGCCGAGAGGGGCACCAGATCCTGCAAGCACAGGCCATAGCTGGGCAGGGAATTGGTGGGCGGGCTGGATGTCGTAGTCCAGTGTCAGGCTCTCAAATCGCCTCAACGAGTCTGAACCTGAAGAGCAGGCGCCACAGCACGAAATCCTCCGGCTCAGGGAGGAAATCGCGCAAAAACGATGAATACTCCGGTCAGCTCGGGACGGGAGGTGGTGTCATGAAACATCAGGACGGCGTCGCCCTTGAAGTTGACCGGCTTACAAAGGTGTTCCGCGACCGTGGCGCGCGCGAGGTCCGGGCGGTGGACGGCATCAGCTTTCAGGTGGCGCCGGGGGAGATCGTCGGCCTGGTCGGGCCCAACGGCGCCGGCAAGACCACCACCATCAAGTGCATCCTCGGTCTCGTTCGGCCCACTGCGGGCCGCGTCACCATCCTGGGCCGCGACGTCGCCTCGCACTACCCCGGCATCCTCAGCCAGGTGAGCGCCGTCCTCGAAGGAAGCCGCAACCTTTACTGGAGGATGACCGTGTGGGAGAACATCGAGTTCTTTACCGGCATCCATGGGTTGCCGCGACGGCAATACCGCCGTTACTTCGAACACCTCGTCGAGCGGTTCGGCCTCGCCGACAAGCGCGACGTCGAGGTGCGCAAGCTCTCGCAGGGGATGAAGCAGAAGACCGCGGTGGTCTGTGCGCTGGCAAAGCGCACTCCCCTCATGTTCCTCGACGAGCCCACGCTCGGGCTGGATGTCGAAACCTCATACGAACTTCGCAAGACCCTCAGGGAGCTTGCCGGCGAAGAGCACCGCACCATCGTCCTCAGCAGCCATAACATGGACGTGGTCCAGGACGTCTGCCGTCGCGTGATCATAGTGACCGCAGGCCACGTGGTTGCCGATGACTCCATCGGGCACCTGATAGGGCTGTTCAAGACCAGGGCGTATCGCCTTGCCCTGCGCGGCCCGGCTCCCGAAGGGCTTGAGGCCAGCCTCGCCGCACATTTCCGCGGGGTCGACGTACAAAACTCGCCCTACATGACCCAGGTGCGGCTGCGGCTCCCGGAACCGGACGACATTTACATGCTAATGGATCTCTTGCGCGACGCGGGCGCGACGATTGAAGAGATCTCGCAGGAAGAGCCGGACCTCGAGAAGGTCTTCCTCGAGATCGTGCGAAAGGAGAAGGTGAACCAGTGCAACTCGTAAGCGCCCTGACGGCGATCACCCGCCGCACTTTCATCATGATGGGACGATACATGTTCAACACGGTGTCCGTGCTTATATCCATCTACATGGTTTTCTGCCTTGCGTTCTTCGGCATGAAGGCGTTCGCTGCCGCGTCGCCGTCGCGCGCCCTCGACGGGACGTTCGAGGGAACCATCGTGGGTTTCTTCATATGGACGCTCGCGGTCTTCGGATACTCAGGGCTTTCGTGGGAACTCATCAACGAAGCCCAGACGGGCACCCTCGAACAGCTCTACCTCTCCCCCAACGGGTTCAAGCGGCTGTGCACACTTCAAGTGGTGGTCGACTTCCTCGTAAACGCAGCCGTAGCTGTCGTGTTCCTCTTCGCCATGATGGCAACCACCGGCCGATGGCTCAACCTCGACGCAGCGAGCATCGCCCCGCTTGTCATCGTCACTCTCCTCGGGGCCTATGGCGTCGGCTTCGTCCTTGGCGGGCTCGCGCTGGTTTTCAAGAGGATCCAGTCGTTTTTCCAGATCGTCCAGTTCGCGTTCGTTGGATGCCTTGTCATCCCCTGGCGTATAGCATGGGCGAGATTCCTGCCGCTCTCGATGGGGAATGGCCTCATCTACAGGGTGATGGCGGAGGGCAAGCGCCTCTGGCAACTGCCCGCAGCCGACGTGCTGACGGCTCTAGCTGTGGGGGTCGCATATCTTGCGGTCGGCCTTGCGATCTTTTCCGCATGCGAAAAGGCCGCGAAGAACCGCGGCCTCCTCGGCCACTACTGAGCGGCGGCTACCATCAACCGACCGCCAATTTGCCTCCGAAACGGGCCGCGAGATCGGCCCACGTCAGCCCAGCGGCGGTGAGGATCTCGGCCTCCAGCGCCTTCGTCGGGGGGAGCGACGCCGCGAGGAGGTCCGTTATGTCAGCACGCCTCTCGTGCAGGTCCGCGAACCGCTCCTCGACCGTGACGAGCCTGCGCGTGACGATCTTGTCCGCGTAGAAAACGACCTTCTCCTCCCAGTTGCGGGGGTAGTCATCCACGCTGATGATGGAGTCCAGTATGTGCCTGGCGACTATCCCGGTCAGCTCCGGCAGGCCTTCGGCCTGCACGATCTCGGCGGATGCCTCCGCGTGGTTGCGCGCGCCGCGCCGCATGTGCCGGGCGGATTTCCCCACATCGTGGAGGAGCGCTCCTGCCACGACTTGCTCCAGGTTGACATCCTCTCCACGCTTGATGAGCCGCATGGCGATGAACCTCGCCACCTCGGCGACCTTGACGGAGTGCTCGATAACGCCGTCAGGCAGCTCGTACCGCCCGAGGATTCTCATGCAGAGCGCTTCGATGCCCCCGGTTGGCGCCTGCCCAACCAGAGGTTCTGGAGGGCTTTCCACTCGGTGGCCGCAAACTCCACGGGCGCGAGGTGCGCCCTGTGCCTCCGTATGACATGTACGACATCCGGATCTCACACGATGCCCGCCCTTTCGTACACAGTGCTCCATGTTGTGAGCAGGCCCGGCGCGATGGATCAGTCTTGCCGGGCACGCTCAAATACAAGTATAGCACAGAGCGCCTGCCGTGGGAGCAGGGACTCATTTTCGACAGGGGTCTTCGCCAGCAACGCACGCCGGCCGCGGTCGGTGCGCTGCATAGTGAGGATTCAGAGATGCTCCCGACTTTGGGAGGGCTTGCCGGTGATTGCACACTGGGTGTCAGAATCCGGGTACTTGCCAGACGGGCCGGATTCTGGCGACGCGCGCCCCGCTTGGGGCGCCGTCGCCATTGTTTTGTAATGACCCCCATTGACATCAGCCACGTAGAATCCAATTCCTGCATCTGTACAATATTCTACCGCAAGACACGGGAAGCGCGAACTACCATACGAACCATCCGTGATCGGTTTACCAGTTATGGGTCCTACTGCCAGTATGCCCCTGGGAATCAGCCGCCTTTACCCATGGGGACAGGAGCCGTTCTCGGTTCACGTTAGGATCGATTCCTTCCCCCATGAAGTAGTAGTAGAGCAGCAGCGGATCTTCTTTGATCCCAGCGATATCGAGCACACGGGCCATCAAAACGGATGCGCCAGCATGGAACGTCTCTGCCCAGCGTAAGGGGGTAAAACGGTGGCTTTTCTCTGGAGCCAGCGAGCGCATGTGGTTTAAGAGCCGGTGGCTGACCACCAGAGTGAGCATTGCCACCAGTACCAGAGCCGTTACTACATCCTCCTCGCCACTGGCGATGACATCCAGCTGGTAGAGGCGCTTTAAGCTCCTTGAAAGCCAGTTCGATGCTCCAGCGTGCCCTGTAAAGAAGCGCTACATCGTCTGCGCTGAGTTGGTCCGGGGAGGGGTTGGTGAGGTAGAGGTGATACTCCTTGGTTTCCTGATTAACCGCTCCCACCAGGTTGAATCGGTCGTAGAAGGAAGAGGGGACAAGCGACTCGGCCGATGCCGTCTCGTAGGCACGCCTCAGCGAGGCGATGGTGCGCTGCACTCCAACTCCAAAGCCGAGCACCAGCACCCAGAACAGGATCACCGGGTCGATCTTCCGGTTGCGCTGCACGTAACCGATTTCGGCCGCAGTGGTTCTCAGCCACTCCGGGGAGAACATCTTGTTCAGCATCTTCTCGATCTGGCGTGGATCAGTATTGCCGGGAATCGGGACCAATGTTGAAGCCTCCTCAGGGAAGATTATCGGAGGAGGATTCCATACAGGGAGGAGCCTATTCCTCCCCTTAACAACAATTTGCGTCGGCTAATTACCAGGGACACAATACCATCCCTGGGAGGTCACGGGATGTTTTGAGCTTAACCGAACACGCATGCCATACGAACATTCGGCAAAACGTGATACCGCAGTGCGGTTCGATCAGAGGCCACCCGATGCGCGTAATACAGCTTGGCTAGTGAGACACTCCCCGAAGAAATGAGGAGCCAACCGATAGGCCCCACCTACCGTCCGTGCACGAGGGTCTATTCTACTTCGGTACAAAAAAGACAGCGGCGAGGTTTACCCTCGCCGCAAGGTCGGTTCTCCGCCCATTTCCCGAAGTCAGTCCTCGAAGCTCTCACACCAAATCCAATACAGTGCGCAGTATCACCGGTTGATTGCTTGCTGGAATAGGCTCAGCATTCTGCTGGTAAGGTATTCAATTCCTTTGACTGGGCTAGGAATCGACACCCCAATGACCTGAAGAAAGCTAACCGTAAATGCAAAGAGCACAAGTCCTATGAATAGTGCCAGTTCCCCCCATTGCCTTTGTCGGATCATCTCGGGTGCCTCGTAGGCGACCATCACAACGAACGAGACAACGAGCAGAGCCACAGGCACGGGCAATTCCTCCCGACTTACCTCTTGATTCTCGTACTCCTGATTACCAGACCTGACCGTCTGAGTTTCGCCTTGACTTCCACATGTACACCGACACGGGGAAACTCGTCATCCCACCGGTCTTTGATTTCTGCCCATTTCTCGGGGTCTCTTCGGTTTAGCTCGGCACCAAAACCGAATATGTCGGAGCCAAGCTCTTGGGCTTTGGCCACGGCAGCCATGACTTCATTCTTGATCACGGTGGCCATCCTTCGTTCCATGCTGTCCCAAATCTCTGGGAACCTGAGCGGATCTATGAACCCCTGGACATCTCCTACGTTTGCTTCGGCTTCGATCCCTACCGTTACCGAAACCCTACCGTCCTTGAATTCCGGTCTGAACCTGCCTCTTGCCCGCAGGATCTCAAGCCCTATGAACCTGTCCTCCTCGCCGGGCTTCTTGATCACGATGATGCCGCTTCTCACCTGGCCCATGATCCAGTTGAATCCTCTGGTCTCCGGCTTGTTGAGCCAGCCTACCAACTTGTCGTCTTTGAAGACCGCAGCCCCGGTTATTCTGGCTGATGCGCCTACCTTCTCCCTTCTCAACTCTCCCCGGATGTCGAATTCTTGTGGTCTGAGGATAATCTCCGCGCGGGTGGCGACGGGGTCTGCTCCTTCTCCTTCGAGCTGCTGCAGGAAACAGTGCAACGTGCAATCAGTGATCGTGGTGGACAGCTCTGTTCGAGTAGCCATTACTATGCCCATGCCTCCTTCTGAGGGCATCGGCTCGAGCTCGAACTCGACCTGGAGAAGGTCTGATGCCTTGGCGCCTTTAGCCACCACTATCCATGCTCGGCGGCGCATCTCTCCGTCACGCTGAAACCAATCGATAACGTCTCCAATACCCCTCCGTGCGAGCTCCTCGCCAATGAGTATAAACCGGCTATGGGCCAAAAACGGTCGCCGCGGCGACTGGGAGACAAGGTTGCGCATCGCTTCAAACACCGTATGCCCTGTACTGCTCACAACCCAGAAAGGCTTCTCTTCCGTCGTCCCTTTTGCCTCAGCACCGCCTCCTATGGCAAAGGGTTTTGCCACGTGAACTGTTAGCTGAATCTTGCCTTTCTCTTGGGCTTCGTCAACACCGATTGCCATTAGAAAGCCTATGGTGTCGATCTCTCTTCGGCTCCAGCACCCTGTTATAGTCGTTGCCATCATCACGAATATAACTAGAGCGCTGATTATCAGTGCTCGATCCACCGACACCGGATTCACCTCCTAACACCAGGCGAGAGGCTTCTTCGCATGAGAGCAACGAGGTACAAGATACCCGTCGTGCCCAGCGCGACAATGAAGGAGAAGATCCCGAAGTGCCTGAATTCGTGGAAGATCTGCAGATGCGTATAGCTCTCGTAGGACAAGATACCAAACGCAACGACTATTGCCCCCAGCGGATACAAGAGCGGCTGAAATCGGGAAACGCCAAATAGCTGAGCTAATCCAACGGCACTTGCCCACAGGAAGAGGGCCAGCTTGATCCAGACGCTCAGCGTCCACGCTCCCATTGTTACGGCCTCGATCCTCTCAAGGAACTGGGCGATGCTCACCATTCTGCCCAGACTGAAAGCTGGCATCGTCAGCCCTGATACCGTTGGCCCAAAGACTGCCACCAAGGCCACTGTAAGCGACGTCATCAGTAGCCCGCTGACTAAAACCGCGTATATGGAAAACCGTGCCGCGTCCTCTGGCCTGTTCAGGTAGGGCATAACCATGCCGAGGACAATAAACTGCAGGAAAAAGGAGGTAGCTGTCCCCATTGGAGCTGCGACTGGCCGAAACCCCCGAGATAGAACCGGAGCCAAGTTCCTGAAATGCATTACGTCAAACGGGAGGACAAACATGAGCACCAGGAAGAATAGGACTATCCACACGACGCTTTCTCCCGCCCGGCCCACCACTTCAAGGCCGTTTCGAGCCGCGTTGGCTGCCAGGAACCCCATTATGATCATGAAGACCAGTATTGGCGTTTCCGGCATAATAGCTATCGTGTAGGCCTCGCCAAGTGCTCTTGCTACAGTGGCCGCAGTATGAATCCAATACAATACCAGAACCAGCCCGACGAGTTTCCCCAGGCACTTGCCCAAAAGTATCTCGCTATACTCGATAATGGTCTTGTGGGGGAACCTCAAGCCCAGCCGTACTACGAGCAGCACGAATGGTATTGCCAGGAGCATCCCTAACAAGCTTGCGATCCAGGCGTCCTGCGGCACTTCAATCCCGGTTATCAACGGAAACGCAATGGTGATCGGCACTATACGGCTTAGTATGAGCATTGCCGCAAGTTGCCTGCCCGATATTCTTCCGCCCTCGACCTTATTCATGTGCCACTCTCCTTGCTCTCCAGATAATGAAGCTCTTTCTCCTCAGGATAAGGAAGCCCGGGTTTAGTACCGGGGGCCTAGCTGACCGGGCGAGCCTTCCCGGTAAACCTGGGCCTGGTGTCCAGCGCCCACCACGGGGCTCGCAGCAGGGCGTCTTTGAGGTCTGAGAGTACTACCGGAGCTAGCGGCTCCAGGAACGGCACCCCAAATGACCGGAGGGCAGTCAGGTGAGCTAAAATAGCAGCCATCCCGGCCACTACACCAAATAGCCCGAGCGCGCCGGCAAGAGCTATCATCGGGAAGCGCAGAAGGCGCACCCCGATAGCGAGGCTGAATACCGGGGTGGCGAAGGAGGCGATCCCGGTAAATGCCACGACTAGCACCATGGCTGGGGAAGCCAAGCCCGCCCGTATCGCTGCGTCCCCGATAACCAGGCCGCCTATTATGCTGACAGCCGGGCCGACCACCCTGGGCAGACGGACTCCGGCCTCCCGCAACACTTCGAAAATTAACTCCATCAGCACCGCTTCGACCACTGCGGGAAAGGGTATCCCTTCCCTTTGGGCCGCGACGCTCAATACAAGAGGAGTGGGCAGCATCTCCTGGTGGAAGGTCGTTACGGCCACGTACAGCGCCGGCAAAGTAAGAGAGATGAAGAACGAAGCCAGTCTGAGAATCCTTAATGCTGACCCTATGAAGTATCGCTCGTAGTAGTCCTCGGGGGCTGTAAGGAACATGGTGAATGTGGCTGGAACGATGAGGGCGAACGGCGTACCGTCGGTGAGTATCGCGACCCTGCCTTCGAGCAGGGCTCCTGTCACTTTGTCCGGCCGCTCGGTACGCAAGATCGTTGGAAACGGGGAGAATGGAGCATCCTCTATGTGCTCCTCAAGATGACCGCTTTCATAGACGGCACTGACGTCTATCCTCTCTAGTCGGTTTCTGACCTCCTGTACAAGCTTCTCGTCAGCTACGCCAGAAATGTATACGATCGCAACACTCGTCCTGCTGATACGCCCGATCTTCATCTCTTCAATCCAAAGCCGGGAACTTGCGATTCTGCGGCGCAAGAGGCTGGTGTTCGTGCGCAGGGTCTCGACGAATCCTTCCTTTGATCCCCTCACTGTAACCTCGGTGGTTGGCTCGTCTATGCTCCTCTGCGCCCAGCCGCGTGTGTCGCAAACCAGCCCCCTCGTGACGCCATCGACCAAGACCCCGCACTTTCCGTCGGAGACACTCGCAACAAAACTGTCCAGTGAATCGACCTCCTTGACAGCACTACCAGAAAGAAGGCGGTCCTTAAGGTCCATATACGCCTGTTTTGCACTATTCCATTCGTGCTCCGTGTCGGCAATCTGCCTTATCACCACCTCGGCAACTAATCGCTTGTCGCAAAGGCCGTCTATGTGAACGACAAGCGCCGAAACCTTCCCTTGAGCACCGGTCTCTAGATCTTGCAGAACCAAGTCGGCGCTATTGCCAAACGCCGCTTTGATCCTCTCACGGTTGACAGGTAGCTCGGAAGATATCCGTTTCTCAGCAGAGCCTGTCCTAACTTGCCCCGAACTCTGCCTGCGCTGCCTTCGTTTGAAAAGGACCTGCCAGAGCTTTCTCAGCATGGTCTTCCCACCTCAACCATGGCAATTATTACAGGATTAGCCTTATCAACTTGGTGTTGGGATAACTTGGTATACATGATTAATTTCCCCTAAGAAGTCAGTTTTATGCCTATATCGGTTTGAAGTATTGTGGGTTGACTATCACTGCTCTGTCAGAACGGGCGAAAGGCCAGCTAGATATGGTATATATGGGGGGTGGAGGTGTTCATGGGGGATGAACATCAAGGCGACGCCCTACCCTGTGTGCGAGATTTACGTGGGCCCGGAGCGGTACTTCGAATTATCGACCGCAGGGGCACCGGACCTATCGTATGGCTTATCTGCACGCGGCCCCTGCCGGGCGACGGGGGAGACCCGAAGTGGTATTTAAGCAACCTTCCGGAGGATACGCTTCCTGAGGGATTGGTCGAACTCGCATACAGGCGCCACGAAATCGAACGTTATTACCAGGATGCCAAGAATGAACTGGGACTCGACCATTATGAAGGCAGGCTCTGGCAGGGGCTGCATCGGCACCTCGTGCTCGTGATGTGGGCATACTCATGGCTTGCGATAAGGCACAGACCTACGGTTTAGTACGCAGCGTCTGCCAACGGAAGAGATCAGCAAATAAGGCCGGAGGAACAGGGCGTTTCCCCCCTCCGGGCTTGTTAGGATGAGCATCGCTGCGGTCAGGAGAAAGCTCGCTGCAAAGCGGTTCTTTATCGGTTTCATTGTACAGCCGTCCCCGAGTGCAACACCGCCAGCCCTGCAGCCGCTGGGGAACGGTGAGGAATTAGCGAATCCTCGCTATGCAGGATCATTCAATTCCGCATGTTGCGCCGTGTATGACACCATAGTGATATGATGTCGTCGGCTCTTGACGCCAGACGACGTGCGGCGGTATACTTGTTGATGGAGGCAAGAGGAAACGTCGCACACCGAGACGAGGGGGTTGACTGGATGGAGTCGCGAGGAGACCGACGGCGCAAACAGGTGTATCTGGAAGCAGACCAGGACGAGGAGCTGTCCAGGCTGGCTCTGGCGACGGGTAGATCCGAGTCATCTATCATCCGCGAGGCTCTCGGGGAGTATCTCGTCAAGCAGCGCGACAAGAGCGAGGCGACGCCCCATCCCTTGGCAGGGCTACTGGAAATGGAGTTCCAGAGCGCCATCACTGACGGAAGCGAGCGGCACGACCGGGACCTTTACGCCACGCCGCGAACCCGCCGCAGGGCCAATAAACCTGACGGACGGAAGGGGTGTGTTGCCGATAACGCACCCTCGCCGGATTCCCCGCGTCTACCGGAAGGCGGTGCTCGGCCGTGAAGCTCTTCGCTGACACCGGTGCATGGATCGCGCTTCTCGTCGAGTCCGACGTCAACCACACGAAGGCACGAAGCGCGTTCTCGAGGTTCCTGGCGGAGCACGCGCTCGTTGTCACGTCCAACTATGTCATCGATGAAACCGTTACGTGGCTCCGTTACCATGTGAGCCACAAGGCCGCTGCGGCCTTTGGCAAGACCGTGACTGAGGCGCAGGCAGCGCACGGACTGCGCGTTGAGTGGGTGTCAGAGCGAATCGAGGGCGAGGCCTGGAACATCTTTCTGAGGTACGCCGACCACGAGCTATCCTTCACCGACTGCACCAGCGCAGTCATCGCCCAGGAGCTTGGGCTCCTGGTATGGGCCTATGACCGTGACTTCGCCACGCTGGGGTTGCAGCTTGTTGGGTAGCCTCCCTGGGCGTGCCGGCTGCTCCCCGCCCCCCCCAACGCCAACCATGTCGGCCGACTCAAGGATGTAGCCTCCCTGGGCGTGCCGGCCGGCCAGCACCGGCGCCACCGCCGCCGGCGCCGCCACTTACGCGACCACCAGCGCCAGGGCGGGCGTGGCAAACCGCAGGGCCACCACGCTCACCGCGGCCGCCGGCACGAGCGGGGTTATCACCTCCGCACCGACAACCACATGTCGCGCCGCTGTCATTCGACCTTCGCTGGTTTCTGCACCGCGGCCCTGCCACGTCTGCGGGACCGCGACCCCGAGATCCGCCGGAGCGCGCTGGTGCTCATGAGCCGGGGGCTCGAAGCGGAGATCATCACGCGCTCCCAGGGTATGCTCGAAAACTCTCTCGGAGACGAAATCCTCGGGATCTCCCGAGTTGCGCCCAGAAGCGGGTATGGTAACCTGCCCACCATCAACTCGATCCTCGTGGACCTCACAGGGGACACGGCGTGCACGCTCCTCCCTATCATCATCATGAGTCCCGACCCCGAACCTGCCCGGCCGGGACCGGTTCCGGAAGGTCAGGAGCCGAAGGCCTGGACGCCCGTGGTGCTTCCCACCGCCAGGCTGCAGGGCGCCGGGGTGGTTTACCGGGATAAGCTGGTCGGCAAGCTCAACCCCCGCGAAACCCGCGGCATCATGTGGATGAGAAACAAGGTGTCGGCCGGGGCCGTGACCGTTGAATGCCCGGATTGTGGACGGTCGGTCGCGCTCGAGGTGACGAGGTCCACCGCGCAGGTCGGGACGCGGCTGGAGAAGGGCAATCTGCAGGGGTCGGTCAGGTTAAGGCTGGAGGGCAACCTCGCTGAGCAGGGCTGCGAGTGTGACCTCACGACGGAGCGCGCGATGGCGACCCTCCAGAAGCGCCTCGCAGAGGCCGTGCGCAACGAAATCGCGGAGGCCGTGGCAAAAACCAAGGTATACGGCACCGACCTGGCGGGGTTCGGGTCGGCGCTCCACAGGACAGAATCCAAGCTGTGGCGAACGCTGAAGAGCCGCTGGCCTCAGGAATACCGGGCACTTCCCGTAACGATAGAAGTCGGGGCGAGCCTGCGGCGCACCGGGCTTTCCCTCAAGCCGCCGCGCGTGCGCTGACAGGTCCGAAAGGAGGTCAACTTGGAAGCCCGATGGCTCTTACGATTGTGGGGTCGGCGCTTGCGTATGTCGCTCTCTTCCTCGTGGACGGCCCGTCCCTCATTCGCCGCCACCGATGGCGGGAGTTTAGCGTGTACCTCGTGGTCTATCTGATGACGGCAGCACTTGGCTTTTACTGGACGATCGCACGCCCGCCTGTGCCGCTCAATCAGTACGTCATGAAAGCGCTCGAGCCTGTTGCAAACCTCATCTTCGGGCCTCCGGGTGGGCCCTGACGCATCCGCAACATCGACGGGACAGCGCTGGGATCTGCGCAGGAGTCACACCTTGACACGTCCACGGGATGGGCGTAAAGTACTAAATGAAAACCATGTTCAATTAGGGGCGCAATGAGAGTGATCGACCTGGAAAGGCTCGAACAGCAACTGAAGGCTCATAGCTACAAGCTGACCCGGCAGCGACGTGCAGTGCTCCGCGTTCTCGCCACGACCGACGGCCGCCTCGACGCAGCCCGGATATGCGAAGACGCCAGAGCCGAATGCCCGGAGATCGGTCTCACCACCGTGTACCGCACCCTCGACATCCTCGCAGATATCGGTGCCCTGAGGCGCCTGCACCTCCCTGACGGATGCCATAGTTACGCCCCGGCGTCCCCCGGGCACCGCCACCATCTCATCTGCGTCGGGTGTGGCAGGGCCGTGGAGTTCGAGGGCTGCGACCTCACAGCCCTGGTCGACTCTGTAGCTTCGAAGACAGGTTTCGAGGTCGAAGGTCACTGGCTGCAACTTATGGGGAGGTGTCCAGAATGTCAGAGCAAGCGGAAGTAGCGCGTATCCATGTGCGTCGTCCAGTCGGACTGCGCTCCGGGTCGCACGCGCGTGTGCAGGAGAGGCGACAACGCCCCGTGAGAACCAGGTTCCTGGCGATTGCTCCGGCGACTGCTGCCCCTGTCGGCGTCGTCGTCCCGTTTATCGTCGCCATCGTCACATTGCTGTCGATCCTCGGGCCTTCAGGCCCTGACGGCATCGCCACAATGTCGCGGTGTGAGGCAGCCTCCGGCAGCAGCAGTGGCGCCAGCACCGATAGACTGAGAGTCGTCGTGAGCATCCTGCCACAGGCGTATTTCGTTGAGCGCATCGGCGGCGACAGGGTGGCGGTGTCAGTCATGGTCCCGCCGGGCGCAAGCCCCCATACGTACGAACCTGCGGCGAGCCAGATGCGCGACCTCGCCCGCGCGCAGATGTATGTGCGGATCCGTGTCCATTTCGAGGAAGCGTGGATGCCCCGCATCGCCGCGGCCAACAGGGGCATGCTGGTCGTGGATTCCACGTCGGGAATCGAGCTTTCGGGCGACGAGGACCCGCACGTTTGGCTGTCTCCAAGGCTCGTCCGCATCCAGGCCGAGCAGATCTACCGCGGCCTCGCGAAGGTCGACCCGGCCCACCGCGATGTTTACGAGCGTAACAAGGAGGCGTTCCTCCGGGATCTGGACGCCCTCGACGCAGAACTCGCCCAGACCCTCGCGCCCGTCAGGGGTGGGCGATTCATGGTGCTCCACCCTGCCTGGGGCTACTTCGCCAGGGACTACGGCCTCGAGGAGCTGCCGATAGAGGTCGAGGGCAAGGAGCCCAGTGCGAAAGAGCTGGCGGCGCTCGTGGAGGCGGCAAGGGCGAATCACGTAAAGGTCATCTTCGTACAGCCGCAGATGAGCCCAAGGGCCGCCGAGGTGCTCGCGCGTCAGATCGGCGCTCGCGTGGCAACCGTCGACCCGCTCGCGCGCGACTGGGCGGCGAACCTCCGGGCGGTGGCGCGGACCCTCGTCGAGGCCATCGGCGGCCGGTAGCGGCGCTTTAGCGCCGGGACACGTGGCGCCAGGGCATCGTAGCGTCGGTCCGTCAGGGCGCAGGGTCCCTTCTGTGAGGCTCTTGCAGAGAAACGCTCGCACGGGTGCAACCGGCCCGGGCGAGAGGGATTGTTCGTTGAGTGCTTCGTTCGCAGCGCAGGCCCAAGGCCGCAGCCCAGGACCGCAGCCCAGGCCCAGGACCCGCCGGCAAGCCGGTGCCATCTTAGCAGCCGGCCTCCCGGCATGGGGATGGTGAGACTCTGGATGCATGAGACGCACATCGATGCAGGCACAGCCGACGAAGTGATCCGCCTCGAGGACGTCTGGGTCCACTACGACGGCGCCCCCGTCCTGGAGGACGTCAGCCTCGTCGTTCGCGAATACGACTTCATCGGAGTCATCGGCCCGAACGGCGGCGGCAAGACCACGCTCCTCAAGACCATCCTCGGGCTTGCGAGGCCCAGCCGCGGCAAGGTGACGGTGCTGGGGACGAGCCCGCAAAAGGGGCGCAGGTTCGTCGGGTATGTGCCGCAGTATTCGTCGTTTGACCGCGATTTCCCCGTGAGCGTGTGGGACGTCGTGCTCACGGGCCGGCTCGGGCATACAGGCTGCCTCAGACGCTACACGGACGAGGACCGGGCGGTCGCCGCCGGAGCGCTCCAGGCCGTGGAGATGCTCGATCTGAAGGACAGGCAGATCGGGCGCCTCTCCTGGGGACAGAGGCAGCGGGTCCTCATAGCGAGGGCGCTCGCCGCTGAGCCGAAGGTGCTTCTATTGGACGAGCCCGCAGCCGCCCTCGACAGCCAAATCGAGGCGGGGCTTTACGACCTGCTGCGCGCCCTGAACGAGAAGGTGACCATCGTGATGGTGTCGCACGACATCGGCGTCATCTCGGCTTATGTAAAGTCCATCGCCTGCCTCAACCGCAGGCTCGTGTACCACAATTCCAGGGCTATCACCCGCGACATGCTGCAGGTGGCATATGAGTGCCCTGTGGACCTCATCGCGCACGGGCTTGCCCACCGGGTGCTGGACACGCACGAGGAGGTCCGGAAGTGATGCTGGAGGCGCTGCGGTACGAGTTCATGCGAAACGCGCTGGCCGCCGGTGTGCTGGTCAGCGTCGCGTGCGGGATCATCGGCACCTACGTGGTGGTGAACAGGATCGTCTTCCTGGCCGGCGGCATCTCTCACGCAGCATATGGCGGCATCGGCCTCGGGATCTTCCTAGGGACGAGCCCGGTCGTCGGGGCCGTGTCGTTCAGCCTCGCCGCCGCCCTGGCGATGGGCGTCGTGAGCAGGCGGGCGCGCCAGGGCGTGGACATCGCCATCGGCATCATGTGGGCGATGGGAATGGCCCTCGGCATAATCCTGATCGACATCACGCCCGGCTACTCGGCGGACCTCATGAGCTATCTCTTCGGCAGCATACTCGCGGTCCCGGGCAGCGACATCGCCCTGATGGGCGTGCTCGATGCCGTCATAATCCTGCTCGTGGTTGTCCTTTACAAGGAGTTCCTTGCCATCTCCTTCGACGAAGAGTTCTCTTCCGTGCTCGGAGTGCCTGTGGAACGACTGTACCTGGTCCTCCTCTCCCTCATCGCCCTCACGGCGGTGATGGCAATGCGGGTCGTGGGCCTCATCCTGACGATAGCCCTCCTCACGGTCCCTGCAGCCATCAGCCGACAGTTCACAGTGCACCTCGGCAGGATGATGGTGCTCTCGAGCGTCCTTGGGGCCGCATTCACCCTCACGGGCCTGTGGCTTTCCTACGGATTTGACCTCACGCCCGGGGCGACCATCGTCATGGTCTCCGGCGCCGCTTTCGCGGCGACGTCGCTGTGGCGCGCCGTCCGGCCCCATAAACCCCTGTCGCCACCACCACCACAATCAGCAGGCAATTGCTGAATTGTCCAC
>DKEX01000128.1:0-193 GCA_002452295.1 Firmicutes bacterium UBA6811 | reverse complement strand
CGGGGACCAGGCGACCCGGTGAAGGTCCTCGACGTGCTCAAGACCGCATCGTTCACGGACTAGGGGAAGGTGACACGCGTTGGCCGGCGTGGGCCGAGGAGGTAGGCGTAACCGGCCGGCGCCACAATCGCTACGCGCACGCGTCACAACCTGCGGAACCAGGGATCTAGGTAGATCGCCACAAGTTCGCGCT
>DKEX01000086.1 GCA_002452295.1 Firmicutes bacterium UBA6811 | reverse complement strand
CCCCCAGCACCCTGTCGCGCTCGAGGAGTTCGCGCAGCACGGCTACGCGCAGGCATCGGTGTCTCGAATGGTGAGGCGCGCCGGGATAGCGAAGGGAAGCATCTACCAGTACTTCGACGACAAGAAGGATCTCTACCTGTATCTGATCAGGCTGGCCGGTGAGGCCAAGGTGAGGTTCATGGCCCAGGAGAAGCCGCCCGCAGGGCGCGATTTCTTCGAGGACTTCCGCGGGCAGCTGCTGGCCGGCGCCAGGTTCGGCCTGGCTAGCCCGAGGAACCAGCTATACGTCCAGGTGGCGTCGAAGATGTACGCCAGCCCCATCAGGGACGAAATGCTGGCGAAGATGAAGGAGATGTCCGAGGCCTACCTCGCGGATCTGGTGCGCGCGGCGCAGGAGAAGGGCCAGATACGCACGGACGTTCCCGTGGAACTCGTCACGTACTTCCTGAACGCAGTGATGAGCGAGTTCCACCGTTATGTGGCCAGGGTAGCCGGGGTGGACCCGGACCGGATCGCGGAGCCCGAGATCCTCGAGAGAATGCAGGGATTGGACCTCGAGGGCATCTTCACGGACCTCGTGGGGCTCCTGAGAGACGGCCTCCGAAAGGCATGATCCCCTTTACCCGGCCGACGGACCTCTTTGAGCGACGGACCTTTTTGAGGAGGGCTCGAAATGATCACCGTGAGAGAGCTGTACCACGATTATACCGGCAAGGGCCCGTACGCGGTCAGGGACGTCTCATTTTCCATCGAGAAGGGCGAGATCTTCGGGTTCCTCGGGCCGAGCGGCGCGGGAAAGAGCACGGTCCAGAACATCATGATCAGGCTGCTCGGACTCCAGCGGGGGCAGATACTGTACGAAGGCCGCTCCATAAGGGACATGGACGCCCGCTTCTTCAACAGGATCGGGGTGTCCTTCGAACATCCCAACGTCTACGGCAAGCTGACGGGATACGAGAACCTGAAGTAC
Source organism: Firmicutes bacterium UBA6811 (assembly GCA_002452295.1). GTDB lineage: Bacteria > Bacillota > SHA-98 > UBA4971 > UBA4971 > UBA6256. The sequence goes on along the minus strand of DKEX01000086.1, from coordinate 8,331 downwards.
TATGCGGGGCTGTTCAGCGTGCCCACCCAGGACCCGTTGCGCCTCCTGGACGCGGTCGGCCTCAAGGACGCCGCACACAGGAGGGCGTCCGCCTACTCCAAGGGCATGAAGCAGAGGCTCGTGTTCGCGCGGGCGCTGCTGAACGACCCCGACATCCTGTTTCTCGACGAGCCCACCTCCGGGCTCGACCCGGTGACCGCGGGCACCGTGAAGCACCTGATCCTCGACAAGAAGCGGGCGGGAGCCACCATATTCCTGACGACCCACAACATGTACATCGCCGAGGAGCTTTGCGACCGCGTCGCGTTCCTGCATGAGGGCCAGATCGTGGCGATGGACTCCCCGAGGAGCCTCAAGCTGCGCTACGGGGAGAGGTCGGTCGCCGTGGAATACGAGGAGGACGGCCAGGTCAAGAAGGACATCTTCTTCCTGGGGAACGAGGGTGACAGGAGGTCGCTCAACGACGTCGTCGCCGGCAAGAACGTGCAGACCATCCACTCCCAGGAAGCGACGCTCGAGCAGATCTTCATCAAGCTCACGGGCAGGAGGCTGGCGTGATGCTCGGGCGGTATGTGAGCCTGTTCCAGCAGGACTTGAAGGTCACTCTGCGCAACGGGTTCAGCTACGTGGTGCTGATCCTGGCCGCCATCCTCGTCGCGGTGGTCGACTTCGCCGTGCCGAGCGAGGTCAAGCTCACGCCCACCGAGCTGTTCGTCGACCTGACGGAAGGCAGGGTGTTCGAGAGCGTCCTCCGGAGGGAAGGCGTCGAGGAAGCCCGGATATTGCGGAGCAGGGAAGAGCTGACCCGCGAAGTCGAGAAGACCAGGAGCGGGATAGGGATCGTCGTTGAAGGCGACCTCGAAAACCCGCGGTTCACCGTCATCCACCAGGGGACCGAGGCCCCGGAGAACCTGAACCTGTTGGACGCGACGCTCGAAGGCCTGGTCCGGGTGATGAGGGGCGCAGAGAGCCCGACCGGGAGCGACATCGAGTACCTGAGACCGAGGGCCGGGGCCACGCCCGTCCCTTTCAACAAGGGGCTCGTGCCTCTGATAGTGGTCTTCGAGGTCGTGATGTTCGGCTTCATGGTCGTCGCGGTCATGGTCTTCGAGGAGAAGCAGGAGGGGAGCATCCGGGCGATCCGCGTGAGCCCCGCGAGGCCCCTGGAGTACATCCTGTCGAAGGCGAGCGTCAACGTCCTGCTGGCCCTCGTGTACGGAGCACTCGTGGTCACGTTCACGGTCGGCCCGGGCGTCGACTATCCTCGCCTGTTCCTGCTCATCGGTGCGGCCGCCCTCCTGATGACCCTCGTGAGCCTCTCCGTGGCCGTGTTCTTCGGCAACGTGTCGGAATTCCTCTTCGTGGCCATCGTGTTCATGGCCGTCTTCTCGCTCCCGATGGTGTCGTATCTCCTCCCTTCGTTCGCGCCGGCGTTCGTGACCTGGATACCGTCCTTCCCGGTCGTGTTCGGAGTGCGGGAGATACTGTTCCCCACGGGCAAGGAGGGCTTCCTCGCGCCCATGGTGGGGATGGTGCTCGCCGAGACCGCGGTGTTCCTCGCGGCGAGCCACTGGGCGGTCACGCGCAAGCTGATGAGGGAGGGGAGATAGCCGTGCTCAGACCGATCGCGAACCTCGTGCGGAAGGACATCGTGAAGTCCCTACGCGACAACATCGTGATCTACGTGCTCCTCTCCCCGATACTGATGGCCGCGGGGCTGGCGCTGTGCCTGCCCTCCGTGCAGACCGCGTCGCTGACGTTCGCCCTGGACGCCGCGGCCGATCCGCGGGTGATCGAGGGGTTCAAGGAGTACGGGAAGGTAGAGCTGTGCGAGACTCGCCAGGACCTCGTCGACCGGGTGGAGAAGCTCGACGACGTCGCGGGGGTCGTGAGGAAGGGCGATCGGTACGCGGTCGTGGTGGAGGGGAATGAAGCCTCCGACGTGGGCGCGGCGACGCGAGCCGTTCTCGACCGCATCCTCGCGGCGGGGACGCTCGCGGAGATCGAGCGCGTCAGCCTGGGGAGGACGAGTCCCATGCTGAGGGAAATGGCCGCGAGCCTGGTCGTCTTCGGGGCCATCCTGATAGCGGGCGTGCTGATAGGCTTCGCGATCGTCGACGAGAGGGAGACGGGCGTCATCCGGGCTCTAGCCGTCTCGCCCGCGACGATGCTCGAGTTCATATCGTCGCAGTTCGTGGCGGCGGGGGCAGTGTCAGTCGTGGTAGCCGTTGCGAGCAGCCTGATCCTCATGGGGGCGGGTGCGGACTACATCAAGATCGTGGCGGGCGTGTCGTGTGCGATGGTTCTGAGCATCGTCTTCGGGTTTCTGGTCGGGGGCCTTGCGGACGACCAGATAGCGGGGATCGCCGTCCTCAAGGTGGTCATGCTCCCGTTCATCGGGATCCCCATTGCGTCCCTGTGCGTCGGGGCGCGTTACCAGTGGGTGTTCTACCCGTTTCCGAACTACTGGGGGTTTCAGATCTTCCGGGACATCTTCACAGGCGAGAGCGTGCTCGAATTCTGGGGTTCGTGCGTCGTGACCCTGCTTTTCGGCGGGGCCGTCATCGCTGGCCTCGCGCCCACGCTGCGCAGGCGGCTCAGACTGAGGTAGGAGGTGAGAGGAATGCCGTGGTGGGGTTGGGTGCTTCTCGTGGTCGTCGCCGCGGTGATCGTCGCGCCGATGAAGGTCAGGCTTCTGAAGAGGATGATGCAGAAGAAACGCGAAGACGTGGACGAAGAGTAGCGTTTCGTTCCGACGAGGGCGCCGGATGTCGGGGCCCCGGCGCCCGACCCGCTCAGGATGAGCGGCGATGCAAACACGCGAGTGAGGCGTGAGGCAGGTTGCAGCCTCGAAACCACGTCCTTCGCTCGGGGATCGAAGGGAGGCTGGCACGGACTACAATGGCTGAACTCGGGCTCGCGATCGCATTTGTCGAGGGTCGGGGAGGACCGGTCGAGCTTGCCCGCCTGAAGCGCCTGCTGACAGGCGAGCCAGGGTCCGGGGCCGCGGTCGCCACGCTCCTGGACGGGCAGCGGCCGGACGGAGGATGGCCCGCATTCTGGGCTCCTCATGCCAGTTCTCTCGACGCTACGTGCTTCAGATTGGCGCAGGCCGAGCAGGTGGGAGTGGGGCCAGAGGACCCCGCCGTCGCGCGGGCGGCCGCATTCATGGCCGAGCGGCAGCGTCCGGACGGCAGCTGGGAGGAAGACGTGCGCGCCGTCGGCGCGACAGTCCCGCCCTGGCTGCAGCCCGGCGACGAGGCGGCCGTGCTGTACCTTACGGGCAATTGCGGCTTTTGGCTGGCCGTCCTCGGCGGGCCCCGCGCGGAGGCGGTACGCGCGGCGAGCTACCTTGGCGCGCGAGTCGGCGATGACGGCCAGCTGGGGAGGTCGTTCCTGCATACGTACTGGCTCGCCGGCGGGCTGTGGTGGCGCCTGGGGCAGGTCCAGCCCGCGGAGCTGGTTTTCGCCTACCTATGCAGGCGGTTGGGTGCGGACTTCCCCGCCAGCAACCTGGGATGGCTCGTCAACAGCCTATGCATCGCGGGCGTCCCTTCCTCGCATCCGCTGGTCGACGCCGCGGCCTCTCTGCTCGAGCTGTGTCAGCAAGGGGACGGTCGCTGGGCGAGCGAGGACGGGCCGGACTACGACGTGCACTCGACGCTCGAGGCGATGAGGGCCTTGCGGCTGTGCGGCCGGTGGTGAGGGGTGCGCGGTCGGCTGCGGCCGATGGCGTCGTGCCGCTGCCTCCGCTGCCTCCACTGCCACCGCTGTCGCCGCGGACTGTGACTGCTGCCGTGCGGCTTCACCCTGGATGCTCGTGGGCTCTGTAGATTCGTTCAAGGTGTTCGCGTACCGCGTCGCGGATCCGGGACGGCCCCTGGTCGCTTCCGTCCAGGCACGCTCGCAATGCCTCGAAGTCGGCGCCGTCGAGGACGAACTCGTGCAACAGCTCCAGAAGCCGCGTGCGGTCGAGCCTGAGGTCTCCCTGGAGCCGCGTTGCGACCAGGCTGCGCAGGAAGTCGTCGCAGACGGCCGCGCGCTCGAGCGCCGAGGCGTTCGGAGCGAGGCGCAGCAGCTTCTCCTCCGACCTGTCGCGCATCTCACGCGGCACGTCCGCAGGGAAACCCTCGCGGGCCAGCCAGACGCCCTTCCCGATGTCAGGTCGCGGTATCAACCCGAGTCGCCTGACCGCGTCCCTGGCCGCGCTCTCGATGGCGGGCGGCAGCTCTCCCCAGATCACTTGACCTTGCAGGATCATGTTCAACGCGGGAGCGCGGCCCCGGCTGACTGCCTGGACCAGGCCGGACGCCGTCTCGAAGTGGGGGTTCACCTGCGGCGGCCGTGCGAGCACGAGCTCCATCTGGACCGCCTCGTCCGGCGTCTCTTCGACGACCAGCAGGCAGTCGTAGTCCGATTCCGCAGTCGCCGACCCGCGGGCGCGCGGCGAATCCCCTAGGGCNNGGCCAGCTCCGAGCGGCGGACGACGTGGCTCCCTGAGACCGGGCAGGCCCTTCAGCCATTCTGCATAGACCTGCGGGACGAGGGGGAATACCAGCATACGCGTTGCAGACCGCAGCTCGCCCCCGAAGATGCGGAAACCAATTCCCATGGTGGCAGCATGTCGATCAAGATCACGGCTATGGGGTTGCGTCGTGCGAACGTAAGTCATGCGCGCTTGATCGGCTGGAAGTGGCGCTATCCCTGCGATTTTGCGCGCTTGCCCTCTCTGGGCCGAGGCGCTTCCCGAATGAACCACTTCCTCACCCCGGTAACCGGATCCCGATAGTGGTAGGGCACCATCCTAGTGGCATATCTCCCCAGCATGCGGATGGCCTCCTCCGCCTCGTCCTTGGACGCAAACCCCCGTTTTGCCATCACGGGTTCCCCCCTTCTTGACTCAACTCTATTCTACGGGGTAGTACCCGTCAATCGTTTAGTACTCGGCGTACCGTCCGAGTTGGAGACGGTTCAGGCGACCCCGCTCGTGCCGGTCTGCTGCTCGCGTACCTTAGGCGTGGTGCGGGCACGGACAGCCTCCGGGGAGAACGGTCGCGCCTCGCGGGCAACGTTGGGCTTGGTCAGTCCTGCGTCGTGGCTTCCCGGGCGACGGGGTCCGGTGCTGCCACGGAAGCGAGAAGGATTACGGACGGTAGTGCCGAATAGGGGCGTTGGGTCCCGATCAGGCGGCTTGGAGGGGAGACCCTGAGGTAGGCAAGCTGAGAGACCTAGTGGTGTTCTTCATCAGGAACTCGCCAAGGCCACTGGGTCGGACCGATCTCGTCAAGCTGATCCATCTCTTTGAGTACGAGCACACACAAATGGTCGGTCACCAGTATAGTGGTGTGCAATTCGTCCGAGAACGCTTCGGTCCCTACTCAAGCGCCGTTGTCCGGGAGCTGGATGGACTCGTGCGCTGCAGCGTGCTCGCGGTTCAGTGCTACACAGTTGGCGATGGGGGCCGGGCGCACGAGTATCGTGTGGCGGATCCCATGTTGGCGTCGACGTACGGACTCCCTGAGTGGGAGGCTGCGTTCGCGGGAGCCCTGATAAGGGACGTAGGCCAGCTGCACCTCAGGCAGCTCAAGGGGGTCGCATACTCTACTCCTCCCATGCGTAGGCTTGTGAACAGGGAGGCGGTACTAAGGTGCCGACTTCATCGGAGGAGGCTCGACATGTCGACGACCAAGTCGCCCAAGAAGTTCACGAAAGAGCAGATTGCGGAGGCCAAGAGACGACTGGATACAGCACCCGATCGAGGCTCCGACGAACTACATGCTGCTGAGCTTCTGCGGACATACAAGGAATACGAGGATCTCCGGCGGAGGGCTTCGGCGTGGCTTCCTCGAAAGTGACTCCGTATCCCTTTCCGGCGAGCATACTCATCAGCAGAGAATTGGAGTTCGGGCAAGTCTACCGAGTAAGCGACACTCTCGTTAGCATTCCGGATGCAGATAGGGTGCAGGGGCGGAGGACCCTTCACGAGACCCGTCGCGTAGTGATCGTGCAGAACGACCCGACAAACTACACGAGGTACCCGGTCGTCCCGGTAGCACCTCAAGCAGAGATCGTCGCGGCCCTGGCCGAGATATTCGGCTTGAGCGCCGTGACGGAGTAGTCCCCATCCACTTGGATCGGCGCAGTCTAGTCCTCAGCGCAGTTGTCGTCTCCCCAGTAGGCACGTCTTTTCTCATGTGAGACGGCGCCATTCGTTAGGGAATCGCCGGAGCCACTCCTCTAGCCCCTTCTCAGCCCGGTATCTTAGGCTTTCGATGTGGTACCCCTTGGGGAGCCTGTCGTCGGGCACAAATGAGATCAGGTCTTTGCACGGGAAATCGGAACACACGCCGCAGTGCTCAAGACCTCTCCCGGCGAGGCACTTCAAGAACTCGCACTCGCCAGCCTTGGAATTGCACCCGGCGCAGTCGTTTCGAAAGTGATCGCATTTGCCGCACCAGTCTCCGCACGCGCCCACGGCAGCCAAGGACGTGCCCGCCATCTCCTCGGGCGATGACGGCAGCCGCTCACGTCACGGTGATCGTGCAAGTGGCCGTTGTCTCGCCGCCGTGTCCGTCGCTAACCATGTAGGTGAACGTGTCGGCACCGGCGAATCCCGGCTCCGGCGCGTACTCGAACGAGCCGTCGGGGTTGAGGGTGACGGCGCCGTGCGCGGCTCCCCTACTCCGAATCGAGCTCGTGTTCCACGATCTCCTTGATCTTGCGTTCAAGCTCTTCCAGGTCGAGGCCGGCTTCCTCCTTGATGCTCTTTCGTAGCATCGGACCGACCTGTTGAACGTCGTCCAGGAGGTCCTGAAGGAGTTCAAGGGCGGCTGTAGCTTCCAGGACCTCTCTAGGCGTCCTTACGATACTTGATAGAATCGAGGTCTCGGTTCTCGAGGCGACTAGCGGGTTGGGCAGTTGTTCGACGTAAACCCTGGTACGACGGCCGGGTCCGCGGTCGTCTTCTATGGGGTCGAGGGCTATGATTCTGTCGGAGCGCACGTATTTGCCGTAGCCCAAAGGAATGATAGCCCGTTCCCTGATCTCCATTCTGGTTCACATCCTTTGCCTGTCTCAAGTTAGGATTTCCGGACAGTGCGCAGCCCATTACTGCACGGCGCGCAACGGCTACGGACGAACCTATCGGATGAGGGCGCGACGAGGAGCGGGGGGTCGCAGGCCAACCTCGAGAAGGCCGTCGAGAAGCCGCTTTCCGACATAAGCCGCTGTCCTACATCGAGATGCTGGACTCCATCGCCAAGAGGAAGACGCGAGGACGCGCCGAAGAGTGGGGACGGAAGAGCAGTCACGAGCGAGAGCGATGACGGAAACGCCTTCATCAGTCACTCGTCGGAGCAGGAAGGGGGCTCAGCATGGCAAGGTTCATCGATCTCAGCCACTACTTTGAGGACGGAATGCCCGGGTTCAAGCGGTCTTGTTCAACTTCGGCTGGGACAGGTGCTGGGGGCGTGAGGAGTACTACGCATATCCACATATCTCGGAGGATCTCGCGCGGCATCTTGTGTCCGCGGGCGCGAGGCTGGTTGGGGTCGACACCGTCAACATCGACGACTCAAGGGACCCGGCGCGGCCCGTGCACACCCTGCTCCTGAAGAACGAGGTCCTCATAGTTGAGAACCTGACCGGCTTGGAACAGCTCTACGGGAAGGCGTTCCGGTTCTTCGCGGTCCCGTGGAAGGCTAAGAAGGCAGCGTCATTGCCGGTCCGAGCGTTTGCGGAGATCCTGTGAGCCTGTGGGTGCGACGCATGGCTCTGGCAGTGCTCTAGCCGGGCTCTGGGCCGGATCTGGCCAGCATCTGGCCGGCAGCATCGACGAGCCGGTGGGATAGCCCTCGGCCGCGACACGACCGTGAGGCGGCAAGGACTCCGGGCTCTCCGAGTCAGCGATGAAAGACCCGCTTCCTTCGAGGATCACTTGCGGACGGTGCATGGCCCTGAGTCGCTTGTCCACCTCGCTCTCGTAGCCGGCGACCTGGGATCATCTCTCGTCGCCGTGTAGCAGCAGCTTCCCCGGGCTCATCGCCACCCTGCCGTCTACCGATGCGATCGCGAGCGTTACGACTCTGGGTCTGTCCATGCTCTGCGCCTCCCTTGGGATATGGGCGGATCCGTGACGTCCCCAAACCTCTCTGTTCCGCGCTGGGTCAATGCCAAGCCAAGCTGCGCCACGCGTCATAACGGTGCGATCTCTTGTGCAGCCCGTCGAGATTGAGGTGGGGGCCAGTCTGCCGGGACGGGTATCCTCAGAGCAGCTCGACTCTCCTATCGAACGCATACTCATCCAGCAGGGGCATGTTCCGCCGGGAGATG
>DKEX01000133.1:13929-15480 GCA_002452295.1 Firmicutes bacterium UBA6811 | reverse complement strand
GGCCGTGGTGGCCGCTGCCCGTGAAACGGGCGCTATTGTCACGGCGGAGGAGCACAACGTTATAGGGGGGCTGGGGAGCGCCGTGTGCGAGATCGCGGCGGAGCGCTTCCCCGTGCCCGTCGTGAGGGTCGGCATCCAGGATGAGTTCGGCCAGTCAGGAACGCCGCAGGAGCTTCTCGAGGCGTACGGCCTTCTTCCCGGGGACATCGTGAAGGCGGCTCTCAGGGCGATTGAGCTGAAGCGCGCGATGGCCCGCTAGACCGCCCGGGCGGGCAGAAGCCGGGCAGGGGCCAGGCACCGGATACGCTGTGGCACAGGAGGTGACGGCCATGGGCAGGATGTCGCGCAGTCTGGCGACGGCTCCGGGGAGGGTCTGCGTTGTTGCGGCGCTCTGCGCCGTGCTGGCGCTCTCCACCGCTGGGTGTGGGGGGCGGCGGAGCGCGGCGATAACCCTGCGCCTCTCGATGTGGGGCGACCCCCAGGAACAGAGAAGGGTTGAAGATGCCGCGAAGAGCTTCGAGGCAGAGAACCCGGGCGTTCAGGTCGAGGTGGAGACTGCGCCTGCCATGCAGATCGCCGGCGGCATCACGGCGTACGAGCAGAAGCTCATCGTGCTCATCGCCGCGCAGGATGCTCCCGACGTTATGTACCTGCCGCGGGATAGATACGAGTTCTACGCGGAGAAGGGGGCGCTCGTGAACCTCGACCCCTTCATCAACGAGAACGAGCGCAGTGGCGAGGCTGCCCTCGACCCGGGCTTGCTCGAGGGCATGCGGGTGTCCGGCGGGATATACGGCCTTGCGAAAGACGCCGACACGGTTTACGCCATCAGCGTTCAGACGAAGCACCCGAAGGAGGTATGGGATCTCTTGCTGCACGTTGCCACAGGCGCCTTATAGGGGCGCAATGCCCCGGAGCGTCCAGGCGGCGTGCGGCGTATTGGCGGCGTCTGGAAGATAGTTCTTGAGGAAGCGAGGAGGTTTTCGTTGGAGCCTATCGAAGTATAGCTGGTAGGCTCGATTTTCCGCAAATCCGGGAAGTGATGATGTTGATCCGCCTCTACAACGTGTCGAAAGTGTACCCGAACGGGGCCGTCGGGCTCCTCAACGCCGACACGTATATCAGGCAGGGCGAGTTCGTGTTTCTGGTGGGCCCCAGCGGAGCAGGCAAGACCACGTTCATGAGCCTCCTCACGAGGCAGGTCCTCCCCACACAGGGGCAGGTCGTCATCGACGGCCGCAACGTCGTGCGCATGAGGCCGTCGGAGGTCCCGCACCTTCGCCGGGCGGTGAGGATGATCTTTCAGGACTATAAGCTCCTTCCCAACAAGACGGTGTACGACAACGTGGCCTTCGCGCTCCGCGTGACTGAGGCGAACCCCAGACAGATCCGTGCGCGCGTGACGGAAGCCCTGGAGCTTGTTGGCATCGCGTGCAAGGCCTGCGCGCATCCGGGTGAGCTTTCCGGCGGCGAGCAGCAACGCGTGTCCGTCGCCAGGGCCATCGTGGGCGACCCGACCATCCTCCTGGCCGACGAGCCCACCGGCAACCT
>DKEX01000133.1:0-13917 GCA_002452295.1 Firmicutes bacterium UBA6811 | reverse complement strand
ATCATGGCGACCCACAACAGGTCCATAGTCAATGGCATGCTGAAGCGTGTCATCGAGCTCGACGGCGGCAAGATCGTGAGAGACGACGAGAGGGGAGCTTACGGGCGTGAGGGTGAGCACGGTATGGTACTTCCTGGCTGAAGGATGGCGCTCAGCTAGGCGCAACGTCAGCCTCATATCGCTCGGCACCATCGCGGCATCCCTTTTCGTCCTGGGCGCGCTCGCGCTCGTTCTCTTGAACCTCAACTACATCTCCCAGTCGCTGCAGGCGCGGATCGAGATCAGGGCGTTTCTGGAGGACGGCATGTCACCCGAGGGCGTCGCAGCGGTCAAGGCGCAGATCCAGGGGACCGACGGCGTTGCGCAGGTGGCCTTCGTGAGCAAGAAGGAAGGCCTCAGGAGGCTCCGCCGCCAGCTCGGCGACAGGGCCGGTCTGCTAGATGTCGTCGGCGAAAACCCGCTGCCTGATGCGTTCGACGTGAGGGTCGGGGACCCGGAGCGCACCGCGCAGGTGGCTGCGAGGATATCGCGCATCCCCGGCGTGCTCGGCGTCAACTACGGTCAGGGGTTCACCGAGAAGCTTCTCGCCACGATGCGACTGGTCGGGGCGGCGGGGGCGGCAGTCGCCCTTCTGTTCGTCGCGGCCGTCGTCTTCATCGTTGGCAATACCATCAGGCTCACGGTCATTTCGCGCGCCCGCGAGATAGAGGTCATGAAGCTGGTCGGCGCCACCGACTGGTTCATAAGGTGGCCGTTCCTCGTGGAGGGGATGGTCGTGGGGCTCGTGGGCGCTGCGATGTCGGGGCTCTGCCTGTTTGTGGGGTATAACGTGGCTGTGAGATACATCGCGGAGCTTACGCCGTTCATCCCCATCATCACGGCGCCGGAGCCCGTGGCCGTGCTGTGCCTCGCGCTTCTCGGCATTGGCGTGCTGATGGGGGTCGTTGCGGGCGGAGTGTTCATCAAGCGGTACCTACGAGTTTAGCGGGTCCGGGCGGAGGTGCGGCGGTGAGAGCGAGGCTCAGGCTGGTATATTCTCTGATTGCTGCGCTGCTGGCAGCGTTCTTCGTGCTGTCTCCCTTCGCCTCCGGAGAGCCGTCCTCCGAACTATCCCAGAAGCGCGACAAGCTCGGCGACATAAGCGACCAGGTGAAGGAAACCAGGCAGCAGCTCCTCACCGTCAAGCAGAGGGAAAAGGGCGTCCTGGCGGACATCCAGAAGGCCGAGATGGACCTGGAAAAGACCAGGTCGCGCCTGGCCTCGCTCGAGCGGCAGGCGAAGCACCTCGCCCAGGGCGTTGCCCAGGCGGAGCGGGACCTGGCCGCAGCCGAGGACGATCTGGCCGGGGCGAGGAAGCGCCTGGACGAGACGCTCTCCTTGCTGAAAGGGCGGCTCAGGGCCATGTATATTTCTGGCCCCGCCGACTACCTGGAGGTCCTGTTCTCGTCCACGGACTTCGCGGACTTCGTGACGAGGTTCGAGTACGTCGAGATCCTCGCGAAACACGATGCCCAGCGCCTGGACGAGGCCAGGGCCGACGTTGCGGTGATCGAGGCCAAGATGGCAGAGGTCGCGAGGAGAAAGGCCAAGCTGCAGAAGGAGCGCGATGACCTGGCGAAGGTCCAGGCCCAGGTGAAGGTGCAGGAGGCCAACCTTGCCGCCCGCGTGCGGGAGAGAGAGGCGATCCTCGCCCGGGTCCAGAGGGAGCGCGCCCGGTACGAGCAGGCCCTCGACGAGCTGGAGGAGATGAGCCGCGAGCTGGAGAGGGCCATCCGCGATCTGCAGGCCCGCGAGGCGAAGGCCGGGAGAGCCATCCCCAGGTGGACCGGGAAGTTCATCATGCCGGTGAAGGGGCGGATATCGTCGGATTTCGGCATGAGGTTCCACCCGATACTGAAGAAGTCCAGGTTCCACTCGGGGATCGACATCGCCGTGCCGTCGGGCACCCCGGTGCTTGCGGTGGCTGATGGCGTTGTGATATACAGCGGGTGGATCAGCGGGTACGGGTACACTGTGATCATCGACCATGGCGGCGGACTGTCCACGCTTTACGGCCATAACTCGTCGCTCCTCGTGAACAGCGGCCAGGCGGTGCTGCAGGGGGACAGGATAGCGAAGTCGGGCAGCACCGGGCTATCCACGGGCCCGCACGTTCACTTCGAGGTTCGAGACCAGGGCACCCCGGTGAGCCCCTGGCAATGGTTGAGATAGCCGTAATGAGTTTTGTTCCGAATCCAGGCGCGATCTCGGCGACCGGGAACGCGGCCCCGCCGCGAGGTTGCTTGAAATGCGCCGGAACTGGTGGGGCGTCATGAGAAGGCTTACACGTGCGACATGTGGTGGGCTCGCGGTGCTGGCGGTCGTCGCTGCGCTCAGCTTTTCCGGATGGTTTCACGCGCCGGCGGGCTGCGCCGGTGCCGGTCCCGGTCCTGGTCCCGGTCTCGGTTCCGGCTCCGGTCCTGGGCCCGACCTCGGCATCGCCGCCGGGGGAGAGGGCGCCCCGGGGGTGCCCTCTGTGTCCTCCGCGCAGTCGTCCGCGGAACCCCCCGAGGCGGATTCCGCGAAGGCGACCGACGAGAGCGCTTTCGTTGCCCTCGAAGTGATCAACCTTCTGAAAAACATGTACATCTCCGAGGTGGACGTGGTCGCTCTCCTGCGGGCATACAATGAGAAGCACAGCATATCCGACATGCTCGCCGTCCTCGACGACCCGTATACGCGCTACATGGACCCGGCGCAGTATCGCACCATGCAGGACGACATGAGGGGCACCTTCGACGGTATCGGCATAACCGTGGGCATCCGCGAAGGGCAGCTCACAATCGTGGCGCCGCTCAAGGGGACGCCGGGGGAGCGGGCGGGGTTGCGGTCCCTCGACAGGATCGAGTTCATCGATGGCAAGCCAACGAAGGACATGGCGCTCGAGTACGCCGTGTCCCTCATGAAGGGGAAGAAGGGCACAGAGGTCGTGCTTGGCATCGAGCGCGACGAGAACGGCGGGGTGCGCACCTTCGACGTGAAGATCGTCAGGGACACCATCAAGGTCCCCCACGTGGCCTCGGAGATGCTGGAAGGTGGCATCGGCCACCTGCAGATCTCCTCGTTTTTCGGCGATGATACCATGGATGCCATGGATGATGAGCTGAAGGCCCTTGCCAGGCACGAGATGCGAGGTCTCATCCTGGACCTGCGGTATAACCCGGGAGGATCGTTCCCCCTCGCGATCCAGGTGGCGAGCAGGTTCCTTCGGACCGGCGCGCCGGTGGTGCACGTGGTGGGCAGGGACGGCCGAAGGGTTACATACTACTCGGGGCCCGGGGCCAAGGTCAAGGTTCCGGTGGTGGTGCTGGTGAACGAGGCCAGCGCCAGCGCATCGGAGATCGTAGCCGGGGCGCTGCAGGACATGAAAGCGGCCACGATCGTGGGCGTGACGACCTTCGGAAAGGGGCTTGTGCAGACCATTTACCCGCTGTCCGATGGGTCGGCGGTCTCCCTCACAACCTACAGGTACTTGACCGCGGGCGGGAACTCCATCGACAAGAAGGGGATAGTGCCTGACGTCGAGGTGAGCCTGCCCAAACCCGGCGACGCACCGGAGGAGTCGTCCGGTGCGGCCTCCGATGCGACCGTCCGGGACGTGCAGCTTGATAGGGCCATAGAGATCCTCAAGGCCAGGATCCAGGGGCAGAAGGCAGCATAAGGCAATGGGACTTGCAAGCTAACGTATAATGGTGTTGAGGCGGCCAATTCGCGCACGCGCAGGGAGTGGCCTTGATGTTTCCTTTCGGCAAGGTGATCGTGACCATCCTGATGCTGATTCCGCAGGTGCTGCTGCACCCCGCCTTCTGGATGGTGGTCATGCTGGTGGCGATACAGTACACCCGCATCGCCAGGATCCAGCAGCGCGTCTTCGGGCAGACGACGGAGTCCCCTTCGTCTCTCGTGCTCACGTCGCTTCTCCTCGGGGTTGCGGCAGGGCTCGCCGCAAGCCTCATCTTCGTGTTCGTGGGTGTCACGGTGACCGGGGCCGGGGTGGCGTTCATCCTCCCGGTCGCGCTGGTGTTGATGCTCATCGATCCGCGGTTCCTGTGTTTTTCGTACGCCGGGGGCCTGCTCGCCGTCTCCAACTTGGTCTTTGGCTTCCCGAAAGTGGGCATACCCGAGATCATGATCCTCGTGGCTGTGCTGCACCTCATGGAGAGCCTCCTCATCTGGGCCACGGGTGATCAGGGGGCGTTGCCGCTCTACATGAAGACGCGCGAGGGGAGCGTCGTCGGCGGCTTTCTGTTGCAGAAGTTCTGGCCGATACCGCTTGTGGGCATGATGCTGCTCACGCCCCAGATAGACGAGATCGAGGGCATCGCCCGCGGCCTCATAAGCATGCCAGACTGGTGGCCCCTCATCAAGCCCAACATAGCGGTGCCGGAGGGGCGCGAGCTGCTCTTCGCGATGTTTGCTCTCCCGGCAGCGCTTGGTTACGGGGACTTCGCCGTTGCCAGGGCCCCGAAGGACAGGAGTGCCCGGACGGCGCGCAGCCTGATGGCGTTCAGCGTGGCACTACTGGCCCTGGCGCTGGGCGCGTCGATCTACCCGTGGATGCGGTGGCTCGCGGCCCTTTTCTCACCCCTCGGGCACGAGATGGTGATAGCGGCGGGCAGGCGCGCCGAGACCAGGTCAAAGGCGATGTATGTGCCTCACCCGAGGGGGCTCAAAGTGCTCGACGTGGTGCCGCGGTCCGCGGCGGCGCGGGCGGGCTTTCGCTCAGGCGACATCGTCACGTCCATAAACGGGCAGCCCGTGAGGAGCACGGCGGACCTTCTCGATGCCATGAGCGGGTCGCCGCCGTGGTTCTACATCGAGGCCGAACGTGACGGCGGGGACGGCGCGCCCGTGCGTTTCGTCCGGTCCATATCCGGAGAGGTTGAAAGGCTCGGGATCATCCCCGTGCCCGGCCCCGGCGACGAAGCGCACATCAGCATGCCCGTGGCTGCCATAGAAGGCCCGCTTGGCAAGTGGCTTCGTTCTCTTTGGAAATCGCGTAGCTGAGGTAAGGTTGGTGCCTGCGAACTGGTACCTGAGAACGCTGATTTTGTTCGGGGCTTGGTAATTCGTGCATCTGGGGCAGCTATTCACCGGGACTTCGTCCCGCGATCTTGCGATGAACTGGGGAAGCCCAACAGCCTCTTGCACCCTCACTTAGGCGTAGAATGCTAACGTATACGGAGGCCACAAGCATGAACCCGCTCCTGCAACGCATCAAGGTCGATCCTCGTGTATGCTTTGGTAAGCCGTGCATTAATGGCACACGGATCTGGGTCTCTTTAGTCTTGGACCTCCTGGCTGATGGGATGACTCCGCAGGAGATAATTGGTGAATACCCACAGTTGTCCGAGGAGGATATAAGGGCGGCTATAGCCTGTGGGGCGGAGATGTCGCGCGAAAGGTACGTGGATCTCCCCTCTGAGGTGACGGGATGATTTTCAAGTTGGATGAGAATTTCGGTACGCGTACATAGCAGCTATTCGAGGACGCTGGGCATCAGGTAGAGACAGTCCTCGGCGAAGGTCTCCAGGGCTGTTCCGGCCAACACTTGCTCGAGGCGTGCCAGAAGGAAAGGCTTTGCCTAGTCACTATGGATATCGATTTTGCTGATGTGACGAGATTTCCCCCTGCGGATGCTTATGGTCTGGTCGTGATCAGGATACCACGCAACCCGAGCTTAACCGCTTTGGAAAGTCTCATTCGTCAGTTCTTATCGGCCCTCACGAGAATGACCGTCGAAAGAATGCTGTGGATCGTGGAAATGGGCAGAATCCGCATACATCAGTTTGACGACGGCGGACAAGTTGCTCAGCGAGCCAAAGTCGTCCCCATGTGTGCGGGGGGTGAAACGAGAGCCTCGGAGGTTTGGTCTCCGGGGCAACGCGATCTTGAGGCTCTGAAGAGCGACGAATTCCGGCAAGGAGTACAGGTTTTTCGGCGGCACGTCTTTCCGGCAACAGATTCGGTATAGTATGTGTGCTCGAGGAGGTCCGTGATGTCTGAGGCTGCAGCCGTGACTTATGAGCTTTGGGCCAAGACAGAGCCATTCCATCCCTTGTGGTGCCATCTCATCGATATCGGTAACGTAACCAGGGCTTTGCTCGAGACGCCAGCCTTTACCACGACCGTCCAGGGGTTCCGGGAATCATCGAACTGCCCCGATACTCTTATGCCGGCCTGGTTGGGCTATCTGACCGCGTTGCATGACATCGGCAAATGCCATCATGATTTTCAGGGCAAGGGGCCGGAGGAACTCGTCCGTCCCCGGGAGGAACGATTGCTACGCATCAAGCCACCGGCAAGTGTTTTGCCTGCCGATGGATTCCAGGACCTGGCTTTGTAGTGGCAAAATGTACACTTCTAAAAAGAACTCTTCGGGTTTGATGCGGGTTCGGACAAGGTCAACTGATAAACTCAAGATTCCCCGAGGGCTTGCTTAATCTGCTCGGCAACTTTGCGGGTTATGCCCGGGACCTTCACTAGATCCTCGACGTCCGCTTGGCGCATGGATCGCACTGACTGGAATGCAGCTACAAGCGCCTTCAGGCGCTTCTTGCCGACTCCGGGTACTTCTTCGAGCATCGACAGTGTGGCCCGCTTTGTCCGGAGCTGCCGGTGGTACGAGACGGCAAACCTGTGGGCTTCGTCTCTTACGCGTTGCAGAAGGAAGAGCGCCTTGGAGTCCCGCGGCAGGGCTATCGGGTCCGGTCTGGCCTCGACGAACAGGAGTTCCTCCTCCTTGGCGAGGCCGACCGCCGGGATGCCCGCGAGCCCCGACTCCTGAAGCGCGCGAAGTGCCGCTCCCAACTGGCCCTTGCCGCCGTCGATCAGCATGAGATCTGGGCGTGCCCCAAACCTCCGTTTCAAACCCCCGCGTCCGTCGTTGGTCGCCCGATCAGATGGCCCAGCCTCGCTTCCGGGCTGCTGGGCGGCATCGCTGCCGGTGACCTCACGCACTTGTTCCTGCGCGCGCTCTGGCTCCGGCGTCGCCCCCTCTGCCTGCGCTTGCGCTTGCGCTTGTGCCTGTGCCTGTTCCTGTGCCCGCGCTCGATCCCGATTCTGGTCTTCTAGTTGTCCCGGTTCCTTGAGAGCCCTCTGGCATCGCCTGGCGACGACTTCATGCATCATGGCGAAGTCGTCCTGGCCTTCGACGGTCTTTATCCTGAACCGCCTGTACTCGGACTTCGCCGGGCGTCCGCCCTCGAACACGACCATGGACCCGACGGCGTCCGTGCCCTGGATGGTGGATATGTCGAACGCCTCTATCCTGTGGGGGAGCCTCGGAAGCCCGAGCGCTTCTTGGAGCTCGGCGAGGGCGCCGCCCTCCATCTCCGCGGCGCGCATGGCGCGCAACCGGGCCTCCTCGAGGCCAAGCCTGGCGTTATCCCGCACCATGTCCACGAGGCGCTTCTTCTCGCCGCGCTGCGGCACGGTCACGTGCACCCTCGCGCCGCGCAGACCGGCAAGCCACGAGGCGATGGACTCGTTTTCGTCGTCGAGGCCGGCCTGCACCACGACCTCACGCGGCACGAACGCGGCACTGGCGTAATACTGCTTGACGAAGGCCGCGAGCATCTCGCCGTCGGGGGTGTCGCCGGAATTGGCCATGAAGAACCGCTCGCGACCCACGAGCTTGCCACCGCGCACGAAGAATATCTGCACGCATGCCTCCGCGGCCTCCTCGTCGCGGGCGAAGCCGATGACGTCGATGTCGCGCCGCGACCCGAGGACCATCTTCTGCCGCTCCATCACCCGCTCCATGGCCTTTATCCGGTCGCGGAGCGCGGCCGCTGTCTCGAAGTCCAGTAGGTCCGATGCCGCCTGCATCCGCCGTTTCATCTCCCGGACAAGCTGCTCCTGCCGTCCTTCCAGGAAGAGGACGATCTGCTTCACAAGCTCGGCATAGGCCTCGCGGGTTATGGCTGCCGCGCACGGGCCCAGGCACTTTCCGATATGGTAGTTGAGGCACGGCCGCTCGCGGGACTCCTCGGTGATCCTCTTCGAGCACCCCCGCACAGGAAAAAGGCGCTTCAGAAACGCAAGGGTGTCGCGCATCCCGCTCACGTTAGGGTAAGGCCCGAAGTAGCGAGACCCGTCCTGCTCCACCCTGCGCGTCACGATCACCCTCGGGAACGGCTCTGCCAGGGTGACCTTGATGAACGGGTAGGTCTTGTCGTCCCTGAGCCGAACGTTGTACCGGGGGCGATGCCGCTTGATGAGGTTGTTCTCGAGGATGAGGGCCTCCACCTCGGAGTCGGTGACCACGTACTCGAAGTCTGCGATGTGCTCGACGAGCGCCCGCGTGCGCCTGGCGAGGCTCTCAGGCGACTGGAAATACGAGCGCACCCTGTTCCTCAGGGACGACGCCTTCCCGACGTAGATGACGCGCCCCGAGGCGTCTTTCATGATGTACACCCCAGGCCTGTCGGGTAGGTCCTTCACTCTGTCCTGAAGGTTTTCCCTGGCCGTGGCCCTGTCCTTGGCCGTGGCACCGGCTTCGGCCCCCGCCATGGGCTCCTCATTGGGCACCTGATTCATGTTCCCAGCACCTTACTCATGTTGCCAGCACCTTCCTGAGGAACTGCCCGGTGTAGGACCGCTCGCATCTCGTGACCTCCTCCGGGGTGCCGCACGCCACTACCGTGCCGCCGCGCTCCCCGCCCTCCGGGCCCAGATCTATGATATAGTCCGCTGTCTTGATGACGTCGAGGTTGTGCTCGATGACGAGCACGGTGTCCCCGGCGTCTACGAGCCGCCCGAGCACGCCGAGGAGCTTCTCGATGTCGGCGAAATGGAGCCCCGTCGTCGGCTCGTCCAGGATGTAGAGGGTCCTTCCGTTGCTTCGCCTGCTGAGCTCGGTGGCGAGCTTGACCCTCTGGGCCTCTCCGCCCGAGAGGGTGGTCGCTGGCTGGCCCAGCTTGATGTATCCTAGCCCCACATCATTGAGGGTCTCCAGCTTGCGGCGGATCCTCGGGAGGTTCGTGAAGAACTCGAGGGCCTCGTCGACCCGCATGTCGAGCACGTCGGCGATGGTCTTCCCCTTGTACTTCACTTCCAGCGTTTCCCTGTTGTAGCGCTTCCCCCTGCACACCTCGCACGGCACGTACACGTCAGGCAGGAAGTGCATCTCGATCTTGATGATGCCGTCCCCCTTGCACGCTTCGCAGCGCCCGCCCTTCACGTTGAAGCTGAACCTTCCCGGGCCGTACCCCCGCACCTTCGCCTCCGGGGTGAGGGCGAAGGTGTCGCGTATCAGATCGAAGGTGCCGGTGTAGGTCGCGGGGTTCGACCGCGGCGTCCGCCCGATGGGGGACTGGTCCACATCGATGACGCGGTCGAGGTGCTCGATGCCAAGCACGGCGTCGTGCGCGCCCGCCTTGATCGCGGCCCTGTTGAGCTCGTGGGCGAGCTTCCTGTGGACGATCTCGTTTATGAGCGTGCTCTTGCCCGAACCCGAAACCCCCGTGACGCACACGAAGACCCCCAGCGGGATCTCGACGTCGATGTTCTTGAGGTTGTGCTCCCGCGCGCCCTTCACCCGGAGGCACTTGCCGTTGGGCGAGCGGCGGCGCGAGGGCACGTGGACCTTACGCTTACCGGCAAGGTACTGCCCGGTGACTGAGCGCTCGCAGGCGACTATGTCGTCGATGGTGCCCGATGCAACCACATACCCGCCCTCAGCCCCGGCGCCCGGCCCGATGTCTATGATGTGGTCCGCGGCGCGGATGGTCTCCTCGTCGTGCTCCACCACGAGCACCGTGTTGCCCAGGTCGCGCAGGCGCTTGAGGGTGCCTATGAGGCGCTGGTTGTCGCGCTGGTGCAGCCCGATGCTCGGCTCATCCAGAATGTAAAGCACGCCCACCAGGCTCGACCCGATCTGCGTCGCAAGGCGAATGCGCTGCGCCTCGCCGCCTGCGAGGGTGCCTGCGGCCCTGTCGAGCGTGAGGTAGTCGAGGCCCACGTTCACCAGGAACCCCAGCCTCTCGCGGATTTCCTTCAGAATCTGCCGCGCTATCGTGACCTCCCGCTCGGTGAGCGAGAGCTGCTCGAAGAACCGCCTTGCATCGGCGCACGACATGGCGGTAACCTCCATCATGGACTTGCCGCCCACCTTCACGGCGAGACTCTCCGGCTTGAGCCGGGCCCCGCGACACGCGGGGCAGGGCCGTGCCGTGACGAACTGCTCTATCTCCTCGCGGGCCGAGTCGGACTGGGCTTCCCTGTAGCGGTGCTCGAGGTACGGCACGACGCCCTCGTAGTGGCTCTCATGCCAGACGAGATCCCCGGCGAAGTTGTGATACTGGTACCTGAACCGTTCCCTGCCCGCGCCATGAAGCAGGATCCGCCGGTGCTCCTCGGTCAGCCGGCCGATGGGCCCGGACGGGTCCATGCCGAACCGCTCGCACACTGCCATGACCTTGCGGGCGTAGTAATCGCTGCGCGTTCCCTGCCAGGACCTCTCCCACGGCACGATGCCGCCCTCGACTATGCTCCTTCCGAGGTCCAGGACGAGCTCCGGGTCGATCTCCTCCTTGGTGCCGAGGCCAGCGCACTCGGGGCATGCTCCGTAGGGGCTGTTGAACGAGAACATCCTGGGCGCAAGTTCCTCGAAGCTCACCCCGCAGTCGGGGCATGCGAACTTCTCGCTGAAGACGAGGTCCTCGCCGCTTTCGCCGCCTGCCACGTTGATGATGGCTACCCCATCGCCGCGCCTCATGGCAAGCTCGATGGAGTCGGCGAGGCGGTTCGCGACGCCGGGCCGGATGACGAGGCGGTCCACGACGATCTCTATCGTGTGGATCTTGTAGCGTTCGAGAGGGATGTCCTCGTCCACGCTTCGCACCTCGCCGTTGACCCTGACGCGGACGAACCCCTCCTTCCTTATGTCCTCGATCACCCTCCTGTGCTCGCCCTTCTTGCCCCTGATGACCGGCGAGATGACCTGTATCTTCGTGCCCTCGCCGAGGGCCATCACCTGGTCGACGATCTGCTGCGCCGTCTGCTGGGTGATGGGCTTGCCGCACTTCGGGCAGTGGGGCTTGCCGATCCTCGCGAAGAGGAGGCGCAGGTAGTCGTATATCTCGGTGACGGTGCCCACCGTGGACCTGGGGTTCCGGCTCCCGCTCTTCTGGTCTATGGCTATGGCGGGGGACAGCCCCTCGATGTAGTCCACGTCCGGCTTGTCCATCTGCCCGAGGAACTGCCGGGCGTAGGCCGAGAGCGACTCGACGTAGCGGCGCTGGCCCTCGGCGTAGATGGTGTCAAAGGCCAGGGAAGACTTGCCCGAGCCGCTGAGTCCGGTGATGACCACCAGCCTGTCCCTAGGGATCTCGAGGTCTATGTTCTTCAGGTTATGCTGGCGCGCACCCCTGACGATTAACTGCTGCTTACTCACTATGCATTTCCTCCGAAAGCGCGCTTCTCCACGGATACATGGGCGCCGCAGGGCGGCTGTCACCATCACGCGATCATGCTCTGAATTGCGACGCGTGCACAAGGCCGTCCGGGCCCGACTATGACGCGAACCTCCGCCTGAGGGCGCGGATCCGGTCGCGCAGCTCGGCGGCGCGCTCGAACTCGAGCTCCTGCGCCGCCTTACGCATCTGCTCCTCGAGCGTGCGGATGAGCGCCGCAACCTCCTTGTCGGACATCCTCTCCAGCGCCTCGGCCTCGCCGGCGGGCGCGGCGGCTCCGGCCCCGGAGGCTGCAGCCACCCCGGCCCTGGCCTGGGCTGCGGCCCCGTACGCAGGCCTCTCCTCGGCGGCCCTGGCGAACTCGGCGATGTCATGGACGGCCTTCTTCACGGACTCGGGCGTTATGCCGTGGCGCTCGTTGTATTCCATCTGGATCCTGCGCCGCCTGTTGGTCTCATCGATGGCGCGCCGCATGGACCGGGTGATGGTGTCAGCGTACATGATCACCTTGCCATGCACGTTGCGCGCAGCCCGCCCGATGGTCTGGATGAGCGACGTCTCCGAGCGCAGGTATCCTTCCTTGTCGGCGTCGAGGATGGCCACGAGGGATACCTCCGGAAGGTCAAGCCCCTCCCGGAGCAGGTTTATGCCCACCAGGACGTCGAAGTCGCCCAGGCGCAGGTTGCGCAGGATCTCAATGCGCTCCAGCGTATCGACCTCGGAGTGGAGGTATCGCGCCCTCTCGCCGACGTCCACCAGATAATCGGTGAGGTCCTCGGCCATCTTCTTCGTGAGGGTCGTGACGAGGACGCGCTCTTTGGCGTCCACCCGCGCACGGATCTCGGCGAGGAGGTCATCGATCTGGTTGCGCACGGGGCGCACCTCCACCTCCGGGTCGATAAGCCCGGTGGGGCGGATGATCTGCTCCACCACCTGGCTGCTCACGCGAAGCTCATACGGGCCGGGCGTCGCCGATGCGAAGATGACCTGGTTTACGCGCCGCTCGAACTCCTCGAACGTGAGCGGGCGGTTGTCGAAGGCCGATGGCAGCCTGAACCCGTACGCGACGAGGCTCTCCTTCCGGGATCGGTCCCCGGCGTACATCGCGTGCAACTGCGGCAGCGTGACGTGGGACTCGTCGATGATCACCAGAAAGTCGTCGGGGAAGTAGTCGAGCAACGTGGCCGGCGGCTCCCCTTGCTGTCTCCCGGTGAGGTGGCGCGAGTAGTTTTCGATGCCCTGACAGTAGCCCACCTCGGCGAGCATCTCCAGGTCGTAACGGGTCCTCTGCTCCAGCCTCTGGGCCTCGAGCAGCTTGCCTGCGCTCCGAAGCTCGGCGAGCCGCTCCCCGAGCTCCTGCTCGATGCTGACGAGGGCACGCTTGAGCTTCTCATCGCTGGTGATGAAGTGTGTGGCCGGGAAGATGGTCACGACATCCCTCTCCTGGAGCACCTCGCCGGTGACCACATCGACCTCGAGGATGCGGTCGACCTCGTCGCCGAAGAACTCGATCCTTATGGCGTTTTCGCCGTATGCCGGGATTATCTCCACGACGTCGCCGCGTACCCTGAACGTGCCTCTCGTGAAGCCGATGTCGTTGCGGGCGTACTGGATGCCCACGAGCTTCCGGAGGACGGCGTCCCTGTCGGCGTCGCCGCCCCTGCGCAACATCACGGTGAGGCCCTTGTAATCCTCGGGCGACCCGAGGCCGTATATGCACGACACGCTCGCCACGATCACGACATCGCGCCGCTCGAAGAGAGCGCTCGTCGCGGCGTGCCGCAGCCGGTCGATCTCGTCGTTGATGGACGAGTCCTTCTCGATGTAGGTGTCGGTCTGCGGGATATACGCCTCCGGCTGATAGTAGTCGTAGTAGCTCACGAAGTACTCGACGGCGTTGTCCGGGAACAGCGCCCGAAACTCGCTGCAGAGCTGCGCGGCGAGGGTCTTGTTGTGTGCGATGATCAGGGTAGGCTTCTGGACCTCCTGGATCACGAGGGCGTCCGTGAACGTCTTCCCGGTGCCGGTGGCCCCGAGGAGCGTCTGGCACCTCTGGCCGGCCCTCACGCCCTCCGCAAGCTCCCGAACGGCCTTCGGCTGATCGCCTCTCGGTTTCAGATCTGTCCTCAGTTTGAACTCGTTCAATATGGCGCCTCCTTGAGCTCCTTCAAACCCTCCCGCGCCTCTGTGGGCACTGCTCATGCCGGGGTCCGGGGTGCGGTCGTCTCTACGCTAATTGTACGACACCTGTGCCACCTCCGCAACGCTACCGCGCCAGCGTGCAGCCGCGCGCTCCCAGCATATGGAAGTATTGCCTGGTGACCGCTCGAACATGCATTCGCTATTGATCCCGGCTTTCCTGCCGAACAGGCTATGACTTTTCTGCGGGTCGCTGTGGAGGGCGGTGGCTGTAACCTGGGAAGCTGTCCCCTTGTGGAGGCTAAGTGAGGGTGCAGAAATG
>DKEX01000114.1:61902-62056 GCA_002452295.1 Firmicutes bacterium UBA6811 | reverse complement strand
TCTCGAAGGGAGAGATCCTCGGTTTCCTGGGCCCCAGCGGAGCTGGTAAGAGCACCGTCCAGAACATCATGACCGGCCTGCTCAGACTGCAAAAGGGAGACGTACTCTATGAGGTCAAGTCGGTCAAGACGCTAAGTGAGGGTGCAAAAATGCT
>DKEX01000114.1:59060-61849 GCA_002452295.1 Firmicutes bacterium UBA6811 | reverse complement strand
CGCCCCGCTTGGGGCGCCGTCCCCGTCATCTCGTTTCTCATCCCACCTTTGCCAAAATCCGCAATACGCGACAGCCGATGGGTCTCCTGCGGGCGCCAGGTTATCACAAGCCCGATAGCAGGCGGTGCTGGCATTTGCCTTATGCCTCGCCTACGCGGTCATCTTCACCAGTGCGGATAACCCGAGAAAGCGGCCGATATCTTCCGCCTCGGCGCCGATGCGATCGCAGGCAGCAGACGAGAGGCCGCCGAATGGCTCGACCGTGATCATCAGCTTGCGGCCCTTGCGCTCGTGAGACCACACGCCAGCCACGCGCCCGTTCACGAGCACAACCGGCGAGAGCCACCCCGCCTTGCGGAAGACACGTTTGTAGTGAGCATCGCTGACTAGGTGACTCCTGTCGCCATGACCCAGCAGGTAGGGATCGAAGCTCGGCAGCAGGCGGACCGCCGGCTCGCCGAGCGCCGCGGTCTGGACGGCCGTCAGATCCTCCCGTAGGAGAAACCCTGGCCGGCCCTCGACCGATACTTCGACCAGATCATCCGTCAGGCGCCTGCCTATGGAGGCTGTGTCCTTCACCGGCATCCCGGTCCATGAGGCGAAGTCCTGCCACGTGGCCGGGCCGTAGCCGTGCAGGTACCCCCTCATGAGGAGCGTTCCGGCGTCCCCGGTCGCCATATCCTCTTGCCTTGGTGGCCCTGGTAGCCACCTGTCCTGGCGTGCGAAAGTAGTCTCCTGTCCCCGGTCGGGGCCGAAACACACCAGGCCCTGCAGAGAGGCTTGCTTGACCACTCCTCCCCAAGCGTGTTCGATCCATTTCCGCGCCTCGGGCCCCAGGGAAGATGCCACGCAATCGGCCAGGTCGCGCCGGGTGAGGGGACCGGAGGCAAGGCACTCGGCGATACACGCGACCATATTCTGTACCTTATCGCTGCCAAGGCCGTACCTGGCCATCCAGCGCATCTCCTCTGCGACGGTGCTCTGCCTAAGGGCGGCGACGTAGACGGGCACATCAGCGGCCGGGATCAGGTGCACGGTGCCGCGCATGCACCACGTTTTCGCAAGAGCCCGCTCTTCCCATAAGGCACGGTCCACGTCGTCCGGCGCTATGCCCTGGACGCGAGCCCACAGCGCCATGCGGGCGGCGGACCCCAACTGCGCTTGAATGCCGCATACATCACGCACCACCGCGACCAGTTCCTTCGCGGGCGCCCGCTCGGCCAGATGGTGCCTCTGCAGCCGAAAGGCTATCACCTGGTCGAGGGATAGGGCCACCGCCCCGGCGTTGCTCACCGTGATCACCTCCGAAGACATGCGTCTAGAGAACTCTGGCTCGGCGGAATTCCTATGACTCTTGCTGCGGCCTCTAGACGGTTCAGGCTCCAAGTTGGGCCTTTGCGGTCTCTCCTCGCCACATATTGCGGATGGCCGACCCAGGCTCATCTCGAGAGCGCAAAGAGCCGCTCCGCCATTTCAGCGATCGTGTCGCGCCACGCAAGCTTCGAAAGCCAGGTCTCCGGGATGCCGGACTCGCCGTAGAACGCCCCGGCGAGCTGCCCGTAAATAGCGCCTGTGGTGTCGGCGTCGTCGCCGAGGTTGACGGCCAAAAGGCAGCCGTCCTTGAAGGAATCGCCGTGGTAGAAGGCCCAGAGCGCCGCTTCCAGTGACTCCACGACGTAGCCCGAGCCCCGTATCTCGGGCGGGTTGCGGCGCTTGAACGATCCTCCGGCGATCTCGTCGATCTCGGGCGCCAGCGGCTGGTCCTCCCACACCCCTTGGACTGGAGCATAGTGGTCCGAAAGGAGCGTCTCCTTGCTCTCACCGCCGAGCGCGCCCACGATGAGGCCTCCGAAATACCGGCAGGCGTCGATGGCCGTGGCGGCCTGGTGAGTCGTCCGCGAGCTCTCGCCGGACCTCTCGATGGCCTCGCGCGGGCTTTGCGCGTAGAACATGGGAACGGGCGCGAGGCGCATGATGGAGCCGTTTCCGGCGGTGAAAGGGTCAGTGGAGCCGCAGTAGGGCTCGCGCACGCGCTCGAACCGCGTGAGCGAGGCCTGCACGGTCATGCCTATGCCGTAGCAGTAGCCGGTGCAGCTCAGGTGCCCGTCACGATACCACCGGAGGTACCTTTCGAGCTGATCCACCGGGTCGAAGCCCTCACAGGCGATGAGGCTGTCGGCCAGGCACAGCGCCATCGCTGTGTCGTCGGTCCACTCGCTGGCCGCAAGCCCAAAACGGCCGCCCTCGATCATGTCCTGGATCGGCTCGAACGAGCCCGCGGGATGGAACTCCAGGGGCGCCCCCAGCGCGTCCCCCACTGCAAGGCCGAGAAGACAGCCCCGGCAGCGGTCAATGGGTTCCAGTGGCATTCCTCTGTCCTCTCCTTTCCTCTACTCTACTCAAGACCCGTCCAGACGGCGCCACGCTGGGGCAGAACCCTCTTAATGAGCTCAGCCCTCCGCCTGGACGGGGCCGACCTCCAACTCAAACGAGCTTACGGTCGGGTAGCTGCGCAGTCGAGCGCAACGCCAACGCGGCGCGCCGTGCGGCTACCAGACGATTCGTGTTCAGCCCTGGACATAGATAGTAATTACGCCGTTGCCTGCAGAACACCTGCCGGACTCCGAACGCGCGTACGTTTTCAGCCGGCAATAGCACGATGACCCATTGGGGAGTGGTCATCGCTTCCACGTGTATCGGCTAAGTGAGGGTGCGTTAGTTCTCGCCCCTCTTCCAGTAGTTGCCGGGTTGCCGGTGTTGCACTCGGGGACGGCGCCCCAAGCGGGGCG
>DKEX01000114.1:52996-59008 GCA_002452295.1 Firmicutes bacterium UBA6811 | reverse complement strand
GCATTTTTGCACCCTCACTTAGTGAGCACGGGCTGCTTCGATCATCAATATCAACTGGGGTGTCGAGTAGCGTAACACATTCGCTGCACCTCATCTGTTTCCTGCATGCCGGGACAGGTGCCGGCGCAAAGCGCACAAAGACTGTCCGAAGGTACAGTCGGCCCCGATTGCACCCTTGCGTGTCTTCTTTCCTTTCGACTGTCCGCAAGGACAGCGACTGGCGCACGCGGTTCCTGCTCCCGGTCGTAGCCTGCCTGCTATTCCTTGGAATGCCCCCGACCTGGACAGGCACTTTCACCGGTTCGGCTCATATCTATACTAGTGAATCTCTTGCAGGGGGTGGCAGGCACGTGCTCGATCTCCTGGTAGGCTCGGCATTGCTTTTGCGAGGGTTGTGGCTCCTGGCGTCGCACATATCCAGCGGCAATGTGTTCCCGCCTCCCCTTTCGGAGAAGGAGGAGGCCGAGGTTCTCGCGCGGAAGGAGAACGGCGACGAGGATGCCAGGAACACTCTCATCGAACGCAACCTCAGGCTCGTGGCGCACATCGTCAAGAAGTTCGAGGGCACCGGTGAGGACCAGGACGACCTCATATCCATAGGCACAATCGGCCTCATAAAGGCCATCGACACTTTCAACCAGAAGAAGCGGACGAGGCTCGCTACTTACGCCGCACGGTGCATCGAGAACGAGATCCTCATGCACCTCCGGGCGACCCGAAAGAGCAAGGGCGAGATCCTTCTCTATGACCCCATAGGGGCTGACAAGGAGGGCAACGAGATCACCCTCATCGACGTGCTTGGGAGCGAGCCCGACGAGGTGACGCTCGTCGTGGAGGGCACCGTGGAGGAGGGCAAGCTCGCGGAGAAGGTCGGGGAACTCACGCGGCGGGAGAAGAAGGTCATCGAGATGCGCTACGGGCTCGGCGACGGGCTGCGCAGAACTCAGCGCGAGATCTCGAGGCACCTGGGCATCTCGCGCTCCTACGTGTCGCGCATCGAGAAGCGAGCGCTTCTGAAGCTGCAAAAGGAGATGACAGCGGAAGGCTATAATTGATAAGGCAGCCGCGAAACCGGACGCCGCGGGGCCCCCCGGCCTCTTGCCATGCATGCATAGCACGTGCCGATATCACGCATGGAAGGCGCTATAGTGCGCGACCGGGGCACCGGAGGACTGGAGCGACAGGGATGTCCGGGACGGCCGGGGTGACAACACCGGGGCGACCAGGCCTCGCCGGATTTTGGCATACATGGTATAATACCGGCACGGACACCCCTATTGCCGGGAGGGATATGCTTGCTGTCTATGCTGTGCCCCGATCTTTACGTCCCGTCCATCTGCCAGGTTGATCTCTCCCGGCTCGTTGCGCGTGGCATAAATGGCATGGTGCTGGACATCGATAACACGTTTGTGGACTGGGGGAGCAGTGACATACCCGCCCCGGTGCTGGCGTTCTTCGACGAGGCGAAGGCCCGGGGCCTTCGCCTGTGCATGCTCTCCAACAACTTCAGGGGCCGCGTGGAGGCCATCTCGGGCATCCTGGGGATCCCTGCGGCGAGGGGGCTAAAGCCGATGCGTCCCGCGTTTCGGGCCGCCCTCGCGCTTCTCGGTACCTCGCCCCGGGAGACCGCGGTCATAGGGGATCAGATCTTCACCGACGTGCTCGGCGGCAACCTGGCCGGCATGTACACTATCCTCGTCATCCCTACATCACGCAGGGAGTTTGTGACCACCCGCATCGTCAGGAAACTGGAAAGGGCCGTTCTTGGTTGCCTGATGAGGCGCGGCATGCTCGCCCTCCAGGGCCGTGCAGGCACAGCAGGTCAGGGCGAGGCCTGCCGGCGGTAGGGTGGGGATAGACGCCCCAGCCGGGGCGCATATTAACCGACGGGGGCTCCGGCCGGCGGCCGGGGTCGGCGGCGGTGCCCACGCCGGAACCGGAACCGGAGCAGGAAGCCGAGTCTGAGGTGGAGGCGGAGGCGGAGCCGCAGCCTGGACACAGCCTGGTCACAGGCTGGGCCGCAGCCAGAGCCGCAGGCGAAGTCGGGCCGAAGACTGAAGGTTTTTGTTTCCTCGCGTAGAAAAAGAAGGACAGGGCTTACGCGGGGAGGCTTGGACTTGTTCGCTGAAGTGGTCGTGGATGTGCCTGCTGCAAAGGCGGCGAAGCCGTTCCACTACGGGATCCCGGACCGCCTGCGGGGGAGCGTGAGGGTGGGTAGCGCCGTCGTGGTGCCGTTCGGCGGCCGCAGGCTCGTCGGCTACGTCGTGGGGTTCGTCGATACGCCCGACGTGGCGAAGGTCAAGCACATCCTTGAAGTGGCCTCGGAGGTATCTCCGCTTCCGCAGGGTATGATGGCCCTCGCGACCTGGATGACCGCGCGGTACCTCTGCCGGCCTGCGGAGGCCATCGCCCAGATGTTCCCGGCCGCCGTCCGACAACGCAAGGCCAGCGTCAAGACGCAGGCGCTCATCGAGCTTGCCGTGTCTTCCGAGGAAGCGCGCGCCTTCGTGACTGAGGCGGAGAAGCGCGCGCCTCGCCAGGCCGAGGTCGTGCGCGCCCTCCTCGAACGGGGATCCTCCGTCATGGAGGGCGACGCCTCCGGCCTCCTCCGCCGGACATGCCCTGACGCGGTCCGCGCCCTGATCCGCAAGGGGATTCTCGCATCAAAGAAAGTGGAGGTCATGCGAAGCCCGTTCACCGATGCCCAGGCGGCCCCGCCGCAGGCGGGCCGGCCGCCTCTCCACCTCACTCCCGACCAGGACCGGGCGGTATCAGCCATTACAGCGGCCTTCGATCAGCGAAGCCCCAGGCCCATCCTTCTCCACGGGGTGACCGCCAGCGGCAAGACCGAGGTCTACATGCGCGCCATCGAGGCCGCGCTGGCCCGGGGCAGGTCGGCCATCGTGCTCGTCCCGGAGATAGCGCTGACGCCGCAGCTTGCAGGGGGTTTTCGCGAGAGGTTCGGTCGAGCGGTGGCGCTTCTCCATAGTCGGCTGTCGGCCGGTGAGAGGTACGACGAGTGGCGCAGGGCCGAGCGCGGAGACGCCAGGATCGTCGTGGGGGCGCGGTCCGCGGTGTTCGCACCCGTCGGTAACCTGGGTCTCGTCGTCGTTGACGAGGAGCACGAGAACTCGTACAAACAGGAGGAGTCGCCGAGATACCACGCGCGCGAGGTAGCGTGCGAGCGCGCGAGGGTCGCCGGCTGCCCGTGCGTGCTGGGGTCGGCCACCCCGTCGGTGGAGTCATTCTACCGGGCGAGGGCCGGCGAATACGACTACATCGCCCTCACGACGCGAGTCGAGATGCGCCCCATGCCGGCCATGGACATCGTGGACATGCGTGAGGAGCTTGCGCACGGCAACAGGAGCATCTTCTCGCGGGCCCTCGCGAGGGCGATACGCGAGAGGCTCGCCCGGCGCGAGCAGGTGATACTCTTTCTCAACAGGCGCGGACACTCCACGTTCGTGCTGTGCCGGGAGTGCGGTCACGCGATGCGCTGCCCGGAGTGCGACGTGGCCCTGACATACCACGCTGAGGAGGGCACGTTGCGTTGCCACTACTGCAACCACGAGGAGGCCCTGCCCGACACCTGCCCGAAGTGCGGCAGCAGCTATATCAAGTACTTCGGCGCCGGCACGGAGAAGATAGAGCGCGAGGTCATGCGCGCGTTTCCGCAGGCCAGGGTGGTGCGGATGGACCTTGACACCACCCGCACGAAGAGGGCCCACGAGACGATAGTGAGCAAGTTCCGTGGCGGGGAGCACGACATCCTCGTCGGCACCCAGATGGTGGCCAAGGGCCACGATTTCCCCCGGGTCACCCTCGTCGGGGTGGTCAGCGCCGATACCTGTCTCAACCTGCCGGACTTCAAGGCCGGGGAGCGCACGTTTCAACTGATGACCCAGGTCGCAGGGCGGGCGGGCAGAGGAGACAGGCCCGGCCTAGTCATCATCCAGACGTACGCGCCTGACCATTATGCCGTGCAGCACGCGAGGGACCACGACTACGTGGGGTTCTACGAGGAGGAGATCCGCGCCCGGCAGGACCTGCTGTATCCGCCGTTCGTCCATCTCGTGCTGCTGGTGGTGTCCGGCGAGGATCCGGGCGCTGTGGAGCGGTATGCCGCAAGCCTCGGCGCCTCGCTGCGCGTCGCCGCGAGGTCACTCGACCCGCCGCCGCACCCGGCGCCGTCCGGAGCTGCAGGCGTAAGGGTGCTCGGGCCCTCGCCGTGCGCCATGAAGCGCGTTAGGCGGCTCTACAGGTGGCAGATACTACTGAAGGGGCATCCGCTCGAGAGCGCCGACGAGGCCGTCCGCCGGGGGCTTGATACGTGCCCTGCGCCTCCCCGTGGTATAGTGGTTCAGGTGGACGTCGATCCCGAAAGCGTCCTTTGAGCAAGAGACGAAGCAGGTTCTTGAGGGTAGGAGGGAGGGGCGGCGATTTGATCCTGGATGTACGCAAGTTTGGAGATCCCGTCCTCAGAAAGCAGGCGTTTCCTCTACGAAAACTCACAAAGGAGATGCTGGCCCTCGCGGACAACATGCTGGAGACCATGTACGCCGCCGAGGGCGTGGGCCTTGCCGCTCCCCAGGTGGGAATACCGGTGCGGCTCGTCGTCATCGATGTCGGCGACGGGCCGATGGTGCTCTTCAACCCGCGCGTCGTAAGGAGCGCGGGCGAGGCGGTGGCCCGCGAGGGGTGCCTGTCGCTTCCGGGCGTGACGGGCGAGGTGGTCAGGGCGGATACAGTGACCGTGGAGGCCCTCAGCCGGAATGGCCAGGGGGTGCGGCGCATCGAGGGCGACGGGCTCCTCGCGAGGGCGCTTCAGCACGAGATAGACCACCTGGACGGCGTCCTCTTCATCGACAAGGCTACTGACATCGTGGAAGAGCAGGCGGATGAGTGACATGGTCATTGCCTTCATGGGAAGCCCCGAGTTTGCGGTTCCCTCGCTGGAGGCGGTTCTGACGGCTGGGCATAGCGTCGCGTGCGTCTTTACGCAGCCTGACAGGGCGAGGGCGAGGGGGCGGCGGCTTGTGCCGACGCCTGTGAAGGAGATTGCAGAGGCGCGAGGGCTTCGGGTGCTCACGCCGCAGACCCTGAAAGACGCCGCCGCCCTTGCGGTCCTCCGGGAGGCTGCGCCGGATGCCATCGCGGTCGTGGCGTACGGCCTTCTGCTACCGCCAGAGGTTCTGAGGCTTCCGAAGCACGGGTGCATAAACGTGCACGCCTCGCTCCTGCCCAGGTACCGGGGGGCTGCGCCGATAGAGCGCGCCATCATGGCGGGCGAGCGTACGACGGGCGTGACCACGATGTACATGTCTGAGGGCTGGGACACCGGGGACATCATCCTCCAGGAGGAGGTCCCCATCGGGCAGGACATGACCGCCGGAGAGCTCCGCAGGGAGCTTGCGGAGAGGGGCGCGAGGCTTCTCGAAAGGACGCTCGCGCTCATCGAGGCTGGCAGGGCGCCCAGGATCCGGCAGAACGAGGCGGTCGCCACGCGCGCCCCCCGGGTGGATCCGGGCGAGTTCGAGATCGACTGGCGAAGGCCGGCGCGCGCCATCCATAACCTGGTACGGGCGGGGAACCCGAGGCCGGGCGCGTTTACGAGGATCGGAGGGCGACTGGTGAAGATCTTCCGTGGGCGACCCGTCGACGCGCCTGGGGCCGGGGCCGAGTGCGAGCGCGCGCGCGAACGTGAGGATGCCAGCGCCTGCCACGGGGGCGCCTGCGACCCTCAGGCCGCGCCTGGCCCGCCGGATCCGCCGGGAACGTGCCGCACCACCCCGGAAGGCCTTCTCGTGAGGGCCGGCGATGGCTTCTACCTGGTGCAGGAGGTGCAAGCCGAGGGCGGCAAGCGCATGACTGCACGCGATTACCTGCGTGGCCATCCAGTGGCCCTCGGAACGGTGCTGGGAAGGTAGGGCGCGAGAGGGTTTGAACCTGCGTCCTGAAGGGACTATAATAGGTATGGGTGGCGCGCCAGGTGGCTCGTGAGTGAACGAGTGA
>DKEX01000114.1:33140-52986 GCA_002452295.1 Firmicutes bacterium UBA6811 | reverse complement strand
GTGAGTGCGTGCGGCGCCCGGTGGCGCCGAGTGGCGAAACAGGATGCGCGTTTCCGGAAGGAGCCGCCGGTGTCGGCTGTCCTCATACCATGAACGCCGCCAATGCGCGACACCGCCGGCCAGCCGCGTGTCCGCCGGCGCCAGGTAGCACCAGGCGGCGCCGGGCGATAGCGAAGTGGCGCCTGTCCCCGGGGCAGGCCCCATAGCGGCCGTACCTCGGGGCTATCAAACGACGAGAACCAGCATGCGCGTTTTTCCGGTGAAGCACCTCGCATGTGGGACATCGCGACACGAGCCGGCAGGTTCGGGTGAGCATTCGGCGAGGAAATGGCGGTTACCGGCGATCAACCTGGAGAGAGGGATCCGAGGAGGGTTGGATCATGTTTTTCTGGGACCCCACCTACATTCTGATAATTCCGGCGATGCTGTTCGCCCTATGGGCGCAGAGCAGGGTGCAGGGCGTGTTCAACACCTACTCGCGGGTACGGGCGCGTAGCGGCGTCAGCGGGGCCGAGGCGGCCAGGCACATCCTGGACGGTAGCGGTCTCGACTCCGTGCGCATCGAGCAGATTCCGGGTAGGCTGCAGGACCACTACGATCCGCGGGCAAAGGTCCTTCGCCTGTCGCCCGAGGTGTACGGCGGGAGCTCGCTCGCGGCGCTCGGCGTCGCCGCCCACGAGACGGGCCACGCCATACAGCACGCCAACGGCTACGTGCCGCTCGCCATCCGCTCCAGCCTCGTGCCGGTGGCGACGTTCGGCTCGAACCTGGCGTTCCCGCTGTTCCTCATCGGGTTCATCTTCGCGGGAAGCGGGCTCGACTGGCTCATGACCCTCGGGATCTGGCTTTTTGTCGGGGCGGTGGCATTCTCCGTCGTGACGCTCCCGGTGGAGTACGACGCGAGCAGGAGGGCGCTTGCGCTCCTCGAGCGCGGCGGGTACCTGTCAGGCGAGGAGCTTCGCCACACGCGCCAGGTACTGAGCGCGGCGGGGATGACCTACCTCGCGGCAACCGCCGTCGCCGTAACACAGCTTTTGCGTCTTCTCATCCTCCGGGGCAGCCGCCGCGACTAGCGCCGCCCGGCAAGGCTGTACCGGGGCGAGGTGAACTCATTCGTGGATGTCGTGGACGTACGAAGAAGCGCTCGCGGGGCCGCCCTGCGAGCGCTGCTAGATATGGACGAAAACAGAGCCTACGCTGCAATCGCAAGGGATCGCGCTCTTCACGGCGCACGCCTTTCGGAGCGCGACCGCGCCCTCGTCACCGAGCTCGTTTTCGGCGTTACGAAGATGCGCAAGGCCCTCGACCACGTGGCCGAGAAGCTCGCCGCACGCCCCGTCGAAAACATGGACCCGGTGGCCCGCAACGCGCTCAGGCTCGGCGCATACCAGGTGCTCTACCTCACGCATATCCCGCCGCCCGCCGCGGTCAACGAATCGGTGAGACTCGCCCGCGCGTTCGGCCACGCCGGCATTGCCGCCTTCGTCAACGGCGTCCTGCGGGCGCTCGTGCGCGTGCCGGGCGAGGCGGCCTTCCCCGACGCCGCCTCGCATCCCGCAGACCACATCGCTGTGAAGTACTCGCACCCCGGGTGGATGGTCTCGAGGTGGCTTGCGAGGTTCGGCTTCGACGACACCGCCCGCCTGTGCGCCGTCAACAATGAGGTCCCTCCTGTCACCATCCGCGCAAACACGCTCAAGACGTCCCGCGACCGGCTTCTCCATGAGCTCGCCGCGGCAGGCATCGACGCCCGACCGTCGCCATACGTCCCACAGGCGATAGATGTTCGCGGCGGCGCTGACCTCTTTGGCCACCGCTCGTACCGCGACGGGGAATTCATCGTGCAGGACGCAAGCTCCATGCTGGTCGCCCACGTGCTGGACCCTGCGCCGGGCGAGCGGGTGGTCGATCTCGCCGCGGCGCCAGGCGGTAAGACCACGCACGTGGCTGAGCTCATGGGCGACCGTGGCGAGATCGTGGCCCTCGACGTGCACGAGCACAGGATAAAGATTCTCGAGCAAAACGCAAAAAGGCTGGGCATTCGCTCTATCACAGCCATCCGCGCCGATGCGACCTGCGTTTCCGCTGACATCGCATCCCGTCCCTTCGCAAGGGCCATTGTGGACCCGCCCTGCACCGGCACGGGCGTGCTACGGAGACGCCCCGACCTCAGGTGGCACAGGAAGCCGCAGGACATCGCCGAGCTTACGAGGATACAGGCCGGCCTCCTCGCGTCCGCCGCGACGACCGTGAAACCGGGAGGTATCGTCGTTTACAGCACCTGCAGCATCGAGCCTGAAGAGAACGTCCAAATCATAGACGAGTTTCTCGCAAAGCATCCGGAGTTTTCCCTCGCTGGCGCGCGACCGTACCTGCCTTCCGAGTTCTCGGCTGCCTTCCCTGAGCAGGGCCTGCCTTATGTCGAGACCTATCCACACATCCACGGCATGGACGGTTTCTTCATAGCTCGCCTGGCCCGACGCGCTGGCGCCTAGACTCGTGCCGCGCCCCGCCCAACCGCCGCATTCACCTGCGAATTCGCTCCTTGCATAGCCACCACGCTGCACCACTATGCTCTTGCTTTTCCTGGGCATCGCTGGCCGAGCGGCGAGGGCCACCCTTCGCCTGACAGGCACAAACATGACATGCAAAGTTTGAAGGGCATAAAAATCCCGCCCCCGGGCAGGGTAATCCTGCAGGCGTAATCGCAGTTCAAGGAGGCGCGCACGGCGTGCCTCCTTGATTGCGACTTGGGGCGCCTGCGACATGTGTAATGCCGGGGGTAGCCGTAAGGTGGACCGAAATAGCAGCAACGACAGCAACAGCAGCGCTCACGGAAAACGTGGTGGCAGGTGGGGCCGGGCATCGGGGCTCAAGGTACGTTCCTTCATATTGCTGGCCGTCCTATCGTGTGCTATCGCGTATGGCCTCACCTTTGGGAGGATACCCGACAGGATCACCATCCTCGAGGGCTCCACCAGGGACCTGTGGGTCCGGGTGCCGCTGCACGTGAGGTTTCGCCTGACGGGCGAGGAGCTTGTGCGCATGGATAGCGTGTCCTCGGGCGCAGCGGGAGCCGCCGGCGCACGTGGGGCGGGGGTCAAGCTCGTGCCCCTTGCTCAGGGAGACACCAGCCTCGAGGTGCGGCTTCTCGACATCATCCCAGTGAAGCGGCTTCTCGTGAGCGTGGTGCCGGAGGTCAGGGTCCTCCCCGGAGGCCACGCCATCGGGGTGCTGCTGTCGGCAAGGGGCGTCGTGGTGGTGGGGCATTACCCGGTGGTCGGCACTGACGGCAGGCGCCGTTACCCGGCCCGCGAAGCCGGCATCGAGGTTGGCGACGTCATCACCAGCATCAACGGCCAAGCCGTGGAGAACAAGTCCGAGGTGGAGCGGGTGACAGACCTCGCGGGGAGAGGCGGAAAGCCCATCGAAATCAGGGTTCTTCGAGACTCGAGGGCGTTCACCGTCAGGGTGACGCCTGTTGAGGTGGAGGCCGGTGAAATCTTCGACCTCCCGTCGCGCCAGAGAGGGCAGGTGCAGTACAAGATCGGCATCTGGGTCAGGGAAAACGCGGCGGGTGTCGGCACGCTATCGTTCTACGAGCCCGGGTCACGGGTGTACTGCGCCCTCGGGCACGTGATAACGGACACATCCACGAACAGGGAGGTGGACGTTAACAGAGGCAGGATCGTGCAGGCACACATCCTCGGCATCCACCACGGAAGCCGCGGCCAGCCAGGGGAGAAGGTGGGGAGTTTCAGCGGAGAGCAGGACGTCATCGGCACCATCGACCGAAACACGAAGTTCGGCATATTCGGCACGCTCACGAAGGCCCCCGGCAACCCGTACTTTGCTGACCCCATCCCCGTGGCCATGGCCGAGGAGGTGACTCCGGGCTTCGCCGACCTCTACACGGTGGTTGAGGACAACCGGGTCGAGGAGTTCCGCGTGGAGATCCAGCGCGTGGCGAGGCAGGCGACGCCGCAGGTCAAGGGCCTCGTAATACGCATCGTGGACCCCAGGCTCCTCGCAATGACGGGCGGGATCGTCCAGGGCATGTCCGGCAGCCCCGTCGTCAAGGACGGCAAGCTGGTGGGCGTGCTGACGCACGTATTCGTGTCTGACCAGACCCGGGGCTATGGCGTGCTGGCGGAGTGGCTCGCCCGGGACGCCGGGCTCTT
Organism: Firmicutes bacterium UBA6811; assembly: GCA_002452295.1. Taxonomy (GTDB): domain Bacteria; phylum Bacillota; class SHA-98; order UBA4971; family UBA4971; genus UBA6256. The sequence goes on along the minus strand of DKEX01000114.1, from coordinate 48,805 downwards.
CATGCAGGAAGAACCCAGGCCGCAGGCCACAGGTGCCCTGTCCATGCCGGCGTCGGGGCGCCCTGTCACGCCCCGCGCTGCCTAGGGGCGTTTGGGATTTTCCCCGTCAGGGGGCAGGACTTCACCGGGACGCGTAGAATCCTAAAACGTCGGTAGAGCAGGTTACTATCCCATGATTTGTCAGAGAGTGGATGAGGTGGTGCTATGCCTTCTGGTCGGACTCGCGTCCTCGTAGTGGATGACAATCATGAACTCTGCGAGGTCCTGAGGGAGTTCATTGATGCCCAGCCTGACATGGAAGTGATCGGAATCGCCTACGACGGCCTGGAGGCTCTCGAGAAGATATCCGCCGATGGCCCGGACGTGGTGATCCTTGACATCATCATGCCGCACCTCGACGGCATCGGCGTGCTGGAGCGCCTTGCCAGGCACGACATGCCCAGGCGCCCAAGGTTCGTGATGCTCACGGCCATCGGTCAGGAGCACATGACGCAGCGGATCATCGAACTCGGGGCCGACTACTACATACTGAAGCCGTTCGACGTCGAAACGCTCGCCCAGCGGATCCGCCAGGTGGCGCAGGGGGGCGAGGTCGCGCGAAAGAGGAAGGCGGACCCGGCCGAGGTCCCGCGTGACCTGAACACCGAGGTGACGCGGATCATCCACGAGATGGGGATGCCTGCAAACATCAGGGGATACATGTACCTCAGGGAAGCCATTGTCATGGTGGTCAACGAGGTCGCCCTCTTGAACGGGGTCACGAAGGAGCTGTACCCCAGGGTGGCCCAGAAATTCGACACCACACCGCCGCGTGTTGAGCGCGCCATCCGCCACGCCATCGAGATCGCCTGGACCCGTGGCAACATCGAGTTCCTCAACGACGTGTTCGGGCACACGGTGAGTAGTGAGAAGGGCAAGCCCACCAACTCGGCCTTTATCGCGCGGGTTGCGGACAAGCTCCGCATAGAGATGCGGGCGAGCTGACATGCGGCCGCCGTGCCGCCATGCCGCCACACCGCCACATCAGGGCACATCCAGCAGCGCATAAGCGCACAGCGATTTTCGGCACGAACAGCCCCGGGAGAATGAGATCTTCCGGGGCTTAGTATACTATTGCACGAGAGAAGAGAGCGCGGAGGCGTCAAGGGGGGTTGTGAGCGGCGCCCGGGCGCCGCGAGGGCCTTCTGGAAGGTGTCCCTGTGAGATATCGAGGCGTCGCCAGGGTGGACCGGAGGACGAAGAACCTCCTCGCGCGACTGCGCCCGGGGGACATAGCCGTCATTGACCACGAGGACATCGACCTTGTGGCGTGCGAGTCGCTTGTCGGTGCCGGGGCCCGTGCCGTGGTGAACGCGAGCAGGTCGATAAGCGGCAGGTACCCCAACCCCGGCCCGCTGCGCCTGTGTCGCGCCGGGCTCTACGTGCTTGACGAGGTCGGTGCCCGGGTGATGGACGTTCTCCGCGACGGGGACCTCATCGAACTTGAAGGAAACGCCATAAAGAGGCGAGGCGAGGTGGTGGGCACGGGGCGGGTCCAGACCCTGGCCTCGATCGAGCGGGAGCTGGGGCGGGCGCGCGACGGCCTTGCACGCGAGCTCGACGCGTTCGTGTCCAACACCATCGAGTACGCGCGGCGGGAGAAGGCGGCGATCCTTGGCGACCTGTCGCTCCCGCCCCTTCGCACCAGGATCGCAGAAAGGCACGTGCTTGTGGTGGTGCGGGGGAGGGACTACAAGGACGACCTGCGGGCCATCGCCTCGTACATCGAGGAAGTGCGTCCCGTGCTCATCGCCGTGGACGGTGCCGCGGACGCCCTTCTCGAACTGGGGTTCGCCCCGGACATCGTGGTGGGCGACATGGACAGCGTCTCCGACGATGCGCTGCGGCACGGCTGCGAGCTTGTGGTCCACGCGTACCCCGACGGCAGAGCCCCTGGCATGGAGCGGGTGAGGCGCCTCGGCCTCGAGGCGGCCACCTGCCCTGCCCCCGGCATGAGCGAGGACCTGGCGATGCTCCTTGCTTATGAGAACGGCGCAGAGCTCATCGTCGCCGTGGGCGCCCACTCCAGCGTGGAGGAGTTCCTCGACAAGGGCCGCCCCGGAATGGCGTCCACGTTCCTGACCCGCCTCAAGGTGGGCTCCCTGCTGGTTGATGCGAAAGGCGTGAGCAAGCTATACAGGGGGCAGATGAGAGGCGGCTATCTCGTCCTGCTCATCATCGCGGCGCTGGTCCCTCTGGCTGTTGCGGCCGCCGCGTCCGATCTCGCGCGACAGATCCTGAGGCTCGTGGTGATGAGGCTGAAGCTGGCTCTGGGCCTACTGTGACAGGGGAGCCGGGCGAGGTGTGCGCGCTGTGATGGTGGACATGAAATACCACGTGGCATCGCTGGTGGCAGTGTTCCTGGCGCTCGGCGTCGGAATCCTGGTGGGCAGCGCGGTGGCGAGCGATGGCGCCCTGGTGGAGCAGCAGGAGCGGATGATCGACCGGCTCGAGGCCGACTTCGCCCGCCTGAAGGCCGACAGGGACGCCCTCGGCGCGAGGCTCGCCGCGTTGGAACAGGCGCTCTCCGCCTCGCTCTCATTTGAGGACATGGTGGCCCGCGGGCTTATCGAGGGGGAGCTCGCGGGGATGCGCGTGGCGGCAGTCGCGTGTGGCGATGCGATGCCGCCCGAGGGCATGGAGCGGATCGGGCGGTGTGTCGAGGAGGCTGGAGGCGAGCTTGTGCGGGTGGTCCGCATCAGAAGGAGGCTGGCACCTGCCTCGGCTGATGAGGCGAGGGAGGTTGCAGCATCCCTGGACGTTTCCCTGGCCGGGGCTGAGGCGGTGGAACGCGCCGTGGCCGAGGCACTGGCCGCGTACGCCGCACTGGGCGAGGCCGGTCCCCGGCTCGACACCCTCGTCTCGCTGGGGTATGCGGCGCCGGTCGTCGAGGCTCCGGCTGCGGCGGGCGGCGATGCACCTGGGCCTGACGGACGCGCCGACGCGGTCGTGGTGATGGGGGGGAGTCTCGATCCGGCCTTTGGTGCGCAAGACGCCGGAATCCCCATCGTGCGCGTGCTGAAGCGCCTGCGCGTTGACGTGGTGGGCGTTGAGCCCTGGGATGTGAAGGTCTCGCATATGGGCGACTACAAGCGCGAGGGGATCACGACTGTCGATTGCGTCGACCTCCCGCTGGGTCGGCTCTCCCTGGTGTACGCCCTTGCGGGGCAGCGGGGTCACTTTGGAATCAAGGGCACGGCCCAGAGCCTCGTGCCAGACATCCTTCGACGGCGGTGATGCCGCTGTCTGAACGGGCGCGCCGCACTGGCACCTGACGGGGGAGGGCCGATGGGCTACCGGGTCTCCGTGGTCATCCCTGCATACAATGAAAGTCGTACCGTGGCCTCCACGGTGAGGGCGGCGAGGGCCGGCGTCGAGGCGAGCGGCTTCGCCTGCGAGGTGCTGGTGGTTGATGATGGGTCCACCGACAAGACCGCGGCCCATGCCGCGTCGGCGGGGGCGCGCGTGGTGAGCCTCCGGCGCCGGTCTGGTAAGGGCGCCGCGCTGACCGAGGGCGTGAGACTCGCCACAGACGGCATTGTTGCTTTTCTCGACGCTGACGTGGGGGAGGGTGCTTCGGAGGTAGGAAAGCTCATCGCGCCCATCGCCCGGGGCGAGGCGGACATGGCCGTTGCCAGGCTTCCGCAGCCTCCCCGGGGAACAGGCGGCCTCGGCATCGTGAAGGCCGTGGCCGGGCTCGGCATAAGATGCCTCTCGGGCCTGCGGGTGTCGGCCCCGCTTTCCGGGCAGCGTGCAGCCAGGCGCGAGATGCTCCTCGGGCTTGCTCCGTTCGCGAGCGGCTTCGGGGTGGAGGTCGCCCTCACCATTGATGCGGCAAGGCGCGGTTACAGGGTCCTCGAGGTCGATTGCGGGATGTCCCACAGGGACACAGGCCGGGACCTGGCGGGGTTTGTCCACAGGAGCCGCCAGTTGTACTGGGTCGTGAGAGCCCTCGGCGGCCGCCTTGTCTCGGCCATGCGCGCTGCGCCGTGGCGGGGCGGACCGGGGAGGTGAGGTGAGACGCTGGTTGCGTGCTTTGCCCTCGCCTACGTGCTGGGCCTTGCCGTCACCCCGCAGATGCGGGACATGATGGGGCGATCGGGCCACCTCAGGCCGAACTATGCGGGGCGGCTCATTCCGGCTTCCTTGGGGATACCCCTCGTAATCTCGGCGGCCATTGCGTCCAGCCTGGTGCTGGCGTTTAGCGGCGCCGACGTGATGGCCGCCGCTCCGTGCCTTCTCGTGGTGATGGCCGCCGCATTCGCAGGCGCCATCGACGACTTCCTCGGGTCGGGCGAGTCCAGGGGCATGGCCGGCCACGTGAAGACGCTCGTGAGGAGGCGCGCATTCACCACGGGCATCCTCAAGGCCGGCCTTGTGCTCGCCTTTGCAGCGCTTGCCATCCGCATCGCCGCCCCGACCTTGCCCGTCGCCGTCCTTGTCATGGATTCTACAGTGGTGGCGCTCGCCGCCAACTTCTCGAACCTCCTCGACCTCCGCCCCGGGCGGGCGGCCAAGGCATACCTCGCCGGCGTCGCCGCGCTCCTCCTGACGACGCGCCTGCCTGCGGTAGCGCTCGTCCCGGTGGGCCTTGCCGGAGCCACGCTCGCCGGGATAGGGGATGACCTGGCCGAGCGCAGCATGCTCGGGGATGCCGGGAGCAACCCGCTGGGGGCGGCGCTCGGCTACTGGCTCGCCCTTGGCACTCCTCTCGTCGCCAGGGCGGCGGCGCTCGCCTTCCTCGTCCTGGTCCATGTGTACGCGGAGCGCCACTCCATCACCGGGGCCATCGAGCGTAACCGGGTCCTTCGGTTCCTTGACACCCTTGGGCGCAGGTAGCCGGCGCGGTGGGCGGTGTCTCTCTTTGCAGGAAATGCCTGCCGAAGAGCGAATACCTGCCTCCAGAGGTGATGTGCTGTGAAGCTCGGCGTCCACGTGAACAGGGCCGGAGGCCTCATGAAGGCCCTGGATGCTGCCCGTAGCCTCGGGTGCGACACGATCCAGATGTTCTCGCGCAGCCCCAGGAGCCTTCGACCGGGCTCGGTGGACGAGGACGAGGCCCGCCGGTTCAGTGAGGGCCTTGCTGCGGCCGGCATCGGTCCCCTTGTCATACACGCTCCGTACCTGCTCAACCTCGCATCACCCCGGAAGGAGGCTTACGAGGCCTCGCGCGATGCCCTCGCCCACGATATCGCGCTGGCAAGGGCCGTCGGCGCCGGGATGCTCGTGTTCCACCCAGGCAGCCACCTGGGCTCAGGGGTGGAGGCCGGGACAACGAACATCGCCTCGGCCATAGTGGATGCCTGCGAGAAAGCATGCGATGACGGCGAGTCCGGGCCTCTCCTTCTCCTCGAGATGGTGTCGGGCGCCGGCACGGAGGTGGGGAAGACCTTCGAAGAGCAAAGGGAGATAATGAGCCGGGCAAACGGGGTGCCGCTCGGCATCTGCCTCGACACATGCCACATCTTCGCCGCAGGCTACGAGGTGCGGACGAGGGGAGGGCTGTCGCAAGCCCTCGACGAGCTGGCGGGCGCCGTGGGCATGGAGAGCCTTGCGCTCGTGCACGCCAACGACTCCGTGGGGGACCTCGGGTCACACCTCGACCGGCATGCCGACATCGGTGAGGGCCGCATCGGCGAGAACGGCTTTCGCACCATCCTCGGCTGCAGCAGGCTCTCGCACCTCCCGTTCATCCTGGAGACGCCCCACAGGACCCTCGACGACGATGCGCGCAACCTCGCCGCCCTGCGGCGCATCGCAGGCGAGGCGGTGAGCTGGTAGGCGGCGATGGGGATGGGGATGGGGATGGGGATGCGGAGGGAGAGGGCGCACCGCGGCAGGGATGATGTGGCGGCGGCGTTCGCGCCGGGAGGCCCGCTTGCGGCGGCGTTCGACGGCTACGAGCTTCGGGAGTCGCAGGTGGAGATGGCCCTTGCTGTGTGGCGGGCCTTTTCCACGTCTCGCCACGCGCTCATCGAGAGCGGCACCGGCACGGGCAAGTCCATCGCGTACCTGGTGCCGGCGGTGCTGTGGGCGCGGGAGAGCGAGGAGAAGGTGGTGGTGTCCACAAACACCATAAACCTTCAGGAGCAGCTCATCCACAAGGATCTGCCCGACCTCGCGCAGGCTCTCGGCGTCCGGTTCAGCTTCACTCTCGTCAAGGGGCGGGCCAACTACATATGCCATCGCAGGCTGGCGTCCCTCATGAGGGAGATGAACGACGCGCCGGCCGACCCGGCGCTGCAACAGGCCCTCGCCGCGCTCCTCGCGGAGCTGCCGGAGGTTGCCACCGGCTCGAGGTCCGACTTTCGGGCGTCCGTCCCAGCCGCGCTCTGGGAGAAGATCTCGTCGGACTCCATGTCGTGCCTCCGGACGAAGTGCCCGTACTTGTCGCTCTGTTACTTCGTAAAGGCGAGGGCCGAGATGGAGGCGGCGGATGTCCTTGTCACCAACCATCACCTGCTCTTCTCCGACCTCGCCCTCAGAATTGCGGCGCCTGGTGCGGCGGGCGGCCGGGTGCTCCCGGAGTACCGCTACGTCGTCTTTGACGAGGCTCACAACGCGCCGGAGGTCGCCGCCGAGCGGCTCGGGTACCGCGCGAGCCTTGCCCAGATGAGGCGGGCGTGCCATGACCTCGTGAGGGGCGAGCGGGACCGGCGGGCGGAGGGCGGGCTTCTGCCGGCGCTCCGGGTGAAGCTCTTTCGCGGCGCGGGAAAGGCGCGCGACGACGAGCTTGCTGCCGTCGCAAGGCTCGTGGACTCGTCCATCGAGGCGGCCAGGCGGATGCGGGAGGTCGTGGAGTCGTTTTTCGAGGCGTTCGCGCGGGCTACACGGCGGGAGGGCGCGGAGCCGGATCGCGCCGGGGGCGAGCGGGCTCTCAGGCTGAAGGAGCAGCTTACAGCGGGGCCGCTGTGGCAGGGGGAAGTCCTCCCGGGCGCTGAGAGGGTGGCAATCAGGGCGGATGAGCTTGCGAAGGAGCTTGGGTCCATCCTCGACAGCATCGCAGCCCTGGGCGATGACGTCGACGAGGACCTCAAAAGCGCCATGGCCGACCTTCAGGGTGCGGCGGGGCGGCTTTCGTCTCAGGCGGCCGCCCTCGACTTCGTGATGTCGCAGGCGGACGAGGCGTGCGTGTACTGGGCCGAGATGGGACGGCAGGACACACAGCTCATCGCGACACCCCTCGATGTTGGGCCTGCGCTCCGCGAGCACCTTTTCTCGCAGGTGGAGTCGGCTGTGCTCACGTCGGCCACCATGACTGTGCGGGGCGACTTCGGTTTCTTCAAGAGGGAAGTTGGCCTTGCAGGCCTTGACGAGCCTCCCATGGAGCTCATCTTCGATTCACCCTTCGATTTTCCGAGACAGGCGTTACTTGCTGTGCCTCTTGACCTTCCGCAACCCCAGGACCCGGGGTTTGTCGACGCGGTCTCCCGCGCCATCGTGGACATCGTCACGGCCTCGAGAGGACGCGCTTTCGTTCTCTTCACATCCATCGACATGCTCTGCCGGGCCCACGATGCCATCCGCGACGCCCTCGAGGCAGCGGAGATCCCCGTGCTCAGGCAGGGCGATCTTCCCCGCCACCGCATGCTCTCGCATTTCCGCGAGCGGCCTGGCGTGCTCCTGGGTGCCGACAGCTTCTGGCAAGGCGTTGACGTGCCTGGCGAGGCGCTCTCCTGCGTGATCCTGGTCAAGCTCCCGTTTCAGGTGCCCACAAGCCCTGTGTTCGAGGCGAGGGTGGAGGCCGCGGAGAAGGCTGGCGGCAGTGGATTTCACTCCTATGCGTTGCCCAGCGCGGTGGTGAGGTTCCGCCAGGGATTCGGGAGGCTCATAAGGTCGCGCGAGGACACGGGCGTCGTCGTGGTCCTCGATAGAAGGCTTGTTGAGAAACCGTACGGCAGGGTCTTCCTCTCGTCTCTCCCCGGCGTCAGTCGCTTCGCCGGCACCACGGCCGAGGTCGCCTCGGCCGTCCGGGCCTGGCTGGGCTGACCCGTCTCTCGCCCGTCCTTTGCCTGCAGGACATGTATGCTCCGGGGCCCGGCTTCCACCTGGTCCAGGACCTGCCTTAACATGATCTTCCGGTTGTCCTTTCCTGAGATGTTATGCTATAATCCGCCCATAAGTTCGTATAAAGAGGGCCATCGGCCCCGTGGCGCGCAGTTTTGTGCGCCTTACGACAAAGTACCGGGTAAGGAGGTTACGCCATGAGATGTGGCAGGACCAGATCGCTGGTGCTTGGCCTTCTGGCCATGCTCCTCGTGTCGTCCGTGCATCTACCTGTGCCGTCGGGCGATGTCGCAAGCGCAGCGTCATCCGATTACCAGTTGCTCGCGCATCTCATAGCAGGTGAAGCGAGGGGCGAGCCGTACCTGGGCAAGGTCGCCGTGGGTGCGGTCGTCATGAACAGGGTGAGGAGCCCGAAGTTCCCTTCAACGATAGCCGGCGTGGTCTACGAGCCGTGGGCCTTCACGTCGGTGGCCGATGGGCAGATCAATCTGCCGCCGGACAGCGGGTGCTACCGGGCGGCACAGGACGCCCTGTCGGGTTGGGACCCCACGTATGGTGCCCTCTACTTCTACAACCCCGCGCGAGTCACGTCCCTCTGGGTCTACTCCCGCCCCGTTACCATCGTCATCGGAAGCCACTACTTCGCAAGGTAGGCCTGCATCTGCCGGCACGGGCTCAATCGAGGACCACACACTCGGGGGCGGCAAGGCCGCCCCCGCTGCTGTATGTTGCCGTTTATCCGCCCGGGGAATGTCAGGTGACGGGCCTGCATACATATAACCGAGACGCGGTCCTGTAGGGGGGCGGCCTATGCTCGTTATCATGGGGCGAAACTGGCACCGCCTCGTCCTTGTGGCCATTGTGATACTCGCCCTGGTGCACGCAGCGGAGATCGCCCTCCTCGGCGCGGCGAAAGCGGTAATCACCACGGTCTCGGGCAGGCTTGTGCCGGTGTACTTCGTCGCGACCACCGAGAACAGGGTCGCCTTCACGTTCGAAGGCGGGTTCGGCAGGGACCGGACCGCCGAGATCCTCCGGGTGCTGAAGGAACACGAGGTCACGGCGACCTTCTTCCTGTCGGGAAAATGGGTCGCCGACCATCCCCTAGCGGCCCGGCAGATCGCGTCCGACGGTCACGATCTGGGGAATTACACATACTCCGTGCCTCGCCCCAATTCCCTCCTTGCGTCGGAGCTCAAGCGCGAGCTGGAGACGGCCCACAAGGTCATCGAAGAGGTAAGCGGGCGGGCGCCGAAGGTGTTCCGTCCTCCATACGGCGAGTATAGCAACAAGGTCATCGAGGCCGCCAGGGATCTTGGCTACGAGACGGTCGTGTGGAGCATAGACTCGCTGGACTGGCGCGGCGCTCCCGCGGCCGACGTGAAGGCCAGGGTCCTCGGGAAGGCCCACAAGGGAGCCATAATCAGGTTTCACGTAACCGGCGCTCACACGGTGGAGGCATTGCCCCTCATCATACCCGAGCTCAAGAAGCAGGGCTATGCCATCGTCCCGCTATCTGCCCTCCTTCTCGAGGGGAGGTATTACATACACCCTCACACGGGGGAGCAGCGCCCGATAGAGCCACCGGGGGAGGGTGGGCGGCGTGAGAGGAGGTCTCCGAGTGATGCGTAAGGACAGGTTGGTGCCGAAGCGCGAGGCCCGCCTGACGGCCATCGTCATAAGCAGGGAGGGGCTTTTGCTCGCGGCGTTCGCCCTTCTTGTCATGGTGTTCACCGCGGTCTTCGTGTCGTCCCTGGACGAGGTGAGACGCGTGTTCCACGGGGTCAGGCCCGGCGTGACCCTGGAAGGCAGACAGGTGGCCGGCCTGCTGGCCGCTGAGGTCCGCCGCGTCGTCGAGGCCATGGCCGAGAGGGAGCGGGTCGCTCCCAGGGACGCCATGTTCTTCAAGGAGACCGGTGAGGTCATCGCCGAGGAGCCGGGGGCAGATGTCGACGTGGACCTCACCATGGCCAGGGTCATGCAGGCGAAACCGGGCGAGGCGGTGGAGCTCGCGAGGGTGACGATAGTGCCGACGATAACGCGCAGGCTCTTCAACCCCGTGTACCGGGTGGAGACCGACCGCAAGGTGATGGCGCTGGCGGTGAACGTGGCGTGGGGGGATGAGCACCTTCCGGCCATGCTCGAGACCCTCCGCGCGCATAACGTGAAGGTCACCTTCTTCCTGGACGGCGAGTGGGCCGAGAAACAGCCGGAGCTGGTGAAGCTCCTTGCCGGCGAGGGGCACGACATCGCAAATCACGGGTTCCGCCACGTCCACGTGGCGAAGATGGGCGAGGCCGACATCCGCGACCTGATCCTGCAGAACGAGGACCTTCTCGGAAGGCTTGGGGCGAGGCCCAGCAAGCTCTTCGCCCCGCCATACGGCGAGTGCAACCAGACGATCACGTCGGCCGCCGCGTCCCTTGGCTACACTACCATCATGTGGACCATAGACACGATAGACTGGAAGACGAGTGAGCCGCAGAAAGTGATAGACCGGGTGACCCGCAAGATGACGCCGGGGGCGATCGTCCTCATGCACCCCACGGTGGTTACCAACAAGGCCCTTCCGGCCATCGTCGAGGCGGCCAGGAAGAACGGGTACCAGTTCTCCACCGTATCCGAGCTTCTCGGCGGGCAGTGAGGGCGCCTGGTCCGATACGACGCCGACACGACGGGTGAGCCTGTCACGACAGGACGCAGGTGGTCCTGCCCCGGCCAGCCAGAGGCCGGCAGCCACCGGCGTTTCCTGTCGTATCTGTTGGTTGTCGTCTGCGAAGGCCCCGCCCCCGTTTCTACCGCAGCTTCCTGCGGATGACCTCCCAGTAGGCATCGTCCTCGTACCCGAGCTTCCAGATGGCCACGCCGCCCAGGTCGTACCTGGTGACCAGGTCCAGCTTTGGGCTGATGCTGTGGGACGACTCGAACCACACCTCGTGCCGCGCGCCGCGCCCGTCTGTATACTTGAAGTAAGGCGACTTCGCCGTCGCATCCCACGACGGGTCGATGCCGAGGCTCCTGGCACGGTTCATGACCCGGGTGTATGAGAGTGCCGTGACGCGGCCGGATGCGAGGTCCCAGTCGTACCCGTAGGCCGGGATGCCCATGAGGATCTTGCTCCGGGGCATCTGGGTGATGGCGTACCTCACCACCTTTTCCACCCAGTTGTACGACGCGACCGGGCCGGGGCCGCTCGACCAGGCGTGCTCGTCGTATGTCATGAGCATCACCTGGTCACACACTCTGCCGAGCGCATAGTAATCGAACGCTCCCACCCAGTCGGCTCCCGAGTGGTCCGCGGTCTTGGCGGGGACGGATATGGTCACGAGATACCCGCGGGGCCTCAGCCTGGCCGCGAGTTCCTGCATGAACGCCGTGAGGTTTTCGCGGTCCGACGGGTAGACGTTCTCGAGGTCGATGTTGACGCCGTGGTACTTGCCTCGCTCCAGGATGTCCAGGATGTCGGATATAGCCCTCGCCCGCGAGTTGGTGTTCTGGAGGAGGGCGTGGGCGCGGCTTGCGTCGAACCCCGAGGCCGTCAGGTTGTGCACGAGCGCAAGAGCCCGCATTCCGCCGGAACGCGCGGCGGCCACCGCCCGCTCGCTGGCATCTCCCGATACCCGGCCGCTGGCGTCCACGGGGTGGAGGAAGGCCGCGATGGAATCGAGGACGCCCTTGCCCCGGAGGAGCGAGCCGTACGAGGTCGGGTCGCGCGGGTAATCCTCCGTATAGTACCCGAGGACCCGGCGGGCGCCTGGTAGCCCCTGGCTCGGGCCGCCAGGGTCGGTCGGCGCAGGCGCAGGGACCTGGGAGCGCCCGGATGCGCCGGCCGGGTCGCGGATGAGAAAGCCTGCGATCCACCCGACCCGCTCGTCCTCGAGGCGGACCTGGTACCAGTCGTCGTGACGGGCAAGGACGGTTAACCCCGTGGAAGGGCTCACCTTCGCCATCGTTGCATACGAAGTGCCGGGCCCCTTGCGAAGCCTCGCACGCTCCGTGACGCGTGTGGTGGTGCCAGGATCAATGTCCGGCACCGGCCGGGCCTTGCCCAGTGCGGCTGCTGCCTGCTGGTGCGAGACGGTGCTATCCCCGGGCAATGCGGGCGAGACGCGACCGGAGGACGCCGCATCTGGAGGGCGCGCAGGCTGCTTGGCCTGCGCTCCGCTGGGGATGGTCGCCCCATGTGCGTCCGCGGGCGGCTGGACGGGACCTCGGGAGGGGCTCTGGTTTTGTGCTGAGAAGATGTAGAGAAGGAGGGTCAGGACGGCTGCTGCGATTCTTGGGTCCAAGTCGGGCTTCTCCTCCTTGCAGGAAGCGTCCAGCCGCGCGCGGACGCACACCGTGTACTGTCCACTTCTATTGTCCGGCTCGCGATCCTCTATGTAACTTCCTCTAGGACACCCTGTTCCTGCATAACCTGGCACGGGGTGAGTGCTGCCCGGCCGGGCGAAAGATCTCGGTGAGATTCCCCAGCGATGAAAGAGGAATCATATAGAGGTGGGCGAATCTATCAGTGTCTGTCGGTTTGTGACGAGGGGTGGAGAGATCTGTCAGAGTTGCGCGGCATGGCCTCTTACAGGCGAACGGTTCTTCCCGCGGGTGTGAGGGTCGTTACCGAGGAGATCCCTCATGTAAGATCGTGCTCCATCGGGATCTGGGTAAATGCGGGGTCGAGGTGGGAGGCGCCGGAGGAGAACGGCGTGTCCCATTTCATCGAGCACCTGGTCTTCAAGGGCACGACACGGCGAACGGCGAGGCAGATCGCCGAGGAGATGGACGGCGTCGGTGGCCAGCTCAACGCGTTCACCGGCAAGGACCACACCTGCTTCTATGCGAAGGTGCTGGACGAGCACGTGGATCTCGCCATGGACATCCTGTGCGACCTTGTGTGCCACCCGCTCATCACCGCGGATGACGTGGGAAAAGAGCGAGGCGTGGTGGCCGAGGAGATAGGGACGTACGAGGACTCCCCGGAAGAGGTGGTCCACGACGAGTTCGCGCGCGCGGCCTGGGGAGGGCAGTCAGTGGGCCTGCCCGTGCTGGGAACGCAGGAAACCCTCAGGAATCTCACGAGAGACGTGATCGTCAGGTACATGGAGAGCCACTACACGTGCGACAACGTGGTGGTGGCGGCGGCCGGCCACGCGAGCCACGAGAGGATCGTAGAGGCGGTAAAGAAGCACCTCGCGCTTCCGGCGTTCGCCCGGGCCACGCAAGCGCGGCCCTCGTGGACGCCCGCAGTGCGCGCGTTCAGACCGAAGAACATCGAGCAGGCCCACCTCTGTGTCGGGGTGGACGGGTACAACAGAACGCACCCGCTCCGGTTCGCGCTATACGTGCTGGATACCACAATCGGGGGAGGCATGAGCTCCAGGCTCTTTCAGAAGCTTCGGGAAGACCGCGGTCTCGTGTATTCGACGTATTCCTATGCGGCGTCGTTTGATGACGTGGGGGCGCTGGTCGTGTACGCAGCCACAAGCCCTGCCAACGTCGAGGAGGTTGAGGGCCTCATCCGCGAGGAGCTTTCCGAGGTGGCGTTCCACGGGATCAGCCGCGAGGAGCTGGAGCGGGGCAAAGAGCAGCTCAAGAGCAGCCTCGTGCTGAACCTCGAGACGACCAACAGCCGAATGAGCAGGCTCGGGCGCCTCGAGCTCTTCCACGAGCCGCTGGAGACGCCGGATGAGGTTTTCAGGAAGATCGATGGCGTGACCGGAGATGACGTGCAGCAGGTTGCAGCCGAGCTGCTGGGCGGGGCGGCCCCTGTTGCTGCTGCCGTCGGCCCGCGCAGAGTGAAATCGTCGTTCGTTCGGAGGGAACACCATGGGCGAGGAGATAGGAGAGAGGCTCGAGTCGCTCCGGGGTGCCATCGAGGAGCTGCGCGCGGAGCTCCACGCGGCCATAGCCGGGGACGACGGGAGGCTTGATGGGGCTCATACATACCGGATCAGCGAGAGCCTCGACAGGCTGGTAGCCCAGTACCTTCGCATAAAGGAGAAGATCGAGGACGCCGAGCCCTGCGAGGGGGACAGGCAGAAGGCGCCGGTTGCGGGCTGCGGTGAATACGACTCTCGCCATTATGTCAAACTAAAGCCGAAATCCAATCCAGAGGAGGAGGCTTTACAGGTGGCGAGCGTAGTAGGCACGTTTGACTCGCGCGACCAGGCCGAAAGGGCGATCGAGGAACTCAAGAGAAAGGGCTTCAGCGACGACAGGGTATCGATTGTGGCCAAGGAGGACCGTGTGAAGGGTGGCGACCGGGGCGAGGGCGGGCTCACCATGGCCCGCGGTGGAAATGACCTGACCGGGGGGACCTTGACCGGCGGCGCCATCGGCGGCGCGACCGGCCTTCTTGCGGGGCTCGGGGCGCTTGCGATCCCCGGGATCGGCCCGATAGTGGCCGCCGGGCCCATAGCCGCCGGTCTTACAGGCGCAGTGACCGGCGGGATCGTCGGAGGCCTGGTTGACCTCGGCATCCCCGAAGAGCGGGGAAAGTACTACGAGAACAAGGTGAAGGAAGGAAAGATCCTCGCGGTGGTCAAGGCCGACGACAACACGGTCAATGATGCGAGGAATGTGCTCGCGAAGTTTGGGGCCTCGGACATCGAGATCCACTAAGAGCGCGGATAGCCTCGGATTTTGCCGCAGAGATGCCGTCGCGGGCCCCGTCGTGCATGGCTGGGCGCCGGGCGGCTCTTCGTTTGCGTCGGGCCCGGCCGGCCCAAATCAGGAGTGAGGAGGAGCGAGACATGGGAGCGAAGACGGAACAGGGGTCGAGGATAAGGGTCATCGTCGCGGGCGCGGCAGGGCGAATGGGAAGGCAGGTGGTCGCTGCGGTATCAAGAGAGCCTGACATGGCCCTGGTCGGCGGGGTTGACGTGAGGGAGCAGAGGGTCCCGGTGGATCCCGAGCGCGGGGACGAGGCCATCGAGGTGAAAGGCGACCTTGCGGCCGTCGTCGCCGAGGCGCGACCGGATGTCATGGTGGACTTCACGCACCCCTCGGCCGTCATGGGAAACGTCAGGACGGCACTGGGGGAAGGCGTGCGGTGCGTGGTGGGTACGACCGGCCTCGGCGCCAGGGATATCGAGGAGATCGGGCGCCTGTGCCGGGAGAAGGGGATCGGCGCGGTGGTCGCCCCCAACTTCGCCATCGGGGCGGTGCTCATGATGAAGTTCGCCGAGATCGCGTCGAGGTATTTCAGCGCTGCCGAGATCATCGAGCTTCACCACGACAGGAAAGCCGACGCACCGTCCGGCACAGCCATCAAGACGGCGCAGGGGATGTCGCAGGCGGAGCCAGCGCGTGCTGAGGCTGCCGCTACGGCCTCGGCGCCCGCGGCGGCCACCGCCACCACTGCCGCCGGCGGTGAGGATCCCGTCGCACGGGGTCAGAGCGTCGCCGGCATCAGGGTTCACAGCGTGAGGCTCCCGGGCCTCGTCGCTCACCAGGAGGTGCTTTTCGGAGGGCCCGGGCAGGTGCTCACGATACGCCACGACTCGATATCGAGGGAGTCGTTCATGCCCGGCGTCATCCTCGCTGTGCGAAAAGTCACGGGTCTAGGCCGCGCTGTGTTCGGCCTCGAGCACCTCCTCGATATCTAAGTGAGGGTGCGTTAGTTC
>DKEX01000114.1:0-33032 GCA_002452295.1 Firmicutes bacterium UBA6811 | reverse complement strand
GCATTTTTGCACCCTCACTTAGGCGGCAGCCCGCGGCCCGGCCGCACAAGCCCCGGCCTCCCCCGCGCCTGCCAGGCGGAACAGGCACCGGCCCCAAGGCAGGCTCATATATTACACGTAGCAACTTGAGGTCAGAGGAGGGACCGGGGTTGAAGGGGGGCTTGAAGGGGCTTGTCATCGCGGTGCTCGGGGGCGACTGGCGGGAGATCGAGGTGATAAAGAGGTTTCTTGACGAAGGGGCCCGGGTGAAGGTGGTGGGGTACCCTGACCTTCCCGAGCTTGCCGGCGCGGAGAGGGAGACGCCGGTGTTCGAGGCCCTTCGCGGCGCCGACGTCGTGGTGGTGGGCATGGGAGGCCTCGACGTCGGTGGCAGGGTCAGGACGCTCGACCCCGATGTCACCATCGCCTTGAGCGAGGACGTGCTCGAGGTTATCCCGCAAAGGGCCCCGCTCTTCGTCGGGGCCGCCAGGCCCAGGCTGAAGGAGTTTGCATCCAGGCACGGCGTCACCCTCGTCGAGGTGACAGAGGACGACGAGGTGGCCGTAAGGAACTCGATACCCACAGCGGAGGGCGCCGTCCAGATCGCTATGGAGGAGATGCCCATCACCATTCACTCCTGCCACGCCGTGGTCATCGGGTTCGGCCGTGTCGGCATCACTCTCTCTCGCGTGCTCCTCGCTCTCGGCGCACGCACCGCCGTTGCCGCGAGAAACCTCGCCCAGCTCGCACGGGCCGAGGAGATGGGCGCTTCCACGGTGCACCTTTCATCCCTCGTGCAGGCGACATCCGACGCCGACGTGGTCTTCAATACAGTGCCTGCCATTGTGCTCACCGACGAAGTGCTGAAAGAGATGAGGCCAGGGTCGCTCATCATAGACCTTGCCTCCCAGCCCGGCGGCACGGATTTCCAGGCCGCGGCCCGCTACGGCGTGAAGACGGTCCACGCTCTGGGTTTACCTGGGAAGGTCGCGCCGAGGACGGCGGGCCGGATCCTCGCCGACACTCTGCCCCAGATGATCCGAAGGGAGATTTTTCGCCTCCGCTGACCGGCAAGATGCGCAACATGTGCTGGAGGTGTAAGCCATGCGGCTTGCTGGCAAGAAGGTTGGCGTCGCGTTGACCGGGTCCTTCTGTACGATCCCAGAGGTCCTGCCGGAGATCGAAAAGCTGGTCGCCGAGGGGGCCGATGTGTACCCCATCCTGTCGGAGAAGGTCGCAACGCAAAACACGCGCTTCGGGAGGGCCGCCGACATCGCGCGGAGGCTCGAGCAGATCACCGGGAAGGAGCCGGCCTGCACCATACAGGAGGTCGAGCCCCTGGGGCCGGGGAAGGTGCTCGACGCCCTCGTCGTCGCCCCGTGCACGGGGAATACCCTGGCCAAGCTCGCGTGCGGCATCACCGACGGGCCTGTGCTCATGGCGGCCAAGTCAACCTTGCGCAACCAGAGGCCTGTCATCCTCGGGGTCTCCACGAACGACGCTCTTGGCGCAAATGCGAAGAACCTCGGCGTCCTGCTCGATATGCGTCACATATACATGATCCCGTTCGGCCAGGACGCACCCGAAAGCAAGCCCAACTCCCTCGTGAGCGATATGAGCCTCATGGTGGACACCGTCGCAGGCGCGCTGGAAGGAAGACAGATTCAGCCCCTGCTTGTTGACAGGAAGAGGCACGCGGGATATGCTAACGTAAGATGATCGCCGTGTGGTGCGCGTACCACGCGTATCGCATGCGGGCGCGGCCGTGCGCGTGCCGCACGCGGCGCATTGAGAGGGGAGAGCCGTGCGCAAGCTAAAAGTGGCGCTAGTCGGGGCAACGGGAGCGGTGGGCCGGGAGTTTCTCCGGGTGCTCGAAGAGAGGGAGTTCCCCATTGGGTCCATGTCGCTACTCGCTTCGCCAAGGTCGGAGGGAAGGGCGATGCGCTTCAGTGGCGAGAACCTCCCGGTGCGCGCGCTTGCGAAGGATAGCCTTCCAGGGCACGACCTTGCGTTCTTTTCCGCGGGAGCCTCTATCTCGAGGGAGTTCGCGCCTTCCGCGGCCCGAGATGGCGTTCTCGTGATAGACAACTCGAGCGCGTTCCGTATGAACCCGGAGGTGCCCCTGGTGGTGCCCGAGGTGAACCCGGGCGAGATAGCGCGTCACTCCGGCATCATAGCAAACCCGAACTGCTCGACGATTATCATGGTCGTCGTGCTGAAGCCGATCCACGACGCGGCGACGGTGAAGAGGGTCGTGGTGTCCACGTACCAGGCGGTGTCGGGCGCCGGCGCGAGGGCCATGAGCGCGCTGGTGGAGGAGTCCCGGGCCTATCTCGCAGGGGAGACCGTTTCCCCGGGCGCGCTGCCTTTCGCGTCCGCCCCGAACCACTACCAGATCGCTTTCAACCTGATCCCGCACATAGACGTGTTCGAGGACATGGGGTACACCAAAGAGGAGTGGAAGATGGTGCGCGAGACGGAGAAGATAATGGGGCCGGGCATCGCGCTGACCGCGACCACCGTGCGGGTGCCCGTGGAGAGGTGCCACTCGGAGTCGCTCAACGTGGAGACAGAAAGGAAGCTCTCCCGGGACGAGGCGCGTGAGATCCTTGCGCGCGCTCCCGGGGTGGCTGTCGTGGACGACCCGGACGAGATGACCTACCCCATGCCCCTCCTGGCGGCGGGGCTGGATGAGGTGCAGGTCGGGCGCATACGTGAAGACAACTCCATCGCGTGCGGCCTGAACCTCTGGGTCGTCGGGGACCAGCTCCGCAAGGGGGCGGCGCTCAACGCCGTGCAGATAGGCGAGAAGGCCATCGAGCAGGGTCTAATCTAGAACCAGGCCAGGATTTCGGGCTCGTCGGCGAGACTCGGAACTCGAGGATGAGCACTCGGGCGAGGTGAAGGCCGTGAAGATCCTGGTGCAGAAGTTTGGCGGCACCTCGGTCGCCACGCCCGCCCAGAGGGCCCGGGCGGCTGCCAAGGTGCTGGAGGCGAAGTCGCGCGGCTATTCGCCTGTTGTGGTCGTATCGGCCATGGGAAGGATGGGGGAGCCGTACGCCACAGACACACTGATAGAACTCATCCGGAACGTATACCGTGAGGTTGACGGGAGGGAGCTGGACCTTGTTCTATCGTGCGGCGAGGTGATCTCGACCATCGTGATGGCCCAGACGCTCCGGGCAGCGGGATGCCCGGCGGTGGGGCTCACCGGCGCCCAGGCGGGCATCATCACCGATGACAACTTCGGCAACACCAGCATCCTCGAGGTGCGGCCCGAGCGGGTCGTGGAGCACATACGCGGGGGCAGAGTGGTGGTGGTCGCCGGGTTCCAGGGCGCGACGCGGTCAGGCGAGGTCACCACTCTCGGCAGGGGCGGCAGCGACACGACAGCCGCGGCCCTCGCGGTCGCCCTGGGCGCCGAGGTCATCGAGATATACACCGATGTCGAGGGGATCATGACGGCGGACCCCCGGATGGTTCCCGACGCGAGATCGCTCCGGGTCATGACCTACAGGGAAGTCGTGGAGATGGCCCACCTCGGAGCGAAGGTCGTGCATCCAAGGGCGGTGGAGATAGCGATGGAGGGCGGCGCCCCGATAAGGATCAGGAACACCTTCTCAGACGAGCCGGGCACGCTCGTGACCAGCACCGGGTCGTCTCCTGACTCGTCCGTGATCCGGTCCGACAAGGTGGCGACGGGCGTGGCCCATCTCACCAACGTCGCGCAGATCCGCATAGACTCGTCGAGAGATGTGAACGAGTCCGGCATCGTAGGCCGTGTGTTCCGGGCGCTGGCCGGCGCGGGCATAAGCGTCGACCTCATCAACGTGTTCCCGGAACTCATCTGCTTTACGGTGAGCGAGGACGCGTCGGACGCCGCCGTCGGCGTGCTGGAGGGGCTTCGCATCGAGGGGCTGACGGTGAGGGCTATGCGTGGGTGCGCCAAGGTGTCCGTGGTCGGAGCGGGCATGAGGGGTGTCCCGGGAGTCATGGCGCGTGTGGTCGAGGCGCTCGCCGAGGCGAAGGTGCCGATCTACCAGACATCGGACTCCCACGCGAGCATATCGTGCCTGGTGAGGAAGGAAGACATGCAGAAGGCCATGAGAGGGTTGCACAGGGAGTTCGGCCTCGGGGCCTAGCGTGGCTCCGGCGCACGAGACAACAACCATATGCAGGAGGGGTGCTGGTATGAAGGATTTCGGACGAGTGCTCACCGCGATGGTCACCCCGCTTACACCCGATCTCGAGGTGGACTACGACAAAGCCGCGGAGCTGGCAAGAATGCTGGTTGACTCGGGCTCCGACGGCCTCGTGGTGGCGGGGACGACCGGCGAGTCGCCGACGCTGACGAAAGAGGAGAAAGTGAGCCTTTTCAAGGTAGTCACCGATGCCGTGGGCAAGGACGCCGCGGTCATCGCTGGGACGGGGGGTAACGCGACAGCGGCCAGCATCGAGCTTACGCGCCAGGCCGAGAAGGCCGGGGTCCACGGGATCATGGCAGTTGTGCCGTACTACAACAAGCCGCCGCAGCACGGGCTCATCGCTCACTTCAAAGCCATCGCGGGCGCCACGGGCCTTCCGGTCATTCTGTACAACATACCGGGCAGGACCGGGATAAACATGACGCCCGAGACCGTGGAGAAGCTCGCGGCGGTGGAGAACATCGTCGCGATCAAGGAAGCCAGCGGCAGTCTCGATCAGGTTACGGACATACGGAGGAGGACGCCGCCGTCCTTCAAGATCTATAGCGGCGATGACAGCCTTACCCTTCCCATCCTCGCGGTGGGCGGCGAGGGCATCATCAGCGTGGCGTCGCACGTCGCCGGCAGGCGGCTCAAGGAGATGGTCGAGGCGTACGTCGCGGGCGAGGTGGCCAGGGCGGCCGAGATCAACGCGGAACTCTACCCGCTCTTCAAGGCGCTGTTCGTGACGACGAACCCCATCCCGGTGAAGCTGGCGCTACGGCTTGCCGGGTTCGATGTGGGTGGGCTGCGGCCGCCCCTCGTGGAGGCTGGGGAGAAGGAGGCGGCTGTGGTCAGGCAAGCCCTCTCGGGCCAGGGTCTGCTGGCTTGAGGGCCCGATGCAGCCCCATACGGCCCGACACGGCCCGATGCGGCCTGATAGGGTGTGAAGCGGCCCGATGGGCCCGGCCGAGGCCCGAGGCCCGGCGCGATGGCACGGCGAGCGGCCTTGTAGTGCCGGTCCTGTTATGCTAGAATTGCATGCGGAGTATTACGCGGCCTGAGGCCCCTGCACCGGCGGGGGCCGCGGGAGAGTTTGCAAAGATGGTGACGTAAGAGACGTGGCAAAAGGCTCGAGGCTAGCGATCGTGCCCCTGGGTGGGGTTGGCGAAATCGGCAAGAACATGATGGTTATCGAGTACAACGGGGAGATGCTCGTGGTCGACGCCGGCGTGGCGTTTCCCGAGGAGGAGATGCTCGGCATCGACCTGGTCATCCCCGATATCTCGTATCTTGTGGAGAACCAGAACCGCATACGTGGGATCGTCCTCACTCACGGGCATGAAGATCACATCGGCGCCCTGCCGTACGTCCTCAAGCAGATAAGCACCAGAATATACGGGACAAAGCTGACGCTGGGGCTCGTGCAGGGCCGGCTTGCGGAGCACGGTGTCACGCCGGCGTTTCCGCCGCAGTGCGTGAAGGCGGGAGATACCCTCTCCCTCGGGCCGTTCACCATTGAATTCGTGCGGGTGAGCCACAGCATCGCCGACGTGGTGGCCCTCGCCATCACCACCCCGGCCGGGATTCTGGTTCACACGGCCGACTTCAAGTTCGACCAGACGCCCATCGGCCAGGAGGCGCCCGATTTCCGCAAGTTCGCGGAACTCGGCTCCCGTGGGGTGCTGGCGTTGCTCTCGGACTCGACCAACGCGGAGCGGCCGGGGTATACCATGTCCGAGCGCGATGTGGGGCGCGCGTTCGAGGACGTCTTCAGTAAGGCCGAGGGCAGGGTGCTGGTGGCGACGTTTTCGTCCAACATCCACAGGGTCCAGCAGATTGTGGACGCCTCGTGGGAGTTCGGGAGAAAGGTCGCCGTCATCGGGCGCAGCCTCGAGAACACGGTGGAGATATCCACCAACCTCGGGTACCTTGTGATACCTCCAGGGATGCTGATCCCCGTGGACGAGGTGGACAGGGCCGCTGCTGACAGGCTCACGATCATCACCACCGGCACGCAGGGTGAGCCGATGTCGGCCCTCACCCGCATGGCGATGGCGACCCACAAGAAGGTCGGCATCCGCCCGGGCGACACGGTCATCATATCGGCGTCGCCAATCCCCGGAAACGAGAAGCTCATCGGCCGGACGATAAACCACCTGTTCCGGCAGGGAGCTGACGTCATCTACGAGAGGTTCTCGGGTGTGCATGCGTCGGGCCACGCGAGCCAGGAGGAGCTCAAGCTCATGCTGAACCTGACGCGTCCGAAGTACTTCGTGCCGATCCATGGCGAATACCGTCACCTGGTGAAGCATGCCCGGCTCGCGGAGCAGGTGGGGGTGCCGCCAGAGAACATCTTCATCCTTGAGATCGGGGATATGCTCGAGTTTACCAGGGATGGTGCGCATCGCGGCGGCAAGGTCGATGCCGGGCAGGTGCTCGTGGACGGGCTCGGAGTCGGCGACGTGGGCAACGTGGTGCTTCGCGACCGCAAGCTGCTCGCGCAGGACGGCATACTCATCGTAGTCGTGACCGTGGACAAGCAGACTGCCGAGGTTATAGCGGGGCCCGACATAGTCTCGAGGGGTTTCGTATACGTCAAGGAGTCCGAGGCCCTTCTCAAGGAGGCCGAGAGCGAGGTGCGTGAGGTCATCTCCCGCTGCTCGGCCCAGGGCATCACCGAGTGGGGCACGATCAAGAACAGGGTCCGTGAGGGGCTCGGGGAGTTCGTCTACCAGAAGATCCGCCGCAGGCCCATGATCCTGCCCATCGCAATGGAGGTATAGCCACCGCCGGCGGAGGTGCGCCTGACCTCCCGGGTGGCATTCCTTCCTGCCATCTCAGCACACAGCACACCTTGGATGAGTCGGCCCGGCGATGGGTGGCCGATGCCAGGAGAAGCGGCCGCCGGTGGCGGCCGCTTGCACTGCCGGTTGCCAGCCTGTGGCGCTATGCCTGCTTAACCTCGATGCCTCCCATGAGTGTCCACGCGTGGATCACCAGCTTCCTGCGGGAGCCTTCTGCTCCAGGCCGGGCAAACGACCGGGACACGACTATGCCGCCGCCCTCCTCGTCGAGGAATTTCACGCCGCCGAGGATGGCCGTTCCCTGGCATTCGACGGCGATGTCCGGGGGAACCCTGAGATCCACCCCGCCCATCACGGCGGTGAGGTTGAGCGAGGTGGTGCCATCCGGGATGTTCGCCACCGTGAGGTCGAGATCCGCCCCGCCCATGAAGGCGATGTAGTTGCCGTCCTGAAGGCTCCAGCCAGGGCTCTTGCGTTCGATGCCGCTCATGACGGCCCAGTGAGTGCCGCCCGATCCAGAAGCCCCCCGGATGAGGCTCCAGCCGATGAGGATGATGACAAGCGGCCACAGGACTTTCCAGACCATTGAGAAGTCAATGTAGTAAAAGCCCATGTTCCGGCCGATGATGAGGACTCCGAGGGCGATCAGGATGATCCCGAGCACGCCTGAGCCGCTGAGTATTCCCTGCGGCCTGCTCCCGTCGCCGGCGGGAGGGGACAGTGCCGAGCTCAGCGCGTCTATGCCCCAGATGACGAGTAAGATAGGCCAGCATGTTGCGATGAGCCCTCCGATGTCCGCATCTATAATGCCAAGGTTTCGAAGAAGCCAGACCACGCCAAGGGCTGCAATGACAAGGCCGAGAAGAATCGAGTGGACCCGAGGATGCCTCATGGTCTTCGCCTCCTGCCCGGGAAGCTGCCAGGGCAGCCTCCTCCTGATGCTTCAATGATACCATACCATGCCATTTTTGCGAGGGTGTTCAGGAAAAATGAACACCGTGTGAACCTCGATGAGACCCCGGGACACCCGGGGCCAGGGCGGGCAGGCTGGCAGGAAGTCTCAATGCAACTCGATCCATGGGTTCACATCCCGGGCTTGCTCCGGCAAAACTGGGCTGTTGCCCTGTGCTGAGATCGGGCGGACGGCTCACACGGAGGGCGCCACCAGGGAGGGACTGCGATGAGCTGGCGTTACACACCCTATGTGCTGCCCTTGCTGGCGGCGGCATGCGTGTCGGCGGCCATATCGGTTGTGGCGTGGCGCCGGCGCACTGTGACACATCGCCCAGGGCCATCGCCGGGATACAAGGGTTTACATTCCGGCCGTCTTGCCATACAATATGAGCATCACAGTTCGGGCGCGCCGCGTGCAGGCCTGCTGCCAGGGCTGCGACCCAGACCGGGAGGTGAAACACACCGCCATGGGGCTCCATTATCGAGTATTGCCGGGCTCCATCGAGTGTTGCGAGGTCCGAGGCCGGGCGGCGGGTCCCACGCGCGGGTGCCGAAAGAGACATCCTAATCGGGAGTGATGTGCAACGTGAGCGCTATTGCAGGTGTTCTTGGAGCGGCGGATGGCAAGACCGTGGTCCACATGCTGGACAAGATGCAGCACAGAGGCGAAGAGACGACCCTTATCAGCCGTGGCCAGGTGACCATCGGCCACAACGAGCATCGGACCGACGCAATCGAGCACTCTCTTCAAGACGAGGGTGCGTTGTTCCTTGACGGGCGGGTCTTCGAGAATGGCACAGCCGCGTTGAGCCCCGCGGCCCTTCTTCGAAGACTGTCAGGAGGAAATCCTGAGAGCGCCCTCGCGGGCGTAGCCGGCGGGTTCAGCCTGGCGGCGCTCCGCGGGGGCAAGGGCGTTGTCGCCCGGGACGTGCTGGGCAAGAAGCCACTGTACCTGGGCTATGACGGTGATAAGGTTCTCTTCTCATCGGAGATCAAGTCGCTTGTGGGGGTTGCGCGCGACATCCGCGAGTTTCCGTGCGGGACAGTTTCGACTGACGGAAGGACCTTCTCGAGGTTCGCATCTCTCGAAGTGCCTTCCCCTGCGGTCACCGGCCCCGACGAGGCAGTGGAGATCATACGCCGTGAGCTTCGGGCGGCGGTCGCACGCCAGTTGCCGCCCTGCGGCACGTGTGGCGTCTTCCTCTCCGGGGGGCTCGATAGCAGCATAATCGCCTGCCTTGCCCGCGAGCTCACCAGTGACCTCAAGTTCTTCTCCGTGGGCGTGGAAGGCTCGGAGGACGTGGCGCGCGCAAGGGAGCTTGCAGAACACCTCGGCGTGGAGCATCATGTGCGGACCTTCTCCCTCGCCGACATGGAGCACGTGCTTCCTGAGGCGATATATCACATGGAGTCGTATGACGCTCCTCTCATCAGGAGCTGCATCCCCAACTACATGGTGGCCGAGATGGCGTCGGGCCACGTCAGCGTCGTGTTGATCGGCGAAGGCGGTGACGAGCTCTTCGGAGGGTACGCTCATCTCAAGGACGTGCCGGCTGACCGGTTGCACGAGGAGCTTGCGGACCTCATCAGGGCCTTGCACAACACGGGCCTGCAGCGATGCGACAGGATGCCGATGGCCTGGGGCGTGGAGGCGAGGGCGCCGTTCCTCGACGAGGAGTTCGTGAAAGCGGCCATGTCCATACACCCGTCGCTGAAGATCTCCCGGGGCGACCAGGTCGAGAAATGGATTCTGCGAAAGGCCTTCGAGCAGAACCTGCCAAGATCCATAGCTTGGCGCAAGAAGCAGATGTTTTCGCAGGGTGCGGGGTCCATGCACATGCTCGAGAAGGAGCTTGCGTCCAGGGTGAGCGACGAGGAGGTGCAGCGGGAGTCGGAGGCTGTCGAGCGGTGGAGGCTGAGGAACAGGGAGGAGCTTCACTACTTCCGGGTGTTCAGGGGCTTCTTCCGGGACATCGCCTCGCTGCCGCCCGTCGGGCGGACGAAGGTGCTCTATCAGGCGAACCCCGACGCGGCCTTCGCGTAAAGGGGCGCGGAGCGCAAGCCAGGCCCCGTGGCTCCACCCACGTACGGCAGCGTCCGGCCTGCTACCGGGGGCCGTCGCATCGCCAGCACCGAAGGGAGTGTTGTTATGAGCGAGGTCTCGCTACTCAGGCTAGAGGGAGTGTCCAAGACGTACCGGGGAGCAACGAAGCCAGCGGTGGACAACCTCTCCCTCGAGGTCCGCGCCGGGGAGATCTTCGGCTTCCTCGGCCCCAACGGTGCCGGCAAGACCACCACCATCAAGATGGTGGTGGGGCTTCTCAGGCCCGACAGGGGCACCATCGTGGCGAACGGCCACGATGTGGCCGTGGACCCCGTGGCCGCGAAGGCCGACACAGGGTACGTGCCGGATAACCCGGACCTCTATGACAGGCTCACGGGCATCGAGTACCTCAACCTGGTGGCCGACGTCTTCGGGGTCCCGCAGGCTGAGAGGAAGCGCCGCATCGGCGAGCTACTGGGAATGTTCGAGCTCGGCCCGGCTGTCGGCGACATCATACAGAGCTACTCCCACGGCATGAAACAGAAACTGGCGCTGACCGGGGCGCTCCTGCACGACCCGGCCGTGTTCATCCTGGACGAGCCCATGGTGGGCCTGGACCCCAGGGCGTCCCGCCTCTTCAAGGACATGATGAGGAGCCACTGCGAGAAGGGGCATACGGTCTTTTTCTCCACGCACATCCTGGAGGTGGCGGAGAGGCTTTGCGACCGGGTGGGCATCATCAACAGGGGGCGTCTCATCGCCTGCGGTACCGTGGAGGAACTGCGCGAGCGGCGCAAGCAGGCTGACGAGACGCTGGAGGACATCTTCCTCGAGCTTACGGAGCCGGGGGAGGCGAAGTGAGATGGCAAGGCGCGTGCTTTCCCTCATTCTCGCCCAGCTCAATATGAACTTCGCCATATCGCACTCGCGCTACTATTATTTGAAGAAGCGCCAGCGCCTGTGGGAGCCTGTCCTGATAGCGCTTGCCATCGGAAGCCTCGCAGCTACCCTCGGCGTCGGCATCTACAAGGCCGCGTCGTACTACTACAGCACATCGGCGGCCATCGGCCAGGGGGCTGTTACGCTGACCCTCGGCATCCTGCTTGCCCAGGTGCTCGTGGCCATCCTCGGGTTCGTGCTGGTCATAGCGGTGTTCTACTTCTCGAACGACCTCGGGATCCTGATCCCGCTTCCGCTGCGACCTGCCGAGGTGCTTGCGGGCAAGTTCGCGGTCATCCTCGCCAACGAGTACGTCGGCCTTGCGGTGTTCGTCATCCCCGTTCTCGTCGCTTATGGGGTCCACGCCGGCGTGAGCGGTGTGCCCTACGTGCTATCGAGCGTCCTGGTGTTTCTGGCACTACCCGTGGTGCCCCTCATAATAGCCGCTGTCCCCGCGATCCTTCTCATGAGAGTGGCGGGCCTTTCCAGGCGAAAGGACACCCTCGCGATGATCGGTGGCTTCCTGTTTGTAGCCGTGGTGGTCCTCTTCCAGTTCTTAGTGCAGACGAAGGCCCCGGGCATCGGGGAGGAGGCGGAGTTCCTGGCGAAGATGCTGGCAGGCGCCAACAGCCTCGTGGATGTCGTAGGCGCGCGGTTCCCGCCGAGCATCTGGGCAACGAGGGCGCTCGCCGGCGCCGGCACCCTGCAGGGCCTGTACAGCCTTGTGCTGTTCCTTGGAGCCGGCGTGCTCGCGTTCGTGGCGCTGCTCGTCATAGGAGACCGCGTGTTCTACCAGGGCGTGCTTGGCGGCTTCGAGGCAGGCGCGAGGAGAGGCGCGCGCCCCACCGGAAAGGTGCAGGAAGCGGCCCGGTACCCATCGCGCTCGCCTGTGGCGTCCCTGGCGCTGGTCGAGATGAAGCTCTTCACGCGGACCCCTGTATACGTGCTGAACGGGTTCACTGGGTTCGTGATGTTCCCGGTGATGTTCGTTGCCATGTTCTTCGCGAAGAGAGACCCGCAGATAGCGCGGCTATGGGACGCCTTTCTCTCGGCGCCCGGTCTTGCGGCGGTCGGCGCTCTCGTCATTGGAGCATACTTCTTCGTTCTCGCGGCCATGTCGTCCATTCCTTTCACGGCATTCTCCCGCGAGGGCAAGAGGCACATCTGGATACAGAGGGCTCTCCCGGCGTCCGGAAGGACCGTCGCCCTCGGCAAGGCGGTGGCGGCGGAGATCATGATCGTCCTGGGAGCTATCCCGGGAGTCGCGGTCCTCGAATACGTGGTGAGGTTGCCTCTTGCGAGCGTTGCGACGGGGATCGTCCTCGGGATCATATCGTCCTTTACGCTCTGCATCTCCGGGGTGCTGTTCGACATGTGGCGCCCCATGCTCAACTGGACGGACCCGCAGAAAGCTGTGAAGTCCAATCTCAACGTGGTGGCAGGCATGTTGATTGGCCTGGCCGTCATCGCCGTGCTGGGTGGCGCGGCGAGCCTCTTCGTGAAGTTCGGGCTTCCGGCGTGGTCGGTGGTGGCCGGGATCGGAGGAGTTCTGATAGCCATCCTCGCCGCCGAGATGAAGCTCCTCGGGGCTCTGGCCGACAGGATGTGGGGGGCGCTCGAGGGATAAGCGGACCGTCGGGCTTTCCGAAGTGGCGCTGCAACCTGTTGTCTTCTGTGCGAAGCCGGGTCGGGGGCACTGCAAGCGGTGCCGGCCCGGCTTTTCCCACATTCCGACGGCGACGCCCCGGCGCATGATTTCCGCACCGTAGCCGCATAATAGTTAGCGGCGCGCAGCTTCGAGTCGATCCGGCCTCAGGCAGCCACTACCAGGAGGTTGAGCGAGATGAGCGACCGGTCAGGCATCGGCAGGCCGCCTTCGGTTTCACGATCCGCCGAATCAGGGTCGGGTGGCGAGATAGGCCCGGCTCCAGGGAAGTCACCGATCCCTGGCGTGCCTCCCGAGACCCCGCCCGGGACGCCCGGCGAGGCACCAGAGACCTCCGAGCCCCCGGCGGAATCACTCAGACAGCTCGGCGAGATGCGCACCCCTCCTGCGCCGCAGAGTAACATACACGTGATGACCATAATCGGGCAGATCGAGGGCCACATAGTGCTGCCCCCGCAGAACAAGACCACCAAGTACGAGCACGTCATCCCGCAGCTCGTGGCCGTGGAGCAGAACCCGGCCATCGAGGGGCTTCTCGTCGTCCTGAACACCGTGGGCGGCGATGTGGAGGCCGGGCTTGCCATCGCCGAGATGATCGAGAGCATGTCCAAGCCCGCGGTGTCGCTCGTTCTGGGCGGGGGTCACTCCATAGCCCTGCCCGTCGCCGTGAGCTGCAGGTACCGCATAATCGCATCCACTGCCACCATGACCGTGCACCCCTTGCGGCTCTCCGGGCTTGTCATCGGCGTGCCCCAGACTTACGAGTACCTGGAGAAGATGCAGGACAGGGTCATCAAGTTCGTGGCGGAGCACACCAGGACGAGCCCGGAGAAGTTCCGGGAGCTCATGTTCCGCACGGGGGAGCTTGTCCGCGACGTCGGCACGGTCCTCGTGGGCAGCGACGCGGTCAACCTGGGCCTCATGGATGCTGTCGGTGGTCTCTCGCACGCGCTGGCCGCGCTCAACAGGATGATAGAGGAAAGGCGGCAGGCCGGGGCGAGCGAGCAGGTGGCCGGCAGGGAGGCGGTGCGGCTGCAATGATCCTGTATACCGTCCTCCCACTCGAGCTGGTGCTGGAGGGGATCGACAGAGAAAGGACGTTCAGGGATGTGGAGGTCGAGGGGATCACCATGACCGTGGAGCAGGTGTCCCCTGACGAGGCCGTGATCGTGAGGATCCTCAGCACGGACCCGCAGGACTTTCTCAAGGCGGCCCTGCAGCCCGGGAGCCGCATTCGGCTCGCCCCGGCGCCGTGCGGCCGCGACCGCCCCCGCGTTTAGCTCCCACTTCTCGTCCAGCGCCGCCACGAGCCCGTCCGGCCGCCCGTCTATCCTGCCTCCGACCCCCACCTGCGAACCTTGCCTTGAACCTCGCCGTGCACCTTGTCTTGAACCTCGCCGCGAAAGTCCCATGCGAAGACGCCGCGCGGCTTGCTGGGGCTTTCCGTCCGCCTGCGCTCTATGCTATAATAAGTCCGGCTGACAGGGCATATATTTGAGAGCGACGCGCTGTGGCGGCGGATCTTCGCGCGTCGGGGAGATGCACGCCGTGCTCGCCTCGTTCTGTCGGCTACTCGCGGGGATCGGCCTTTTCTTTGCGGGCATCCGCCTTTTGCGTGCAGGCCTGGGCAGGGCTGCCGGCAGGCGCGCGGAGGGCGCGTTGCGCGGGCTTACCGGCACGCCCCTTGCCGCTGTCCTGACGGGCACCGTGGTGACCGCCGTGTTGCAAAGCTCGAGCGCGGTCACGGTGACGGTGGTCGGGCTCGTCGATGCCAGGGTCCTCGACCTTTATCAGGCTTTCGGCGTGATAATGGGCGCAAACCTGGGCACGTGCGTGACGGCGCAGATGGTCTCGTTCCGGGCGGAGTCTCTCGGTATTCCGGTCATCTGTGCCGGGATCGCCCTGTACGTGATCTCCGGGGTGCGCGGGCGGCGTCTCCATCGCGATATTGGCGCAGCGCTGGCAGGGCTCGGGTGCATTCTGTGGGGCGTGGGCGTGACCTCCTCCGCCATGACCTGGCTCGCAGGCAGGCCATGGCTCGTGGAGTCCCTGGTGGTGCTGGGGCAGGTTCCCGCGCTCGGAGTGCTGGCGGGCGCGGCGTTCACAGGGGTCATCCAGAGCTCGAGCGTGGCGACGGTCATGCTCATCGGCCTCGCCCGACAGGGGCTCATGAACCTCGGGTCCGCGGTGGCGGTGGCCCTTGGGAGCAACATCGGCACGTGCGTGACGACGCTCATTGCCAGCATCGGGGCGGCCAGGGCCGCGCGGAAGGCCGCGGTGCTGCATCTCGCGTTCAACGTGGCCGGGGTGGTCGCTGTTCTTCCGGTGTTTGGCGGGTTCGTGCGCCTCGTGGAGGCTGTCTCCCCACAGGACCCGGGGCACGGCATAGCCAACGCCCACACGCTCTTCAACCTGCTGTCTATACTGGTCGTTCTACCGTGGTCCCGGAGGTTCGTGGATGTCGTGAAGGGGGCACACGCATGGACGTCGTGAAAGCCGTGATCCTCGGGGCTGTGCAGGGGCTGACCGAGTTCCTGCCGGTATCGAGCTCGGGCCATCTTGTCATAGCGCGCGAGATCCTCAATGCACCTGAAGCGCTGTTGTCGTTCGACGTCCTTGTGCACCTCGGCACGGCCGTCGCCGTTCTCCTAGTCTTCAGGCGCGACGTGGCGCGTCTTCTGGCAGCGGCCATAGCCATAGTCAGCGACGTTGCGAGGGGGACAGGCCTTGCGAGGGCCTTCTCCCGTGACGAGACCCGGAGGACGGTCCTTCTCATCGTTGTGGCGAGCGTGCCCACTGCGCTCATGGGACTTGCCCTCGAGCCCCTCGTGCGGGGGCTTTTCACCTCGAAGCTCGCCGTGGGGGTGTTCCTGGTCGTAACAGGCCTTGTGCTGTGGCTCGCGGACAGGGCAGGCACCGGGCGCGTCCCCCTGAGCAGGCTGGGGGCCGCAGGCGCCTTCTGCATCGGCGTGGCGCAGGGGCTTGCGGTGGCCCCGGGGTTCTCGCGGTCCGGCGCGACGATAAGCACAGGGCTGTTGTTCGGGCTCCGGCGGGACGACGCCGCGAGGTTCTCGTTTCTGCTGTCGATCCCGGTGATCCTCGGGGCGAGCGCCCTGGAGCTTCCCGACCTGGTGAGGATGGGCCTCGCGAAAGGGTTCGCGGCTCCTTTCCTTGCCGGCGCAATCGCCAGCATCATCTCAGGGTACGTGGCGATCCATCTCGTGTTCTCGGCGCTGCGGAAGCGCAGGTTCATGGTGTTCGCGGTGTACACATGGCTTGCGAGTGCGGCGGTGATAGCCTGGGCGCTTGCTGGCGCGTAGACGGGCACAGGTCATCTGGAGGTGGCGTGGTGACGATCTCCCTCGTATGCGGGCTTCTCGGCGGTCTGGGGCTTTTCATCTACGGAATGATGCAGATGGGCGACGGGCTGCAGAAAGCGGCCGGCGACAGGATGCGGAGGATCCTCGAGGTCCTCACGGCGAGGGCGTGGATGGGAGTCATCGTGGGCGCCCTCGTCACGGCGGTGATCCAGAGCTCCAGCGCGACCACGGTCATGCTGGTCAGCTTCGTGAACGCGGGCCTCATGACTCTGGAGCAGGCAGTGGGCGTCGTCATGGGCGCCAACATCGGCACCACCATGACGGCGCAGCTCATCGCGTTCGACCTCTCTGACCTCGCGCTTCCCGCCGTGGGCGTGGGCTTCCTCGTCACCTTCTTCTCGAGGAGGAAGATACACAAGTACCTGGGCCAGGTCATCCTGGGGTTCGGCCTGCTGTTTCTCGGCATGACTATCATGACGGACACCATGAGGCCGCTGCGCGACAACCCCGCGTTTGTGCACTGGATAGCGAACTTCGGAGAGTACCCACTTCTCGGAGTCCTCGCAGGCATCACCATGACCGTCGCCATCCAGAGCTCGAGCGCGACCATCGGCCTCCTCATGGCCGCGGCGTCCCAGGGGCTGGTGGGGCTTGACGCGGCAATACCCGTGCTGCTTGGCGACAACATCGGCACGTGCGTCACCGCGGTGCTGGCGAGCATCGGCTCGAGCCTGTCGGCGCGCAGGACGGCCCTCGCTCACGTGCTGTTCAACGTGTTTGGGGCCGCTCTGTTTCTCATGTTGCTTCCGATCTTCAAGACCTTCGTTTTGGCAGTCACGCGGTCCGGCGACATCGAGCGGCTCATAGCCAACGCCCACACCTCGTTCAACGTCTTGAACACCATCATATGGCTGCCCATGGCAGGCCTGCTCACGCGTATAGTGGTGGCGGCTTACCCGGGGCAGGAGGTCATCGTGGAGCAGGGGCCGAAGTACCTTGACAGGCGCATGCTGTCCACCCCGTCCGTGGCCCTCCAGCTTGCTGTGAAGGAGCTTGTCAGGATGGCCGCCATCGCGCGCGAGATGGTGAAAGACGCCGGGCAGGCCCTGCTTGCCGGCAGGCCCAGCGCCGTCTCCAAGAGCATAAACGCACGCGAGGAGGTTGTGGACAGGCTCCAGGCGGAGATAATCCTGTATCTCTCCACCCTCATGGCGCAGGGGGTACTGACGCAGCCCCAGTCCACCAGGCTCGCCGGGATGCTTCACGTGGTAAACGACATCGAGCGTATCGGCGACCACGCCGTGAACCTATCCGGGTTCGCCATCGACAAGGTCGAGCAGGGCCTCGAGTTCTCCGAGGAGGCCAAATCCGAGCTTGCCGACCTCTTCGGCCGGGTGGACGAGGTCATCTCCGACGCAGTCCTGGCTCTCGAGAGGAACGATCCCGCGCTCGCTCAGGACGTCTGGGAGAAGGAGAAGTACATCGACGAACTCGAAGACGTCCTCCGGACGAGCCACCTCCGGCGGCTCAACCAGGGGAGGTGCTCGCCGGCATCCGGGGTCATCTACGTCGAAGTCGTGGACAACCTCGAGCGCATGGCTGACCATGCGGTGAATCTCGCCGATGCCGTGGTCCAGAGCGCGGTTCCCCCGCACGAGTAGGCCCGTCGCCCCTGGCCGCAGCGCGGGTGCGGCAATCTTCCTGGAGGAATTTGCCCAACCGCGTAGAAGACACCAGGGCGGCACGGAGGTCCTGCTATGCCCGGAGTTTCCAGACACCTCGTTCGAGAGGGCAAGGTGAAGAAGACAGTTTCTGCGAGCCGACCTGCAGGGAGGTATCGCCCCCACCTCCTCGCGATGCTGGGCGTGGTGGTGGCTGCCCTGGGTGTGTTCGCCCTGATCTGCCTGTGCTCCGACCTTCCGGGAATTCCGTACGATGCCGGAGTTGCCGGGGAGAGGGTGGCCCTGGCGCTGCGCCAGGCGGCCGGAGAGTGGGCCGTGGTGATCCCCCTGCTCCTGATGGCTGCGGGGGTTGACATCGCCGTTGAGCGGGCGGCCGCACCGGTGGCTGCTCGCGTATCGGGGTTTACGTGCATCGCCCTCGCGCTCCTGGGCCTCGCGGGCGAAGGGACGGTGGGCTCTGAGATCGCGAGATGGCTTTCGTGGGCGGTCGGAAGGGCTGGCGCACTGGTCGCGTGTGGCCTTGTGCTCCTCGCAGGCGCCAGTCTCGCAGCGGACGTTCCCATCCCGACGCTTCTGATCGGCCTTGCGCTTCTCGCCGTGTCCGGCGCGAAGCTGGGTTGGAAGGCCCTTGTCGCGCTCCTCTACGCGCTTTCGTTCGTCGCGCGGCGCGTCCTCTTGCCTCTGTTCGAGGAACCTGGGGATGAGGTCGAGCGCGGCGCCCAGTTGACGGCGCCCCCGGGCGAGGCGCGTGGCATTCCGCCGGCACTCGAGGCAAAGCCCTCTGCAGCG
Source organism: Firmicutes bacterium UBA6811 (assembly GCA_002452295.1). Classification (GTDB taxonomy): domain Bacteria; phylum Bacillota; class SHA-98; order UBA4971; family UBA4971; genus UBA6256. The sequence continues at coordinate 14,668 of DKEX01000114.1, read as the reverse complement.
AGGAGGCCGCGCAGCAGCGCGAGGCGCGAGGCGGTGCCTGCCGCCGACGACCGCGCCGGGGGCGTTGCAGTCATCCCCGGGAGGAAGGTGGAGCCTCCTTCCGACGGCGGCTACGTGTTGCCGCCCATAACACTCCTCGGCTACCCGGCGCGACCGGCCAGGTGGAAGCAGGGCGAGCCGCCCGACCACTCCAGGCTCCTCGAGGACACCCTCGCCAGCTTCGGCGTGAAGGGCAGAGTGGCGCAGGTGGACCGCGGCCCCGTGGTGACCAGGTATGAGCTTGCGCCTGCGCCCGGCGTCAAGGTGAGCAAGGTCATGAGCCTCGCTGACGACATCGCGCTGGCCCTGGCCTCGTCAGGCGTCCGGCTCGAGGCGCCCATACCCGGCAAGTCCGCCATCGGCATCGAGGTGCCGAATCCCGAGACCTCCTTCGTCTATCTGAGGGAGGTGCTGCAGTCAAGCGAGTTTCAGAGGCACAGGAGCAAGCTTGCCATAGCTCTGGGCAAGGACATCGCCGGCAAGCCTGTGGTCGGCGACCTCGAGAACATGCTCCACCTCCTGGTTGCCGGGGCCACCGGCTCGGGCAAGAGCGTGTGCCTGAACGCCCTGATTGCAAGCATCCTCTATAAGGCGACGCCCGACGAGGTCAAGCTCCTGATGATAGACCCGAAGCGCGTGGAGCTCACGACCTATGACGGGATCCCCCACCTCCTCGCTCCGGTGGTCACCGACACCAGGGAAGCCGGCGGGTACCTGCGGTGGGTCGCCCAGGAGATGGACAACCGCTACAGGCTCCTCGGGGCGAGCGGCGTCCGCAACATCGACAGGTACAACTCGCTGGCGCGAGCGGGCAAACTGGCCGATCCGGAGGCGAGGCCTCTTCCTTACATGGTGGTGATCATAGACGAGCTGGGCGACCTCATGATGGTGGCCCAGAAGGACGTGGAGGACGTCGTCTCACAGCTTGCGTTCATGGCGCGGGCCGCCGGCATTCACCTTGTGCTTGCCACCCAGAGGCCTTCGGCTGACGTGGTGACGGGGATCATAAAGATGAACATACCGTCGCGGATCGCCTTCGCCGTGCCATCCCAGGTGGACTCCAGGGTCATCCTGGACACCGGGGGTGCAGAGCGGCTTCTCGGGAAAGGCGACATGCTGTTCTTCCCGGTCGGGGCGCCCAAGCCCCTGAGGGTGCAGGGGGCGTACGTCTCGGACTCCGAGATCGAGGCGGTTGTGGANNCAGGTCCCAGGCGGAGCCCACGTATGTCGCCGAGAGCGTGACGCGGGAGACCACCGATGGCGAGAGCCTGGGCGAGGAGGACCCGCTCTTCGAGGACGCGGTCAGGCTCATACTCGAGACAGAGGAGGCGTCCATCTCAAAGCTGCAGCGCAGATTCAGGATAGGGTATACGCGTGCGGCCAGGCTGATAGACGCCATGGAGTCCCGGGGGCTTGTGGGCCCGTATGAGGGCAGCAGGCCGCGCAAGGTGCTGATGACCCTCGAAAGGTGGGATGCTATTCGCGCGAAAGCCCGCGATTCTTGATAGCCGCCATATTGACGAAGTTCGAGAGCGTGCCGGGAGGGGGGATGAATCATGCGAGAGCTCGGCGAGCTTCTGAGGAATACGCGGGAGGCTGAAGGTCTTTCCGTCGCCGACGTGCAGGAGGCAACCAAGATACGGGCGCGGTACCTTGAAGCGATGGAAGAGGGGCGATTCGAGGCTCTGCCCGGGGAGGTGTACGTCAAGGGGTTCCTGCGCAGCTTCGCGGAGGCCGTGGGCCTCTCCGGCGACGAGGTGGTGGCCAGGTACAAGGCCGAGCGCGCCAGGATCGAGACGGAAAAGGCCCGTGAGGCACACCCCGACCAGGGGCGAGACGTGTCGAAAAAATCCAGAATTCGGCGACACTGGTTGATGGCTGTCGCATTGGTCGCTATTGTGGTGGTCGCTATTGTGGTGGTCGTGGTTGGTGTCGTCGTGTGGAGGCAAGGCCACGTGCCCGCGGGGTCGGCCGGAGTATGCAGCGGCGATCAGGGTGCTGCGGACCTTGCGACGGGGGAGGGCGCCGAGGGATCGCCAGGCGAGTTCCCGTCGGAGGCGCAGCCCGGGGAGGCGACAACCCTGCCCGGGGCGCCCGAAGCCGGGCCGCGTGCGACAGCGCCCGGAGCCCTCATAGCCCCGGTGACGCCCGCGAGACCCCCGATACCCGCGGCAGAGGAAGCCTTCCCGGCAGGCGAGGGGCATGAGCTTTCAGTGGCGATCACCGAGCGCTGCTGGGTCAGGGTGGTGGCAGATGGAAAGGTGGTGTTCGAACGCTCAATGCTGGCGGGCGAAGAGGCGACGTGGCGCGCCGAGAGGTCCATCCGCATCAAGGTGGGCAATGCCAGCGGAATAGATGTAACCTACAACGGGGTCCACATCGGGGTATTGGGCAAACCGGGCCAGGTGGTCGAACGCGCCTTTCCAGAAGATTGAAGGCATGGTTTTCCATCGACAGACATGGCGTCGTATCAACATTTTTCGCCTCTTCAAGAAGGAGAATGCCGAATCGAATCGAATAGCAGATGGCAGAGGTCAGGTAAAACCGCGTGATCTGAGCATTAGCAGGGTGGAAGGAGGGACAGACTTGAATAAAGCGGAGCTCGTGGCGAAAATCGCCGAGCAGACCGGCGCGAAGCGTAAAGACGTTGAGAAGGTCATCGGCGCGACGCTGGAAGCGGTGGAGAATGCCCTCGTTTCGGGAGACAAGGTCCAGCTCGTCGGGTTCGGCACCTTCGAGGTGAGGAGGCGCGCTGCGCGGATGGGAAGAAACCCGAGAACGGGCGATTCCATCAAGATCGCCGCATCCAGGGTGCCGGTGTTCAAGGCCGGCAAGGCTCTCAAGGAGAAGGTCGGGAAGTAGTCTATAGCTACAGAATAGGGCTTTTCGAGTGGTCACGGGTTGCCTTCCGGCAACCCATTTTCCTCTGGAGCAGCGGTGCGTGGGCGGGCTACGCCTGCGCGCACGAAAGGGCAAAGGGCCTCGCGGACCTTCTCGCCGGCTACAACTGATCCCTAATGAGGCTACGACGACCTTTCGGCCGGAGCAACCTCTAGCTGCAGTACATTACAGAACCAGAAGCAACCTTTGACCGACTGGCAGAGATCCTGGGTAGACCATACACGATCTCTCAACCGTACACAGACAACCTTCGGACCAGTGTCAGTCTTGGCTCGGCCAGCAGGAGCTTCTTTCGAACCCGGACAGGCCTTTCGGTCTGGACGGATCCTTGGGAGGCCACATGCTGACCTTCGCTCGGGCGGCACGAGCGTTGCAGATGCAAGGCGAGGTGCCACCTGTCGCTCGATCGCCGTGAGGCTTCTTGGGCCTGCAGCGCCGGAAAGAAGGCGCACAGCGGTCTTAGCTCGGCCCAGCGAGGACCTTTGCACGATTATTATGTCCACGGCTAAACGAAATAAACCGCTACTTGCGGGCAATAATTGCATGTACAGGAACGCGAACAGGCGACTGCCTGCGGCGGTCCAGAGGGGGGCTTTAGAGTGGCAGCGGTGGACCTGCACGTTCACTCAACAGCATCTGACGGGCGTTACGCTCCGGAGGAGCTTGTAAGGCTGGCACGTGACAGGCACGTCACAACCATGGCGCTCACCGACCACGATACGGTGGACGGCGTGCGCGAGGCCCTGGCAGCAGGGGAAAGGCTGGGCGTGCGCGTCATACCCGGCGTGGAGCTGTCCACCGACGTGGAGGACGCTGAGGTGCACATCCTCGGTTATCACATCGATACGTCCCTGGCCGTGTTCTGCGAAACCCTCCGGGGGCTGCGTGAAGGCCGCCTGCGAAGGGCCAGGAGGATACTGGTGAGACTGGCCAAACTTGGCATCGAGATCCCCATGTCATACGTGTTGAGCCTCGGAAGGGAGGGCTTCGTCGGACGAAGCCAGATCTTCCGCGCCATGGTCAACCTGGGTTACGCAAGAGCGGAGCGGCGCCGCGGCGACTTCGAAAAGTACCTCGGGAAACAGGGCCTTGCGTACGTCGAGCACTACGGCCTGACCCCGGGAGAGGCTGTTCGGCTGGTGCTCTCGGCCGGAGGGGTGCCTGTGCTTGCTCACCCCGGCAGGGCGGCAGGGGACGCCCTCCTCAGCGAGCTTGTCGAGGCGGGGCTTGCGGGAATCGAGGCATACTATCCGGCCCATGGCCCTGAGCTCACCAGGCGATGGGTTGAGGCCGCAAGGCGATGCGGCCTTATCGTGACAGGCGGAAGCGACTTCCACGGCCTCGCGCCTGACGAGGCCGCCGTGCTTGGGGGAGTGTTCGTGCCCGAGAGCGTGGTGAGTGAGCTTGACAGGAGGTGGCGGGAGCTTGCCTCCGATGAAGGGAAGAAGGCGGGCCTGTCGAAAACCCTGTAGAAATACGACAGGGCCTCGCGCTCTTCCGGGGAGAGGGATGGCATGTCAGGTGCACGCGTGACCGCGAAATGGCTTCGGCAGAGGGGGACCATGATCGCCGGGGCACTCCTTGCGATGATGGCCCTGGGAGCAGCCTCATGGCACCTTGCCGCATCGGGGCTGGCCGACGTCGTGGAGTACCGGAGCCCTTACACGTTTCGCATCGAGCCCGCCGGCGTCACGGGGAGCCTTACGAGAAGGCTCGTGCTGGTGATCGTCGATGGGCTTGGGTTCGCCGGGGTTGACGAGATGCCCGTGCTGAAGGACATCGGAAGCCGAGGCGCAGCCTTCTCGCTCCTTGTAAGCCAGCCGTCGCTGTCCTTCCCGGGATGGACCACGCTTCTTTCAGGCGCTCCCCCGGAGATCTCGGGGGTGACCACCAACGGGTTCAAGGGCCCCGTCCCAGTGGACAGCCTCTTTGACGCGGCCGGGCGCGCAGGGCTGAAGACAGCCCTCGTCGCCGACGAGGAATGGAAGGCCCTTCTCGGCGCATCGGTGGCGCGGGCGGCCTATGTCGGCGCGTCTCGTGCGACCGATGCGGCCTCGAGCAAGAAGGCCGATGACGCTGTCCTCCAGGCGGCTATCGGCGAGATCGATCGGGGGGATGCTCGCTTTATCGTCGTGCACTTCTCATCGGTGGACGCTGCAGGGCGCGCGTCGGGGGCGGCGGGCGCCGCCTACCAGGCCGCGTCGGCCGAGGTGGACGCGAGGATTGCGAAGATCCTGGCGGAGCTCGACCTCACCAGCGACACGATGATCGTGACATCCGACCACGGGCACACGCCGCGAGGCGGCCACGGGGGCTGGGAGGAGGATGTGGTGCGGGTGCCGTTTGTGGCCGCGGGAGCGGGGATAGTCGCGCCGGAGAAGCCCGGCACCGAGCTTTCGTGGACGTCCGCCCGCCACGTGGACGTTGCCCCCACCTGTGCCGCCCTCGTCGGGGCATCCGTTCCCATGCACTCGCAGGGGCGAGTCCTCTTCGAGGCGCTCGACGCCCCCGAGCACGTGGCGTCCGAGAGGGCGATAAGACAGGCCGAGGCCCGGGAGGCGTTCGCCCGGCTGTACCTTGGTGCGCTGGGGAGGCGCCTTCCCGCGCTCGAGCCCATCTCCGCTGCGGCGCTTCTTCACAACGATGGCAGGTACGCCGACGCCACGAAGCTGGCCCTGGAGATCGACGGCGGCGTCGCGGCGGCGATAGCCGACGGACGGGAGGGAATGGTTCGCCGCGCGAGGATCGTATGCGCCCTCGCAGGCGCTCTCCTCTTCGCCGGACTTCTCGTTGGGCTTGTGGTTCTTGCTGGCCGGGGCGCCCGTAACCTCGAGATCCCCGTTATGGGAGCGGCGGTCTACTTTGCGGCCTTTTACGCTCTGGTTTTCGTGCGTGGCATCGCCTTCTCGATGAGCATGTTCAATAGCGAAAGCGAGGTCGTCCCGTTCTTCACCGGACGCATGCTGGACTCGGCCGTCTGCGGGGCGCTTGCCGCGGCCGTCTCAGGGTGGCTGTCGTGGCGGGCGCGCAGGCGGCTTGGTGAGGCGCTATCGGCGGGCGCAACGTGCGTTTACCTTATCGTGCTGGCCCTGGTTGTGCAGGCGGTGGTGTTCGCGGTCGGCGATGGCGTGAGGTTCACCCGGTACCTGCCCGACCTCCACAGGGCCTTCAAGTATTACGTGGATTTGCTCCAGATAGCGGTCATCGGGGCGTCATCGCCAGCCCTCGCGGGTCTTGCTGTGGGAGCCTGGTGGGTCGCCCGCCGGGCCGCGTCCTCGCGAAGGAGCGTGCGAAGGCGCAAACATCATGCGATGTCAGGGACAGGGAGATGAACGGTTGAATGAAAGATGTCTTCGATTACGTGGACCAGCACGGTCCAGAGTGTGTCAGGGAACTACAGGCGTTCTTGCGCCAGCCGAGCATCTCCGCCCAGGGCAAGGGGGTGGCGGAGGCTGCGAAGATGGTGGAGCGCATGTTCTCATCCCTTGGGGCCAAGGTTGAGGTCTTCCGGGCGGAGGGGGCCGCTCCGCTGGTTGCGGCGGAGATACGGGGGGATGGGGAGAGGGCTCTTCTCTTCTACAACCACTACGACGTCCAGCCGCCGGAGCCTCTGGACAGGTGGGAGCACGAGCCCTTCGGCGCCGAAATCGATGGAGGCAGGCTGTACGCGCGTGGTGTCGCGGACAACAAGGGCGACCTCGTCGCGCGCATCAAGGCTGTCGAGGCTCTCCTCGAGGTAAGGGGCAGGCTTCCCGTAACGGTGAAGTTCGTCGCCGAGGGCGAGGAGGAGATCGGAAGCCCCGGCCTGGATCGCTATGCGAAGGAGCACCCCGAGGCCTTTAGCGCCGATGCGTGCATATGGGAGACTGGCGGCCGCGACGAGGAAGGCAGGCTCGAGCTGACGCTCGGCTGCAAGGGGCTGTGCTACGCCCACATAGAGGTGGAGGGGGGCAGCTACGATCTTCATTCGTCCCTGGCTGCTGTCGTGCCGAACCCTGCGTGGAGGCTGCTGTGGGCCCTGAACTCCCTCAAGAACGAGAAGGAGGAGATCCTGATCCCCGGGTTCTACGACGACATCCGCCAGCCGGGCCCTGGGGAGGCTGAGCTTGTGGAGAGTCTTCCCTCAAGCCCCGAGCGCCTGGCGAAGTCACTCGGGGTCGAGCGGTTCGTGCTGGGCCTTGCCGGCAAGGACGCCCTGAAGCGCCTGTGCTTCGAGCCCACGTGCAACGTGTGCGGCCTCTCCGCGGGATACGAGGGACCCGGATCGAAGACCGTCCTCCCCAGCAAGGCCATGGCCAAGATCGACATGCGGCTGGTGCCTGACCAGAGGCCCGACGACATAGCGAGGAAGTTTGAGGACCACCTCAGGGCGTCGGGTTTTGACGACCTGCGCGTGACGTGGCTCGGGGCGGAGCACCCCGCCAGGACCGACCCCAACGCCAGGATAGTGAGGGTGGTAAGAGACGCCGTGGTCGAGCTGTATAGGAAGGAACCATCGCTTCACCCAACGTCGGCGGGCACAGGCCCGATGTACCAGGTGGCGGCCCAGTTCGGCACGCCCGCCGTGGGCATCGGCATAGGCAACGTGGCATCGCGGGTGCACGGGCCTGACGAGAACGTGAACGTCTCCGACTTCCTCGAGGGCATCAAGTGCATGGCGCTGGTTCTAGAGAGGTTCGCCGGGTAGGCCGGCCGGCGGGCGCCCGCCCGTCGTGGCGGAGCACGGCGTTACAGGAGGAGTCTACCAACCGGCGTCGAAGTCTGTTCGCAAGGGAGGGTTCTGGGTGAAGGTCATATGCACAGGCACCAGCGGCTCGGGAAAACTCGAGTACCTGAGGGGCGCGCTTGCCGCATCGGAGACGCTCGGCAAGAAGATCTATCTCTTCAACGTCGGGGACCTCATGTTCAAGAAGGCGGACGAGCTCGAGAGCCCCACGAGCCCCGAGAAGATCCTCGACCTTTCCCCTTCGACCTTGAGGTCGCTACGGGCGGCGGTGTTCGAGGAGATCCTCAAGAAAGCCGAGAAAGTGGAGAACTGCGTCATATCCACGCACGCGTGTTTTCGCTGGAAAAACTACCTCATGCCGGCGTTCGACGTCCACTACCTAAACGAGCTAAAGCCAGACCTCTACATCACCCTCATCGACAGCATCCTGAATGTCTCCAAGAGACTCGAGGAGTCGCCGGTGTGGAGGGGGAGGCTTTCTCTCAAGGACATCCTCATCTGGCGTGACGAAGAGATCTTCGTGACGAGGATGATGGCGTCTTACCAGCGAAAGCCGTACTACGTGGTGGCGGGGGAGCAGCCGCCGAGCACCGTGTACAACCTCATGTTCAGGCCGGAGGTCCCTAAGATATACCTGAGCTTCCCGATAACGCTCATGCACAGCGACGCGGCGAAGATGCAGGAAGTGAGGGAGTTCCGGGACAGGCTCAGGGGGCATTTCGAGGTTTTCGATCCACTCGCCGTGGAGGACACCGAGCTTACCTACGGTGTCAGCAAGGAGGAGGCGAAAGGCTACGACCTTGCCGAGATAGACCCGGAGTTCGCCATCACGCCGTCTGAGAGGGGCGAGATAGCGGATCAGACGGTCATCCGCGATTACATGCTCATCGACCAGAGCGACATGGTGGTCGTGTACTATCCGACGGACAAGACGTCCCCAGGGGTGCTCTGCGAGATCATCTACGGCTCCACGAACAACAAGGAAGTCTACGCGATCTTCAAGGAGCGCGTGAGCCCCTTCCTCAAGTTCCACTGCACAAAGGTGTTCGCCGACCAGGAGTCCTTCTTCGACTACCTGAGGCAGACGAGCAAGATGCCTCGGAAGAAGTGATGAGCGGGCGGTGACACGGCTTGGTCAGGCCCCGGGAGCCTCGAGGGCTACGGGGGAGGTGGCGGTGATGCCGGGGGCAACCACAGGGTGCACGCATCCATTTTCCTACCTGGTGGCGGTCGCAGGCTACGCCGCCTCCGGTGGCGTACTCGCCATGCCTGTCGAAGGCCCGCTCTTCGCCACCCAGCGGCAGATGTCCATGGCCCTCTTCATGACGCTTACGATCCTTGGGGCGCTCATCTTCGTTGTGCTCGCCACGGCGATGGCCAACAGGTCCCTCAGCAGGAAGGTGAGGGCCACCATCAGAGACCTGTCCGAGTCGGAGGCCAAGTACCGGCAGCTCATAGAAAACTCAAGTGATGGAATGTTCGTCGCCGGCCTCGATGGCACCATCACCTACGTCAACGAGCCTCTCGCGGCGATGCTCGAGTGTGGGGCCCACGAGCTCGTGGGGCGAAGGCTTTTCGAGGTCGTGGCCGACACGTGCCATGATGAGGTCGCCGCAGCGCTCTCGCCGGGCGGCACGTCTCGTGATTGCCACATGCTCGACGTGGAGCTGGCGGGGCACGACGGCAGGTCCGTGTTCTGTCAGATCAACACGAGCGTCATTCGCAAGGAAGGCGCGCCCGTGGCCGTCCAGGGCGTGGTGCGCGACATGACCCAGAGGCGGCGGCTCGAGGAGGAACTGCGCCGCCAGACAGAGGACGCGCGCCGTTTCGCCGCAGAGATGATGAGCATCTACCGGGTGGGGGTCGCCACCACGTCGGTCCTCGACCTCTCCGCGCTCCTCGAGGTCATGTACGAGCAGGTGGCGGCGATAATCGGCAACGAGTCGTTTTACGTGGCCCTCTTTGACGAGCAGGCCTCGGAGATCAGGTTCGAGATCCTGGTGGATCACGGAGTGCGCGTGGCCAGCTTCACGAGGCCGTACCCCACCGGCAAGGGGCTCACGGAGTGGGTGATAAGGTCAGGCAAGCCGCTGTTCATAAGGGACTCATCCGTGGACCTGGAGAACGTGCCGACCGAGGCCATCATGCTCGGGGACAAGCCCCTGTCGGTGATCGCAGTGCCTCTTTCGGTGCAGGGCCGGGTCATCGGGGTCATATCGGTACAAAGCTACACCCAGCGGTTCGAGGAGGACCACGTACGGATCATGTGCACCATCGGCACGCAGGCAGCGATCGCCATCGAGAACGCCAGGCTCTATCGCGAACTCATGGCCAAGAACGAGCTTCTCGAGAAGAGCGAGGCCGAGCTGCGGCGGGTCAACGCCAGGCTCGACAGGCAGCTCGACGAGGTGACGCGGCTCCATCGGATGGCGGAGAGGCTTGCCATAACCGACTCGGTCACGGGGCTGTATAACCACAGGCACTTCCAGGAGAGGCTCACCGAGGAGCTTGCGCGATGCGAGCGCTACGGCCGCTACCTGTCGCTTCTGATGGTGGACATCGACGACTTCAAGCAGTACAACGATGTGCTGGGGCACCCGGCCGGCGACGCCGCCCTCAAGGCCGTGGCGAGGCTCCTTGCAAGGTCCGTGCGGTCCACCGACGTAGTGGCGAGATACGGCGGGGAGGAGTTCGTGGTGATCCTCCTCGAAGCACAGAAGGCGCAGGCGCTCAAAGTGGCCGAGAAGATCAGGGCGAGGATAGAGGCCTACCCGTTTCCCAACGAGGACCAGACGCCGAGCGGGCGCATCACCGTCACGGTGGGGATCGCCACATATCCCACGAATGCCAGGACCAAGAAGGACCTCATATACCTTGCTGACATGGCGTGCTACCGGGGGAAGAGGGAGGGGCGGAACCGCGTCATCGAGGCGTGAGGTCTGCGCGTTCTGCCAGGATGTCCACGCGGTCGGGAGTGACCATGACGAACCCGCCCGCGACCTCGATGTTCTTTCTCTCCCCGTTGCATGTTGCGACGATACGCCCCGGGCGGAGAACCGTGACCAGCGGGGTGTGGTTTCCGAGGACCTCGAAGTCCCCCTCGGTGCCCGGGACTATCACCGAGGTCACGCGAGCGTTGAGAACCACCTTCTGCCGTGTCAGGATGCGAAGAGCGATGTCGCTCATGATTTCGCCCTCTTTACGGCCTCGTCGAGCGTTCCCACCATGTAGAATGCCTGCTCGGGAAGGTCGTCCAGCTCGCCGCGGATGGTCCTTGCGAATCCCTCCACTGTCTCGCGGATCGGCACGTACCGCCCCGGCTCGCCCGTGAACGCCTCCGCCACGAAGAGCGGCTGGGTGAGGAACCGCTGCACCTTGCGGGCCCGGCTCACGATGAGCCTGTCTTCATCTGAAAGCTCGTCTATTCCGAGGATCGCGATGATGTCCTTGAGCTCCCTGTAGCGCTGGAGCACGGCCTGCACGCCGCGGGCCACCTCGTAGTGCTCATCGCCGACGACGCGCGGGTCGAGCACGCGCGAGGTCGAGTCGAGCGGGTCGACGGCGGGGTACAGGCCGAGCTCGGCGATGTCGCGGGAGAGAACCGTCGTTGCGTCCAGGTGCGCGAAGGCGGTGGCCGGGGCAGGGTCGGTGATGTCGTCGGCGGGCACGAACACCGCCTGCACCGACGTGATCGAGCCCCTGGCCGTTGAGGTGATCCTCTCCTCGAGCATGCCGACCTCCACGGCGAGGGTGGGCTGGTATCCCACGGCGGCGGGCATTCGGCCGAGGAGCGCCGATATCTCCCCGCCGGCCTGTATGTAGCGGAATATGTTGTCGATGAAGAGGAGCACGTCCTGCCCCTCGACATCGCGGAAGTACTCGGCCATCGTGAGGCCTGCGAGGCCCACGCGGAAGCGGGCGCCGGGCGGCTCGTTCATCTGTCCGAAAACGAGGGCGGTCTTTTCAAGGACTCCCGATGCTTTCATCTCGAGCCAGAGGTCGTTTCCCTCACGGGTGCGCTCGCCGATGCCTGCGAACACCGAGAAGCCCCCGTGCTCCACGGCGACGTTGCGAATGAGCTCCATGATGAGCACGGTCTTGCCCACGCCTGCCCCGCCGAAGAGGCCGACCTTCCCGCCCCTGGGGTACGGCGCGAGGAGGTCGATGACCTTGATGCCGGTTTCGAGGACCTCGTTTCCCGTCCACTGCTCGGTGAGCTCCGGAGACGGCCGGTGGATGGGCCATAGCTCGATACTGTCGCCGTCGGGCGGGCCGAGCCCGTCTATTGGCTGGCCGAGGACGCCAAACGCCCGCCCGAGGGTGCCGCGGCCCACGGGCACCTTCATGGGGGAGCCGGTGTTGACGACCTCCATCCCCCGCAGGAGGCCCTCGGTGGACGACATGGCGATCGTGCGGACGCGCCCCCTGCCTATGTGGTGCATGACCTCCAGGGTCACCCTGGCGGGCTCGCCGGGCGCCTCATCGTACGGGCCGCTCTCGGGGGCGCGGCGGGGAGGCCCCACGAGGGTGAGAGCCGTGTATATGTCGGGGATGTCGTCCTCCGGGAACTCAACGTCCACGACAGGGCCGATGATCTGGACGACGTGCCCGCGGGCGTGCTCCCGCGCGTCCTCGCGGGCGTCATGTGGCCCTGGCGGCTGCTTATCGACATGTTTCTCCGGCATGGCTGTCAACGCTACCGTCCCTCCTCGTCTGCCAGGTGTCACGGGTCATCTGGATGTCCCCGGCTTCAACATCACAGACTGTCGCAAGGGGCTGCCGCTTCGCCAGGGACCCGACCTCTCCCGGTTGGCTGTCACCGCGCGACGGGGCACCAGGGTTTGGCCATCCGGTCAGCGCAGGCTCTCTGCACCGGTCGCGATCTCCGAGATCTCCTGCGTGATCTCGGCCTGCCTCGCCCGGTTGTAGGTGAGGGTCAGCCTCTCGATAAGCTCGCCGGCGTTGTCGGTCGCGGAGTCCATAGCGATGGTGCGCGCTGCAAGCTCGCTGGCCTTTGCCTCCACCAGCGCGGCGTACACCACCGACACGAGATAGTGAGGGAAAAGCCTGTCCAGCACCGACTCGGGAGAAGGCTCGTAGCCAAACGGTAGATCCAGGTCCTCCGGGTGGGCGCCATTGCCTCCGGTTTCGTCGCCATCACTGTCTTTGCCCCCGTCCCCGTCACCATCGCTTGTGGCACTTCCGCCCTGGTTCTTGCGGCGTTGCACATCCTCACGCCCGCCTTGGTCCTCACCCCGCCTCCGCTCCTGACCCCGGCCCTGGCTCTGGCTCTGGCTCTGGCTCCGGCCTTCGGCATCGGCGGCAGCGCTTTCGCCGCCGCCCCAGCCTGGCCTCTCGGGCGGCCGCTCGATGGGCAGGAGCTGCAGAACCTCGGGCCTGTACGCGCCACGAGACACGAACCTCGCGAACACGAGGCTCAGCGAGTCTATCCTGCCTTCGAAGTACTGGGCCAGGAGGTCCTCGGAGATCTTCGCTGCAAGGTCCTCATCGGGGCTGTCCGGCAGGTGGACGTATTCCCTGAAGGGGGCTGGCCCTCGCCTCCGGAAGAAGTCCCGGCCCTTCCTGCCGGCCACCGCCACCGCCACCGCCACCGGCGTCGGCGCCGCGACCGACGCCGCTCCCGCTGCGCGTCGCCGGCCGACATCTGGCGTCCTTAAGAGTTCCGTCGCCCGGCGCTGGATCTCGGCGTTGTATCCGCCCGCTAGGCCCCTGTCGGACGTTATCACGAGGTATGCAGGGGTCGCGACGTCCCGGGGCTTGAGAAGCGGGTGCGCCCACGGCGGGGTCCTTGCAGCGATGTCCAGGACGACGCGGCGGAGATCCTCCGCATAAGTGCGGGCCGGCTCCACCATCCTCTCGATGCGGCGAAGCCGCGTGGACGCCACCAGCGACATGGCGCGGGTGATCTGCTGCGTGCCCCGGATGCTGCGTATCCTCCGTCGAAGGTCCCGAAGCTCCTCCACCGGGCCGCGTCACGCTCCCTCGATAACCTGGCTCTCTATGCCGCCCTGCGCCTTCCTGGGCGACGTCTCCACAGGGCCTTTCACACCCCCCGGCGTGAACACGTCCCTGAATTCCCTTATCGCCGAGGTGAGGCGCTGCTCGAGGTCGCCGTCGAGGTCCCTGCCCGACGCGATGGCCTGGACGATGTCAGGGTGAGCGCGGTGCATGTGCTCGACGAACTCGGCCTTGAAGGAGGCGATGGCTTCCACGGGCAGGTCGTCCAGCTCGCGGCGGACCACCGCGAATATCACCATCACCTGGTCCTCGACGGGCATGGGCTGATATTGAGGCTGTTTGAGCACCTCCACGATGCGCTTGCCCTTCTCCAGCCTGGCCCTGGTCTCGGGGTCGAGCTCCGTGCCGAACTGCGCGAATTCGGCAAGCTCGCGATACTGGGCGAGGTCGAGGCGCAGCCTTCCCGCGACCTTCTTCATGGCGGGTACCTGCGCCGCCCCGCCGACGCGCGACACCGAGAGCCCCACGTTGACGGCGGGCCTGATGCCGGAGAAGAAGAGCTCGCTCTCGAGGTATATCTGCCCGTCCGTTATGGAGATGACGTTCGTCGGTATGTAGGCCGACACGTCGCCCGCCAGCGTCTCGACGATGGGAAGGGCCGTCATGGAGCCGCCCCCGAGATCGGGCGAGAGCTTCGCTGAGCGCTCGAGGAGCCTCGAGTGCAGGTAGAAGATGTCACCGGGGAAGGCCTCGCGCCCTGGCGGGCGCCTGAGGAGCAGGGACGTGGCCCTGTATGCGATTGCGTGTTTCGAGAGGTCGTCGTAAACGATGAGCGCGTGTCTGCCGGTGTACATGAACTCCTCCGCGATTGCGCAGCCGGCGTATGGGGCGATATACTGCAGCGGCGCAAGCTCGCTGGCGGAGGCCGCCACCACGATCGTGTAGTCCATGGCCCCCTCGTCCTCGAAGAGCTTGACCAGCTTGGCGATGGTGGAGCGCTTCTGGCCGATGGCCACGTACACG
>DKEX01000001.1 GCA_002452295.1 Firmicutes bacterium UBA6811 | reverse complement strand
GTTATCCGTGATGAGCGTCACAGGGATACCGTCCTCCAGAAGCTCGAACGCGGTGAGCCTCGCGCCCTGGAGATATGGCCGGGTTTCATCGGCGAAAACGTGGACACGCTTTCCCTGCTCCACCGCGGCGCGCACAACACCCAGCGCTGTGCCGTACCCGGCCGTAGCGAGGGCGCCGGCGTTGCAGTGGGTAAGCACGGTCACCTGGTCCCCCAGGAGGCTCGCCCCGTTCCTGCCTATCTGCCGGTTGGCCTCCACGTCTTCCTCCTCCGTCGCCCGGGCAGCCGCCTCCATAGCCTCGGGAATCCTGCACCAGTCTGGGCACCCAAGGGCAGCGTCCAGCATCTTTCCCACGGCCCACGCGAGGTTCACGGCTGTGGGCCTCGCGGCTGTGAGATCCCGTGCCGCCTCTCTCAAGCGTTCGATGTACACGGCACGCTCGCCCGCATGGAACTCACGAGACGCGAGGACCATGCCATATGCGGCGCTTATCCCGATGGCTGGCGCTCCCCGCACCTTCATCGTGCGGATTGCATCGCCTACGTCCCGGTAACTCCTGCAGGTGACATACTCCTTTTCGAGCGGAAGCCGGGTCTGGTCGAGAAGCTCGAGAGCGCTCCCGTCCCAGACGAGTGCTTTCAGCATGTCGTATTTCCCCCTCTTGCGGTCCGATCTCGCGCTCTGCCGACCCTGAACCTGCGCCGCAGCAGCAGCACATGAACACCGAGCGCGCGGGCCGCTCACTTCATGAGGCCGCGGATAAGCGTCCGCCCGGTCAGCGTGAGATACGTGTTTGCCAACACCAGGGCGAGGAACAGCCCCACCACAACGGTTTCCCGGGCGGTCCATTTGAATCTCAGGTAAAACGTGCGTTTCGTGGACGCACCGAACCCCTTCCCCTCGAGCGCCATGGCAAGGCCGTCGCTGCTCCTGATGGCGGTGAGGAATATGGGCGCGAGAAGTGGAATGTACTTCCGTACACGCTCGATGAAGGACCCCGAGTCGATGTCAAGGCCCCTGGATCTCTGCGCCTGGGCGATGGTGGCGCCGGCTCCCACGAATGTCGGCACGAGGCGAAGCGCCGTCGAGAACGCGAACGCCATCGGATATGGTAGGCCCAGCAATATGAGCCCTTGCGAGATCTCCTCATTCTTGGTGGTAGACAGGAATACCATTCCTGCGATGATCATGGCGTCCAGCTTCAGGCCTGTGCCGATGCCGTACAGGATGGATTGCCTCGAGACCCGCCAGATGAGGACGTCTGTCCCCTTCGCGAAAAAGGTCCAGACCAGGGTCGAAAATACGAAGATGAAGAACAGGATCTGCCGTATCCGCCTGAGGTTCTCGAGAGATCTCGCCGCTGCGCCGTATGCCAGGATGACGGCGAAAGCCCCTGCAACCCAGAGCGGGTGCTGGTTGAGCAGAGGCAGCGCAAATGAGAAGAGAAGCACGAACAGCTTGGCCCTGGGATCCATCCGGTGGATCGGAGTATCTTTGTCAAGGTACAGGTACAGGTTCACTTCCTTGCCCCCTCTTCCCGTCCCACGCATGCCACGAGCTCATCCACGGTGAGAACCGGAAGCCCGAGCCTGGCGCCGAAGCGCACGATCTGCGGCGGCTTGAGGAACACGTCGGCAAGCTCTTTCTCGCGGACGAACACGTCCCTCACGGGTCCGTGCATCACCACCTGCCCCTCCTTGAGCACTACGGCACGGTGGGCGTATGCTGCCGTCACCCACATGCTGTGGGTGACAATAATGATCGTGTGGCCCATCTCGTTCAGCCTTTTTGTGAGGTCCATCATGCTTTCTTGCTCCTTGTAGTCGAGGCCCGTAGTCGGCTCGTCGAGGATGATGACTTCAGGCTTCGCTGCAAGCACCGATGCCACGGCCACGCGCTGGCGTTGCCCCTTCGTGAGCGAGAACGGATCTTCCTCTTCGCTCCCGGTAAGCCCCACGGCCTCGAGGGCATCGACAACCCGCGCCTTCACCTCCCCCTCCGGCACGCCGAACAGCCTTGGCCCGTACGCGACCTCGTCAAACACGGTCTGCGCGAAGATCTGGTGGTCCGGGTTCTGGAACACGTAGCCCACCGTCTTGCTCAGCTCGAACATGCTGGTGGCCCGCGTGTCCCTGGCGTTCACCACGACCTCGCCGCCGGTGGGTGCAAGCAGGCCATTGAAATGCTTGACAAGCGTCGTCTTGCCGCTGCCGTTCTGGCCGAGCACCGCGACGAACTCTCCTCGCCGGATGGTGAGGTCCACGCCCCTCAAGGCCTCAAGCCCGTTTTCGTAGCGGTGAACGAGGTTCCTGACCTCAATCACGGGGTCGCCGTAGCCCGCCTGCTGCTGCCGGGTCTTCTCCGACACCAGGGAGTCCAGCCTTCTCCTGTCGGCGGCGAGGCCCAGCCTCTCCCAGGCAGAGAGGCCCTCCTCCACGGTGAGCGGAAGCTCGCCCCCATCGAGGGATGCCCCTGGCCCGAGGGATGCGAAGAACTCCGCAACCTCGAGGGGCTTGACGGAACACTCTTCGAGCAGCGCGGGACTCGCCAGGATGGCCCGCGCCTTCCCCTCTGCCACGATCCGGCCGTCACGCATGAGGACGATCCTGTCGGCTTTGAGAGCCTCCTCGGTCTCATGCTCCACTATGAGCATGGTCATGTTCTTCTCCCGGCTGAGCTCGTCGGCTACCTGGAATACGTCGAACTTGCCGATGGGGTCCAGGTCAGTGGTAGGCTCGTCCATGCATATGATCCGTGGCTGGATCGACAGCGCCGAGGCGATGGCGAGCCGCTGCTTCTGGCCACCGGAGAGCGTGGCGGGCTGTCTCGCCTCGAAGCCATCCAGGCGTACCCTCTTGAGGGTGGCGTGGATGCGCCGCCCTATCTCGTCGGGGTCAACGCCGAAGTTCTCGGGACCAAAGGCCACCTCGAGCTCGACGTTAGTGGAAAAGATCTGCGTCTCGAAGTCCTGGAAAACGAGGACGATGTCCCTCGCGAGGTCGCTGACCTTGTGCTTCTTGGTAGGTACGCCGAACACTCTGACCTCGCCCGAGTATTTTCCTTTCTTGAAGTTCGGGATGAGCCCGTTCAAGGTGAGGCAGAACGTAGATTTCCCGGCGCCACTCGGGCCCATCAGAACGACGAACTCCCCGGGGCTTATTGCGAGGTCTACCCCGGAGATGGCCTCGCGCTCGCTGCCCTTGTACGCAAAGGACAGGCCCTGGACCTCGACAGCGTTCATGAGGTTCGAATGCCCCCTTCTGTTCTCATGGCTCTCCTGATGACTGAAAAGTGGAAGAAATCCGGATGGAAGTAGTCTTCGCCGAACGCCACAGCATCGCCGTCCTCACTATAGTGGACCTGCTCAAGAAGCAGTAGTGGTTGTCCCTCGGTAAGCCCCAGCTTTCGCGAAAGCGCCCTATCGGCACCGACAGGTCGGATGTCAGCCCTAACCAGCTCCACCTGGATACGCTGGGCGGCAAGCATCCTGAAGAGCGAACCCGCATACCTTGTGAGAAACTCCTCCGGCGAAAGCAGGCGGGGCATCAGCCTGGCTGGCACTCTGTCCCTTCCGTAGACGACGGGCTGCCCGTCCGCGGTCCTTATCCGGTCAAAGGTGACTATATCGAGGTCGTCACCAAGCCCAAGCCGCTCCGCAAGCCGCGCGTCCGCCCGCTCCGACCTCACTACAAGGGAGGTGGTCCCAGGCTCCATGCCCAGTTGCCTAATGAGATCTGTGATGCTCGAAAGCTCCTCGATGCCGCTCTGTATCATCCCGGCGCGGCGTCTCACGAACGACCCTACGCCATGCTTTCGAGCGATGATGCCCTGGTTCTCGAGCACCCTGAGGGCTTCCCGGACCGTCGAGCGGCTTACGCCGAGCCTAGTGGCCAGTTCCTGCTCAGACGGCAGCCGGTCACCCGGCTGATGCGCGGCTTCGATCATGGCGACGATTTCATCCTTCACCTGCAGGAAGATGGGTCTTGCCACCACCGGCACGGGCAATCCTCCTCTGAAGGCGGGCTCTGCACCATAGGCGCCACTTCGTTACCTCCGAGGCCTTTCGCATGCTCGCCGTTGGAAAGCCTACCGGGCCTGCCGGGCCTTAAGACCCGCGACCCCGCCACAACCCCAGCCCGTCCGGCCGCGGACCCTGATGCTGCTATGCCTCTTGTAAGCCCGCGCCACGTGTCTGGTCCCGTGATGCCTGGCGACCAGACGTTGGTCGTCCGGCAACTCTGTCTGCACTCCTCTTCGACGCAGCCGGTCACTTTCCTGCTGAATCATAGCACATATTTACGATGTATTCGCCTGTTACTATCTGGCACTGACTCCTGACGCTGGCCTCTCCCGAGCTACAACCCGGCCCTGAGGCCTGCGTGCCTTTCGCTTCACTTCGGCCTGCCGGCGGCAGGCGGGGACATCCGGGCGTTCCTGCCGCACGCGAGAGGCCCCCGTACGATATCTCAGGCTTCAGCCTCGGCTGTTCCCACGATACCGACCATCGCACTGGCGTCTTGAGGTGCCCCGTTCTGACTCAAAGAGACCTCCCGGACAAATCCCGGCCTCCTAACCTCCCATCCGCTCCTGCCGCCGGAGGTCACCCGATTCTGTACCTGCGCACGCCCTCTTCGTAAAGGTCGGTCCCGTATATGTCGTTGACCACAACAACCGTGAAGCCTTCCACGGTGAGCTTCCTGATAGCCTCGGGGCCGAGGTCTTCGTATGCCACAATCTCCGATGCCTTCACGCACTTGGCGAGAAGCGCGCCAGCACCGCCGATGGCGGCGAAGTACACTGCCTTGAACCTGACCATGGCGTCCCTGACGGCCTGAGAGCGGCTCCCCTTGCCGATCATACCCTTGAGCCCATGCTCCATGAGAAGCGGGGCGTACGAGTCCATCCTGTAGCTGGTGGTCGGCCCGGCAGAGCCGATGGGCATCCCAGGCCGCGCCGGGGTGGGGCCGACGTAGTATATGATCTGACCCCGGATGTCCATGGGAAGCTCCTTCCCCTCAGCGATCAGCGCCACCAGCCGCTTGTGCGCAGCATCCCGCGCGGTGTAAAGCACTCCTGATATCCTCACATTGTCGCCGGCCTTGAGCCGGGCAACGGTTTCTTCCGTGAGCGGAGTAGAGATCTCGATGACCAACTCGTCATGCCTCCTTCAGCCTGGTAGCCCTCCTCGTGCAGTGCTGCGCTTGCCTGTACACGCTCTGCACCACCGCTCGCCCTAAAGCTCTACGCTCTCATGCGGCCCCACGTGGCAGTTGAGGTTCACCGCCACGGGCATGCTCGCGATGTGGCACGGCGCATACTCGATATTGACGGCGAGCGCTGTGGCCCTGCCGCCGAACCCCTGCGGCCCGATGCCGAGCTTGTTGATCTCCGCCAGCAGCTCTTTCTCGAGCTTCGCATACGTCGGGTCCGCGTTGTGTGACCCCACGGGCCTGAGGAGCGCCTTCTTGGCGAGAAGCGCCACCCGGTCGAACGTCCCTCCGATCCCGACCCCGACCACCACCGGAGGACAGGGGTTGGAGCCGGCCTTCTGGACGCGCTCCACGACGAACCTCTTCACCCCCTCCACCCCGGCCGCTGGAGTGAGCATGGCGATGCCGCTCATGTTCTCGGCGCCGCCGCCCTTGGGTGCCACCGTCAGCTTGACGTTCGTGCCCGGAACCACATCGACGTAGATCATGGCGGGTGTGTTGTCGCCGGTGTTCATCCTCTTGAAGAGGGGATCGTCCACCAGCGATTTCCGCAGATAGCCCTCGGTGTAGCCCTGCCTTACTCCCTCGTTGATGGCGGCGTAGAGGTCGCCGCCGACGAGGTGGACGTCCTGCCCCACTTCGAGAAAGACCATCGCCACCCCGGTGTCCTGGCACGCGGGGACCCCTTCCTCCCTCGCTATCCGGTGGTTCTCGAGAATCTGCTTGAGAACCTCCCTGGCCACCGGGGACTCCTCAGCCTTCTCTGCGCGCTTCAGCGCGCTTATGGTTTCGCGCGGAACGTTGCAGTTCGCGCTGATGCACAGCCTCTTGACGGCGGCTGTCACATCCGATACGTGGATCTCCCGTAGCCCATTGCATCCCATGCGATCGCCTCCGCTCTCGTCGGATCCGGTCCCCCATCCACCCGCGATCCTGGGGCGAGCGCCCCGCCGCGCTCACTTACCTGTGATCGATACCCCCTCGAGCTGGACATAGGGCAACCTCGTGTCGCCGATAGTTACTACCTCTCTTGATACGGCGGAAATGTGTGCGAATAGCTCGTAGATGTTGCCTGCGATCATCACCTCCTTGACAGGCTTTGCGATCTCGCCGTTCTCGATGTAATGGCCGCCCTTGACCACGCCGGAGAAGTCGCCGCTCACGGGGTCGAGGTTGCCAGAAAACCTGTTGACCACGAGGCCCTTCGGGACCCTCCGGACCATGTCGTCGAAGGACACCGTGCCTGGCGCAACCACAAGGTTCGTCGTGCCGATACCGGGGGTTGTCTGGTCGCTCCCGACCGCCCGCCCGTTCGACCGCACCCCGTCGTTTCGAGCCGTATAGCAGTTGTGGAGGTAGTGCCCCAGCACCCCGTCCTTGATGATCTCGAGGGGCTCAGGCGGCACGCCCTCCCGGTCGAAGGAAGTCGATCCCACGCCCCCGGGAATGCGCGGGTCATCGGTTACGCATAGAAGCCCTGATGCCACGCTCATCCCGAGTTTTCCTTCCCAGCGGGACCTCCCGTTCTGGACGCTGTCGGCGCTCACCGAGAACGCTATGGGCCCTGCGATGAGCTCGCCGCCGGCGTAGGGCGTGATGATCGCCGACCCCTTGAAGCTGGGGACGGTCGTCGCGCCCAGCGACTTCACCACCTTCTCCGCAAGACGTCGCCCGCTGGCCTCGGGGTCGATGTCAGCCAGCGCACACGACCCCGAGTACTCCACGTCAAACGACGATACGTCGTCTCCGTCGCGGGCAAACCCCATCCCCACGCACGAGAAGTTGCTTCCCCGCTCCGCGAGGCGCACGCCTTTCGAGTTCGCGACGGCGCGTTCGCCAGTCTGCACAACAAAGCTGGCGGAGTCGATGGTGACCCGCCTGTCGTAACCCCTTGCCGCCTCGACGAACCGGCGCCCGAGCTCGAGCGCGTCCTCGAGGGCAAGGCCTTCCGCTTTCTCGTCGTATATCCCGGGCACGGGCCTCGCTTCGGATGGCTCAGGGAGGACGTGGTTGGGATCCTCGGGGGATGCCGCGGCTATGGCCAGCGCCGCGTTGATGGTCTCCTCCACCGAGTGGCCGGCGAGGATGTTCGTCGCTGCGAAGCCCTGCCTGCCGCCACGGATCACCCGTACTCCAACGCCCTCATAGGTATCGCCCTTCGGCACCTGGAGGTCGTTCTTCTCGAAAACCGCCTCGAGCTTGCGCGTCCTGAGATAGTATACCTCCACCTCGTCAGCGCCCTTCGCCCGCGCACTTCGCACCAGTTTCTCGCAAAGATCCGGGCCTTTCATGCGATTCTTCGCCCTCCTTCACTCATGGCGCCCACCGATGGTCACGCGGCACCGCAGGTACGGCCCGCCTGCATCGACCTTCGCAGGCTGCCACTTGCCACAGTGCCCGGAGCCCAGGTCGAGCTCGAAGTCACTCGATGCTGCATCCACGCTCTTCAGCACGTCGAACGCCTGGCCGGAGATGGTTATGCCCTTGACAAGCTCGCCGATCTTCCCCTGCCTGATCCTGTACGCCTCCGCTATCCCAAACATGAACTCGGCCGTGGCGTCGGCCTGCCCTCCCTGCCCCATCTCCTTGAGGAAGAAGCCGTCATCTATCCCGGCGATCATGTCCTCGAGACTGTCCTCGCCAGGGAGGATGAACGTGTTCGTCATCCGTATGATAGGCTCGTCGCGGTAGGTAAACGCCCGCGCGTTGCCGCGCGCTGCGGCGTCTAACGCCGCGGCGGACTCGCGGCTGTGGAGGTAGCTGCGCAGGATCCCCTTGTCGATGACGATGGTGCGCTCCCCCAGCACGCCCTCGTCATCCACCAGCACCATGCCCGCGGCTCCCTGCATCGTGCCGTCGTCGACCAGGGTAACGAGTTCGCTTGCGACCTTCTCGCCGATCTTATCCTTCACCACGGACCCGCTCTGCACGAAGTCCGCCTCAACGGTGTGCCCTATCGCCTCATGAGACAGCACCCCCACAAGCTGAGGGTCGAGGATGACGGTGTACCGGCCGCCCTTCGCATAGCCTGCGTCGAGTTTCCTTACAGCAAGGTCCACCGCCTCGTCAACCATCCTGTTGAGGTCCCGCTTCTTCATGAGGTTGCACCAGTTGCCGGTGACGCCCCAGCCTTTGCCGGCCGTCTCGCGGACCTCACCCCGGAGGACCGTGGCGAACAGGTGAAAGCTGGGCTTTCGGTCAACGATGTGCGCCTCGGTGCCGTCGGAGGTTACGATGAACTTCTCGTCTGCATACCCTGTGTAGATCACGATGCTTCCAACCACCAGACGTGAGGCGGCGCGCATGCGCTTCTCCGCATCGAGAACCACCTCGATCTTCGCGGCGATGTCGGGCTCGCCGTCGCTATCCTGGTAGACGAACTCGCCCCTCGCAAGGCGCGCCGGCGCAAGCCTGGCCTTCTCCCGGCGCAGCCTGGCGCCTGCCCTGGCCGCGTCGGAGGCCTCCATAACCGCCCTCTGCAGGCCTCCCTCGCTCACGTCGGTGGTGGAAACGAAGCCCCATGAGCCGTCAACGAGGCACCTCACCCCGGCGCCGGCCAGGATGCGCCGCTCCACCCGCTTCAGCGTGCCGTTGCGAGCATCGACGGTGGTCAAGAGTCGCTTGTGGTACCGGATCTCCGCGTAACCCGGAGCCTCGGCCACGACCGACTTGAGCAGGTCCAGCATTCGATCACTCTCCCCTTGAGGTTTTAGCCTTCTTTGAACGGCCACTGGTGCCCGACCTGGCGGGTGCGGAGCCCGCCCCTCGCTCCTCACCCGGTTAGGGCCCGCTCCGCGCGGTCCTCACCTCAAACGTCGTCCCGTCCGTCGTCATGACCACATCGCCGTCGAGGTCGGTCCGGTACACCCTGTCCATGTAGTCCTGGAGATTCAGCAGAGTCATGCGATGGGGGTGACCGTAGGAGTTCCCCGCCCCCACCATGATCACGGCGACGGTCGGCTTCACGGCCTCGAGGAACCACGGGCTGGACGAGGTCCTGCTGCCGTGGTGGGCGACCTTGAGCACGGTTGCGCTAAGGTCGGCGCCGCTATCCAGCATCGCGCCCTCGGCCTCCCTTTCCGCGTCGCCCGTGAAAAGGAAGCCGACCTTCCCGTATCGCAGCCTGATGACGATGGAGCAGTCATTCATGTTCTCAGGCAGAGGCTCCGATGGGTGCAGGATCTCCGCGTCGAGGCCTGGCCCGAGGTCGATCCTGTCCCCAGCCCTGCCAAGGCGAAAGCGGATGTTCTTCTGGTCTATGAGGGTGAGAAACCGCTCGTACGTCGCCGTGGTATGGACCTTCCCCGAGTCCACCACAAGGTCCACGGGGAATGTGCGAAGCACCTCGGCCAGGCCGCCTATGTGGTCCGCGTGAGGGTGGGTGGCCACCAGCACGTCTATCCCGGAAACCTTCTCTGCCTCGAGACAAGCGACCAGTCGCGCGGAGGCGTCAGCGGGGCCCCCGTCGATGAGCATGGTTTTGCCTGACGGCGCCTGGACGAGGATGGAATCGCCCTGGCCGACGTCGATGAAGTGCACGGCGAGGCGACCGCTCCCGGCTCCGGCCGACCCGGCGCCCGCTGCGAGCAGCGACAGCACGAGCACAATAGCCACCATGGCCAGCGCGCCGAGCACGCGGAACGCCCCCGAGCCTGCGCGCCCGGGCCGAGCGCGAGGCTGAGGCCGAGGCCCAGACCCATGCCGGTGCCCGGGTCGCCTCTCTGTCCGCAGGCAGGGCCGCTCCAGACTGTCCTCGATGAATCTGCGTGTGCTCATATGCTGGTCCCTGCCCCGGTGCCAGCGAGTTACTCCTCAAGTATTAGCACCGGGCTAATACTTCATCGCATCTGGTCAGAACTCCTGCACATTGCGGAGAAAGTTGCGGCCCGCCGCGTATCGCAGCGGGCCAGACCGTGGCGCCAGCGGATGGCAACCGAGTCCCTATAGCAGCGCGTCAATCGCGCGCTCAAGGGCTTGCGCCTTCGCTTCCTCGACGACGTAGACGAGACCCCTGCCGGTGGCGGTGGCGTAGTACCCCTCGCCACCCCTGGACCCAACCCTGAGCTCGAGGACCTTGCCATCGCCGAGGTCAAGCTCGACGCGGATCCTGGGCCGATCGAGCCCGTAGCGGGCCTCGTCGGCGCCGGCGACCGCGCCCTGAACGACCTGGGACACGCTGGCACCCCGCAGTGCCGCCCAGAGCCTCCCCATGTCCTCGGCGGGGCGCTTCCTGGCATCGGCCTTCAGGTGCCATTTCTCGCCCTCCTTCACGACCTCGGGCGCGGCCGTCGCGGGCGCCCCGGCCCCGGGCGCGATCCTCGCGGCCACGCCTGCGCCCGCCGGGCCGGGAGGCGCAGCCGTCCACTCCTTGCCGTCCCTGAGGAGCGTCACCGCCTTCCCCTGGTCGTCACACGTGACGCGAAGGAGGTCGTCGTCGTTCCACGTGAGAAGGTCCCTCTTCACAACGTCGAGCGCCCCGGTTTCGAGAGGGGAGAAGGCAGCGGGGTTCACCAGGTAGATCGAGGGCGAGTCGGACGTCCGCACATAGAAGCCCTTGCCGCCCGGGCCGGGGGCTCCCACGAATAGCTCCAGCGGCAGGAAGCGCTCGGAGCTACGGGCATCCACGCGCAGCCGCGGGCGGTCGAGCCCCCAGCGGGCGAGGTCCTTCCCGTCATCGTCCACGAACTCGCTGACGTTCAGGCTGGTGAGGTCCCAGATGACTTCGTTCACCTTCCACCTGTCGGCCTCGTCATCGAATGGGTGGGTAATGCGCCACTCGCCTCCTGTGCCGCCTTCTCTCTCCAGCCTGATCTCACCGCCTCCTGGCTTCACGAGGCGCAGGGCCGTAACCGAATCGTTCGACACCCTGAGGATCTCCCGCTCACGCAGGTCGTCGAGGCTTTTGCGCAGGGCGGATACGGTGCCGGACGCGAGGGTATAGACTGGGTCGCTGTCGGCGAGTTTCACGTAGCGCGCGCTCCCTACCGGGGTCTCGGCCCCCACGAGCACGGTTTTCCTCCCCTGCCTGGTATCGAGGGTGACCTTGAACTCGGGGGCCGCGAGGCCGAACGCATCGAGGTCGCCGGCGTCGGCACTGTCAGTGACCTTTTTCTCGCACTCGAGCTTCACGGCGGCGTCCACCACTGCCTTGACCGCAGCCTGGTTTGCCGCAAGTCGCCTCGGCGAGGCGATCGCCCACTTGCCGTCGGCGCCCCTTCCGACCTCGACCCGACCGGAGCTCTGCTCTATGGCAAGATGCGTGATGTCATCCGCCGCAACCTTGATAATGACGTTGTCGGCATCCCTGTCCGGGGGCTTCACGCCCTCTATGAAGAGGATGTACGCACCAAGGACCACCAGCACCGCAAGGGCGACGAAAGTTCCCGCGAACTTCCTCATAGGTTGCGCCTCCTCAGCCATATGCCACCGCCAACCGCCACGAAGAGCAGCGGCAGCCCCACCACCGTGGAGTAGAACACGAGCTTCGCCTGTGTGTCAGTGAGGTACACCTGGTTGAAACTGGGCGCCTTGGCCCGTATGGTGATGGACTCCTCCCGTCCCACAAGCCAGCCCACGGAGTTCATGAAGAAGTCGATGTTCCCCTGGAACTTCACCACGTCATCGTCGAGGAAGCTCGCGTTGCCGACCACGAGCATCCTCGCCCTGGGCCCGGCGCTGCCTGCGGCCGTCTCCCCGTTCGCCCCCTTCGTACCACCGCCTGCCGATGCCCCCGGGGCCTCCTTCGCCCCGGCCTTCGGCCCGAGGGCGCGCTCAACAGCGTACGCCAGCACCAGGGGCCCCCTGATGTCGGTCTTCTCGTCGAACGAAACCTGCTTCGCCGCAAGGTCCGTCTCGCCCCACGACTTGTCGGAGGTCTCGAGGAGCGCAGCCCGAGACACGCCCGACGCCCTTGCCTCTTTGTCCTCGTGCAGGCTCCGGCTTCTGGGCATCACGCACCCGAGGTTCCCGGTGATGAGCTTCGTCGTGATATCATGGTAACGCGCCTCCGGGATGGGGCTTCCGGCATCCAGGAAGTAGTGGCTCGCGGGGTCGATGACCACGTCGTCGTCAAGACCAACGCCCCACTTCCCCACCATGGCCTTGAGATTCGCAAGCTCACCCTTGCGGGGGAGCGGCTCGGCGAGCACCATGATGCTGCCGCCCCGGCTCACATAACCGTCGACGGCGTCGATCTCCTTTGGCGCCAGGTCCTTGCGGGGGCCCGCTATCACGAGGAGCTCGGCGTCATCGGGCACCCTGCCCTCGGTCGCCAGGTTGAGGGTCCTCGTGGTGTATCCCTCACCCTCCAGGAACGACCTGGCCTGCCAGTAGTCCTTCACGATGTCGCGCTCGTCGTGACCGACAAGGAAATAGACCGGCCTCTCCTTCTCCTGAAGGACGCCGATTATCGCCCGGGTGAACGCCTGCTCCCCTGCGAACCCGGCCGTCTGGCCCTGGTCGCTATATTCCACGAGGTCATACTGCATCACCTTGCGGGACCTTCCCCCCGCCTCCACCACCGACGTTCCATACGCGGTGACCTCGTGCTCCTTTGCGAGCGACGGGTTCTTGTCGGGATCCACGAACGACACCGATATCCTCCGAGACAGCCTCGTGTACTCCTTGAGGAGGTCGCGCACCATCTCGCCCATGGGATCTCCCTCGGGGAAGAACGCGGTTATCTTGACGCCCTGGTCAATCTTGCGAAGGACCTGGCGCGTCCCCTCGGAGAGGGTGTACATCCTGTTCTGCGTGAGGTCCAGCTTGGCGGGGTGACGCGCCGCGATGAAGTTCACCATGAGCACTATCCCGACCACCACCGCGGTCAGCACGAAGGCGTTCGACCCGTATCGCATCCTTCGGCTCAGTATGAGCCTGCGCACCGGGCATGTGCGAGGGATGGTAAGCCTCATGCGCTCCACCTCCTGGAGTCGATGGTTCTTACCGCGAGGAACAGAAAGACGAAGATGAAGCTGAGATAGAAGATGATATGGGAGAGATCCATGATCCCCTTCTGGAAGTCGTCGAAGTGCTTCAGGATGGACAGCATCGATATGGCGTGCCCCACAGGCCCTGGCACGGCCGCACTCACCCAGCCCAGGATCCAGAAGAGCAGGAGGATCCCGAACCCCACGACCCCGGCGACCATCTGGTTTTCCGTAAGCGCCGAGGCGAAGGTCCCCGCCGCAAGGCACGACGCCCCAAGTAGGGACATCCCGAGGTAGCCGGAGTAGATAGGGCCCATGTCAGGGTTGCCGTAGTGCCTCAGGACGGCGACGTAAACGAGGGTCGCCGCCAGGAATACGAGGTATGTGAGAACGCTCGCGAGGTATTTCCCCACCACGATCGAAGTGATGCTCACAGGCGATGTCAGGAGAAGCTCGTCGGTGCCGAGCTTCTTCTCCTCCGCAAGAAGCCGCATGGTGAGCGCCGGGGCCACGAACATGAACGTGACCGCCATGTTACCGAAGGTCCCTTGCAGCCCTGCACTCCGGGTCGCCATGAGGATTATCGAGAAGAAGTACCCTGAGAGCAGGAGAAACACCGCTCCCATCACATAGGCGATGGGTGAGAGGAAGTACGATGCCACTTCCCGCTTGAAGATGGACCACGTCTTAAGCACTTGCCGCCACCTCCGATGCGTCTTCCAGCTTCTCCTCGGTGGTGAGCCGGAGGAAGACGTCCTCGAGGCTGAGATCAACGAATCGCATCTCCAGGATCGGCCACCCGAGCTCGGCCATCCTGAAGAACAGAGCCTCGCGGACATCGGACGCAAGCTCGGTCTCCAGCGACAGCAGCACCTCGCCGCCCGAGCCGTTCGCGAGGGCGCCCGCCTCTGCCTTCTCCAGCATCACAGACCTCACACCCGCAAGCGAGCCCACCTGCGATACGACCTCGTCCCTCGGGCCGCGCACGCGAACGGCGAGGCACCGCGACCCGCGCAGCCTGCGCGCCAGGCCCTCGGGCGTGTCCACGGCGACAAGGCGACCGTTGTTTATGATCACGACCCGCCCGCACACCATGCTCACCTCCGGCAAGATGTGCGAGCTGAGGATGATCGTGTGCTTGCCGCCGAGGCCGCGGATGAGCTCACGGATCTCGATGATCTGCCTCGGGTCGAGCCCCACCGTGGGCTCGTCCAGTACGAGGACACCGGGATCCCCGAGGAGCGCCTGCGCAAGCCCCACGCGCTGCTTGAACCCGCGGGAGATGTTCTGGATGAGACGCCCGTAAACGGGGCCCAGGGCGCACGCCTCCACGACCCTGGCGATGTGCCCGGCGCGGCGTGCCTTCGGGATGCCCTTGATCTCGCATACGAAGTGCAAGTAGCCTCTGACCGTCATCTCGCGGTAGAGGGGCGGGTTCTCGGGGAGGTATCCGATCCTCCGCCTCGCCTCCATGGGGTCCTCGAACACGTCGTAGCCCGCCACCTTCACGTTACCCGAGGTTGCTGCGAGGTACCCCGTTATGATCCGCATCGTTGTCGTCTTCCCGGCGCCGTTCGGCCCGAGAAACCCTAGGATCTCGCCCTGCTCCACGGAGAAGGTGAGGTGCTCCACGCCTCTTGCCCTGCCATACGTCTTCGTCAGGTTCTTCACCTCGATCACAACAACGTGTTCCCCCTTTCCAGCTGTGTCCCTATCAAACGTCAAAGGCCCCGTCGTCCAGGCACCGGCAGGGGCGATGAGTTCGACGAAAAGCCCGTCACGGGCGAGGGCATGCATCCACATCCGGGACGGGCGGTCGGAAAAGCACCATCTAATTTGAACGCGGCCTCCCCGCAGAAGTTCCGCTCCTGTCTCACGACACAAGCTCGAAAGCGATAAGAGCGGCGCCGTACGCCCCGGCGAACTGCGATCCGTTCGGAACGGTCACACCCGCGGAGAGCCTCTCCTCCAGCGACCTTTTGACGCCATCATTTCGGCTCACCCCGCCGGTCATCACGAGATCGCCGCCAAGCCCCACGCGATGGACCATTCCCGCAAGCCTGTCCGCCACCGCGTCGCACAGGCCCCTGATTATGGGCTCCGGGGCCACGCCTCGCGAGAGGAGGCTTATGACCTCCGACTCCGCAAACACCGTGCAGGTGCTGGAGATCCTCGCGGCCTCCCTCGCCTTTCGCCATCTCGCGCCGAACTCGTCCAGCGGCACCTTGAGCCTTGCGGCCATCACCTCGAGAAACCTTCCGGTGCCCGCCGCGCACTTGTCATTCATCACGAAGTCCGCAACCATGCCGTCATCGTCCAGCCGGATGACCTTCGAGTCCTGGCCTCCGACGTCCACCACCACGAGCGCCGACGAAACAAGGGCCCGCGCGCCACGGGCGTGGCACGTGATCTCGGTAACGGTCCTCGCGGCAGCGGCCACCCTGTCCCTGCCATACCCGGTCGCCACGATGGCCGCAAGCATGTCGGGGCCGGTGCCGGCCCGCTGACACACGCTATCGAGGCACTCGGCCGCTGCGTCGGCGAGGTCCACCCCTGTAGGCATCGCGTGCCATCCCGCAATCTTGCCCTCACTCAAAAGCACAGCCTTGGTGGTCGTGGACCCGACATCTACTCCGGCTACGAACATCCTTCGTCACCCGCCCCTCCTAGCCTCGAGAAGCTCTATGAAGGCCCCGAGCCTGGTGACGGCCTGCGCCTCGCTTCCGCATCTCGCGTCCACCCCGTCCCCGTCCAGGTTGAGAAAGGGGATGCCCATCCCTTTCAGTTCCCGGGCTATGATTGCTGCGCCGCCGTTGGATTGCCTGCACCCCCACTGGCCGAACTGCACCACCCCGTCGATGGAGTAATCGCCCACGAGCCTTGCGATGACTTCGAGCCGGCGCTCGATCGGGCCCCAGCCGAAGTTTGACATCATCTTCTCCGCAAGGCTCGCGAAGGGCTCGCGGGGGTTCAGCCTCGGCCAGTACGCGAAGCTGTACTCCTCGAAAGCCACCGACGACGCCCAGTCGCCTTCGAGATACTTGAACACGCCCGTATCGTAATAGGGCCTCAGGTTCAGCCACAGGAGCCTGTGTCGCTCGCCCAGGACGGGGAAGTCACCTGCGGCAACCGTCCTCTCGAGATGCACCCGGAGCGCGCGATAGAACGGCGCAAGCCAGGGGCTTCCCCACGACCACAGGAACAGCAGAACGTAGTTCAGCGCCTCGGACCCGCGCCAGGGAGCGGGCACGTTTCGCCTGAGCGCCGAGGTTCGCTCATACTCGGTAAGGGCCTCGTTGGAGCGCTCAAGCGCGTGCGGCAGCCCCTCTGCGGAGAGGCCGGGCACGCGCCGCGGAAGGTCCCTGGCAACCTGCTCGATCTGGGAAGCAAGCCACCGCGCGGCCCGGTCGGAGGAGCTGTACGGAACGTCCAGCATGTAGAACGGGCACCCGGCGAGCCGGCTCATGTGAAAGAGCGACCTCTTCCCCCCGTCGCAGAGGTGTGACGAGACGATCACGGCGGACGGGCGCGGCAGAAGGCCAGCCGCGGCCCCACCCAGGCCGGCCCGGTGGAAGCTGCAAAGGTCTGGCGAATACCATAGGGCCTCGCAGGCCGAAAGGCTTTCGGCCGCAAGGCCGAAGGCCGCCGCAAGGCCGGCTGCGGCCTCGGGCAGGAACGGCACGCCGCCCATGCCGTAAACCAGCTCGGTCGGCACGAAGGCGCTCGCAAATATGCAAGGCTTTCTGCCGAGGTAGGCGTCGGCGAAGTCAGAAAGCACACACCTTGTCGCCGCGACCTTGTATGGTCTCGCTCCGTTCCTCTCAAGCAGCGGCAGCGCCGCGGAGGCGACCCGGTACGCCCAGCGCCGGCGCAGCACCACCTCTGGCCGGACCGCCCGCCGTGCGGCCCGCCGGAGCCCGGATGGGATGCCGAAACCCGTCATCACAGGCCCGACCGTCCTGCCAGCATCTCCCTAAACGCCGCAACACGGGTAAGGGTCTGGCCGGACTCCGCCGACCCGTACTCGCCCTCCACAAGAAGCATGGGCAACCCGCTCCTTTCCCCCACCTGCTTCTTCAGCTCCGCGAAATCGTAGTACGCCTGGTCGCAGAACTTCGGCGCAAAGTATACAATCCCCTGCGCCCTGGATGACCTCGCCAGGGATTCGATACGCCGCGCTCGCTCGTCTCCCACGAACATCCTGGGGCACGCCGGCTTGCCGAGGTAAGCACGGGCCAGCTCGTAAAACGGGTCGCAGCTTGCGCCGGAATTCCCATCGGCGCCCGCGCCTGCGTCTGCAACTGCATGCCCGTTCCCCTCGCCGTCGCGCCGTCCTTCATCCACAGGGACATCGAAGTCAAAGCTCCGCGACCCAAGGCATGAATCGACGAAGGCCACAATGAGCCCGGCATCCTCGAGAACGCCGAGAAGCGCCGGCTCCAGGAGGCACGTCGCCGCTACCCCGATGCGCACCCTTCCGCCGACGCCGGCGCTACCACGGTTTCGGTCGCTTCCTCCGCTGCGCGGCCCGGCTGGCCCAGCGAGACGCATCGCGCTCTCCAACACCGCCGCAGCGGCCACGAGTCCTCCGTTCTCGCCACCTCCAGCCTCCCGTGCGTCAGCCGACACGTCCGAAGGACTGCCGCAGTCGCCCTGCCGGCTGACACCAAGGGCATCGTTCACCTCGAGCGCTATGCCCATTGCGTCCATGGCCGATATCCGGCCCGTGGCCTGAAGTTCGAGCACCCGCGAAACCCCGCGCCGGAGCGAGTTCATGGACTGCGTCACGGCAACGAGTCGCCGCCGGAACGAAGGCCCGTCCACATCCACCCGGGCCTCCGCCGAGTCACCCCGTTCCCGTCGGGCCGTACGCGCCAGCTCGAGAGCAAAGTCCCTCAGGACCCCAGCGTAGTATGCCTCGGCATCACCGTCGCAGCTCCTGGGCACATCTATGAAGTGGACTTCTGGGGCAAGGCCGAAGTAGCGCAGGGCGTCGCAGGCGCGGCGCATGGCGTCACAGGATCCCGCTATGGCAATCACGTGGCCCTCCCCGTGCTCCCGCGCGAACGCCTTCGCATACGGGCAGAAATCACGTGGAAGATACGCCTCGCAGGAAGGAGCCTGCTCGTGGAAAATGGCTCTCTTCGCCGGTATCCCGAGGGCAAGCGGGATCTCAAGCGGCACATAGCTGCATGAGACCAGAACCAATCGAAGTCCCCCCACAGAAGCGATTCATGCCAGCGGACCAACCGGCGTAAGTAATACTTCTTGCAAACCAGCCGCTTTCCTCCCCGCCGTTTTTGGGCCCGAGCTGGGGCCGCTGGCGCACCCGGCCGGAAACCCGCCTGATTTCCTCGCCGGGCCCACCCGAAAAAGGTATAATGGTGCAAATTTGCCCTTGACAGGAAGGGACGAATGGGTATAGTTTAGGACCATATACATATACATGCACATGCACGCGCCCGGTCGGCTCCCGGCTGGTAACGCGTTCCTACATAATAGTCGGCCAGACGGTGGATGTGCATAGATATGCATTGTCGCCACCAGAGAACCAGAGGAGGGAAGAAGCCATGAACGACAGAGACAGGAAGGTACTCATCGTCGACACCACGTTGCGGGATGGAGAGCAAACAGCAGGCGTCGTGTTTGCTCGCACGGAGAAGCTGCGGATTGCGAGGATGCTGGACGAAATCGGCGTGGACCAGATCGAGGCCGGGATCCCCGCCATGGGCGGAGACGAGCAGGAGGCGGTGAAGGCCATAGCGCAGGCGGGCCTGAAGGCGAGCGTAATGGCGTGGAACAGGGCTGTTCTTTCCGACATAGACGCCTCCATCGAGTGCGGAGTTGACGCCGTCGCCATATCGATCTCGGTATCCGACATACACATTTTCCACAAACTCCAGATGACACGGCAGCAGGTCCTCGAGGCCATGACACAGGCGGTGGTCCACGCAGCACAGCACGGGCTGTACATATCAGTCAACGCTGAGGACGCGACCCGCGCCGACCCCGCCTTCCTCCTGGAGTTTGCCATGGCCGCGAAGGGCGCGGGCGCGTGCAGGCTGCGCTACTGTGACACCGTGGGCCTGCTCGACCCCCTCACCACGCACGACCGCGTCAAGGCCCTCCACGAGGAGACCGGGCTCGACATCGAGACCCACACTCACAACGACTTTGGAATGGCAACCGCCAACGCCCTGGCGGGCGTGCAGGCCGGCGCCAGGTACGTCGGAGTCACGGTGAACGGCCTTGGCGAGCGCGCAGGCAACGCCGCCCTGGAGGAGGTCGTGATGGCCCTCAAGCACATCTACGGCATCGACCTCGGGATCAAGACGACGAGGTTCCGTGAGCTGTCCGAGTATGTGGCGAGGGCCTCCGGCAGGGAGATCCCGCTCTCAAAGCCCATAGTCGGCGCCAACACGTTCGCCCACGAGTCGGGCATCCACGCAGACGGGGTCCTCAAGAACCCCAGAACCTACGAGGTCTTCCCGCCGGAGGAGGTCGGGCTCCAGAGGCAGATAGTCGTCGGGAAGCACTCCGGCAAGCATTCCCTGAAGTCGAAGTTCCTGGAGTACGGCATCAACCTCACTGACCAGGAAGCTGCGGCCATGCTGCCCGCGGTGCGAGCCATAGCGGTGAACCTCAAGCGCCCCCTCTTTGACAAGGAGCTTGTATACATATACGAGGACGCCATGCGGGACGGGGCCGCCCACAAGTAGCGCGAGCGGCCAGACCATCCGGGAAGCATAGTCGCCTTGGGAAGGACCATCGCCGAGAAGATCCTGTCAAGCCACTCGGGCACCGGCGCCCGCGCCGGGGGCATCGTCTGTGTCGTGCGAGTTCTGCGGCGAGGCCGTGGAGCACCTTGGAGTTGACGCCAGGTTCACCCTGTGCAACATGGCGGTGGAGATGGGCGCCAAGGCAGGGATCATCGAGCCCGGTCCTCTGCGCGTGGCCATCCGTCCAGCGGTTGCAGTTCCCGCGATACACGCCTCGCTCCGCTACGGTCGCGCTGCTCCCGGCTGGCAGTGCCCTTCACCATCGACAGTCTCCATGATGCGGAGGTGAAAACCGGCCATGTCGCACAGGGTAACGCTGATTCGCGGGGATGGCATCGGTCCGGAGGTGATCCTCGCAGCGAAGTCTGTATGGGGACATCATATCAGACCTCGCATCAGGCCTCGTGGGCGGCCTCGGCCTTGCGCCCGGGGCTAACATCGGAGACGAGGCCGCGGTCTTCGAGCCGGTGCACGGCAGCGCACCGGAGATCGCCGGCCAGGGAGTCGCAAACCCCGCCGCCGCCATCCTGTCTGCCGCCATGATGCTGATGAGGCACCTCGGGGAGGCCCGGCGCGCCGCAGCCGTCGAGAACGCGGTCACGAAGGTCCTGCGCGAAGGCCGCGCGCTGACCCCCGACCTTGGCGGAAGCGCGACCACGCGCGAGCTGGCCGATGCTATCGTGGCGGCAGTTGAGGAGAACCTCGAAGCCAGGCCCGGGGGGCGTCCCGGAACAGCAGCGCCGACCAGGGGACGATGACCTCCGCCATGGAGTTCCCTCCGTGAGCGTACCGGGGTCTCGAGGGGCCACCGAGGCCGCCAGCGAGCCTGTGCTCGACCTGAGCGCCGTTGTCCCGGGCAGGGCTCGAGTTCTCGCGGTAGCCGTGGTCAGAGACGATCACCACGAGGCTCCGGGCAGGCATGGCCGCAAGCCAGGGAATGAGCCACCTTTGCACCCCAAGCGCCACCTCGTCGAGGACCACATGGTGAGGGTCGCTCGTCGCGTGGATCTTCCTGTCGATGAACCCGAACCGGACGAATCGGCAGTATGCGCGGGCGCGCCCCATGTTGTCGCAGTCGCACGTGGTCGCGCCGCCCTCGAAAAAACCCTCCGGATCGTCGAGGTCGATGATGGGACCTGCAAACCCAGCCTGTCGCAGCGCCTGTACCTGTGGGTCCGTCACGGTCGGCGGTTCGGCCCACGTCATGCCGCCCGCGATCTCCGCGATCTCCCGATCGCACGCAGAGAGCACCTCTTCCTGCACGCGCCACCACGCGTCGAGGCGCATGCCGTCCATGAGCACGAAGTAAAGGTGTTCGGGCCGGATCGGAAGCGACCGAGTCGCTCCGCGTGTGAACCCTGCGAGCACGGACGCAAGGTTCGCCGGCACGTCCCCCTCCCGGTCACGGTCACCGTCACGGTCACGGTCAAGCCCGGAGATCCCCGCCGAACCGCGCGCAGGCGCCCTTTCGCCGATCTCGCCGGTGTAAAGCTGCGTGTAGAACCGGCCAAACGCACTGTCCGCCTCAGAGAGCGCAAAGTCCAACTGCGCCGGCCTCAGGTGCTTCGGCACAAACGCCGCGAGACCGAGCTGTGACGCCATGCTCCACAGCGCCCCGGCATCGGCCCGCGCGCCGGCCACCATGCCGACGTACAGCTCCTCGAAGTTACGCCACCCCGCCGCCCGGGCCACGCGGCCCCGGAGCACGCCCGTGGTCGAGGCCAGCCGCGCCGCGACAAGACACGCCGCCATGCAGGAGGTTCTCAGGCCCTCCCGGGCGTCGCAGGTTCCCGCCTCCGGCCGGATCAGCTGAACGCTGGCGTCCGCGGGGCTGTGACCTGTGCGATGGGCATACGCCAGGCCGAGCTCGCGGGCGGCGTCGTCGAGCCCGCCGGCCTCGGCCTGGCCGGAGTCCAGGTGGGCGAAAAACGCCTTTGTTGCCCCCAAGAGATCGTCTTCTGAGCCCCCGGGCATGATGAGCCTGCGCCATCCGCCGCCGTCGTGCGCCGGGGCATCGCCCGACGGGACCGGGGTTTCCTGCGGGCCTCCCGGCCGATGTTCCCGTGCCGTAGGCCCTCCGTCCACCGCCTCACCCGAGGAAGTCTGCTCCGGGAGGAAGGGACGATTCGCCTCCCCTACCCCGCTCCCGTAACGGGAGCATCACCACCTTCGGAAGATGCGTTGCCAGCCCCTTCGGAAAATCCGTCGCAGGCGGGAAGCCGCCGCCCTTCGGTGATCCTGACGTAGGTCCCCGGAGCCACCTCGCTCGGGCCCTCCAGCCACTCGCGAAAGACCTCCATGACCTTCTCCAGCGGGAAAGTGCGGCCTACGATGCGCTCGTACAGCTCGTCGACATCGCGGTCCACCATGAGTACCCGGCCGGAAAGGGCCTGCGAAACCGCCTCCATCGCCGAGGGGGTCACGATGTCGGCCATCTCCTCCACAAGCCCAGGCGCCGCGGGATCCATGGCAAGCAGGCATCTTACCGGCTCGGCGATATGCCGCTTTCCTACTGCCTCCAGGCCGGCAACGTGCCCCCTGATTTTCTCCATGTGTTCCGCCGAACGCAGGCCTGCAAGATACTCCCTCACGCCCGACTCGACCATCTCCGCGATCCTGTCAACCGGGGTAAGAGAAACCTCGTCGCCCAGGTGGAAACCGCACCCGCATACGGGGCTCACCTTCAGCATCCTCTCGGCAGGCCCATCGCACCGCCTGGCCCTCACGGCGGCGAGTGCGCGCTCGACCCTCACCATGTCGTCCTTCACCGCGATGAACTGGACCTTCGAAAGCTGCCGCAGGAGGCCGAAGGCCCTCGAGCTCTCCAGCCGGTCGTACCCGGCGAACCTGGCCTGCCCCAGCATCCTCGAGTGTTCCTCGAGGTACACACGGATGTAGTTCTCCTGGAACTCCTCGAACCCGTCCACGAGACGCTGCCAGCGCCCAGCGTCGAATATGCACTCCTCGTCAGACGCAAGCGAGATGAGCTCCCGGCGTCGCTGCTCGAGTTCGGAGAAGCGCATGTCACGTGGGATCACGAGGTGGCTCGACGTCAGGTACCCGAAAATGGCCAGGAACCTGTCGAGATCAGCGCCGAGGAACTGCCCGAGTCTCACGACACGCCCGTAGTACCTCTCGAAATAGGGGGAAGTCCTGTAAGCGTGGAGGAAACGCTCGATCCCTTCCTGCGAAGAGTACGACGTCTTTACCTCGGCCGCAACGCGCGCAACCTCGTCTGCCTCGCGGAGCGCGCCGTCGAAGTCGAGGAACCCGAGGGCCTGATAGTCCCGAAGCTCAGCGAGGCGCGACTTCGTCGTGGTCGCAAGGGCCTCCGCCTCCCTCTTCCACTGGCCGAGAAAGTCCCATATCTCCTGCTGGCGGGCTATGGTGGCCGACCCCTTTCGCAGCCGCGAGGGTATCATCCCCACCTCGGACACGGCGTCCTGAAGCTCCGGGGCGAGCGCTTCGCCCCTCCCGAAGGCGTCAACCTTCCAGAAGTTGAACGATTTCAGCGCGCCTGGGGCCATCTTTCTGCCACCCATGTATGCCGAGACGAGCCCGGTGCACACGAGGGTCGTCAGGAGCACCTGGAAGGAGTCGCGGGCAAGGCCGTAAGGGCCCTTACGCAAGCCGAGGTACACGTCACGGAACGAAGCCTTCTCCTCCCTGACGCTGGCGAGCGCGGCCGCCACGAGAGGGTTCGAGCCGGCGTCGACGGTGACGGAATACCCCCGTGCCGTCCTCCTCGCCAGGCCCATCGGGCAGAAGAACCCCTCCACGGCTGAGGCAACGGCATGGTCAGCTATCTTCACAGGTTCGATGCCGGCGCCCGGGCCGAGGAAGTCCGTTATGCACCGCTGAAGGACGCCGGGAGTCAGCGCCTCCGATCGTGGAGCCACCTCCATGTGTGCCGGAAACCTCCGCGTCAGCGCAGCAGCGCCCGCCCTGTCGAGGGCCTGCTCGAAGCTCCCTGCACCACCCTCGCTGAGATCAAGCACCGTGTCGCCGCGCCCGCTGATGAGTGAGCCACGGCTGTACAGCTCGCGGTACAGCTCTCGCACCCGAAGCCTGTCCTGCTCCAACAGGGCCTCGAGATAGCTTCTCACGGCCGCTGCCGAGGACGTGCCTTCCCGTGAGATCTCCTCACACAGCAGACGCCTCGCCAGGACCTCGAGGAGCGCGTCCAGGTCGCGCTCGCGTCCGGGCGCGTCGAGCCCCTCCGGGGCCCAGAAGACGAATGCATCCGCAACGCCGAGCCTGGCAAGCTCGGGGACAATCACGCTCTCGAGGTGCCGGATCTGCTCGGAGGTCTCCTGTGGCCACCCGATCACGAGCACGAAGTCGGTTTCGGCGGTGAGAAGCCTGTCCGCCCACCCGGCGAGCCTGTCAGGCGAGATCTCGTCGAACCGCAGGACCGCCACGAGGGCCTCCCGGCTCGTTCTCTGCCACGCGACGTGGCGCGTGGACTCGCACTTTGGCCCGGCGATGAGAGTCTCGAGCGGGAGGTGTGCGGGGTCCACGTCAGGCGCGAGCATCGTAAGAAGACGCGAGTCGCCGGGAAAGAGCCCCGACTTGATATATGCCGCCTTTCTCTGCACCTCAACTCCGGCGTCGGCCGCGAGGTCCACATAATAGCGCGTCTCGAGGGGATCCTTCGCAGCTTCGCAGGCGATGTACGACCCGCTCCTGTGGAGGCGCGCAAGCACATCGGCGACAAGGCCGTAGTTCACACTGGATTCAAGGGTCGTGACCCGCTCCAGAGCAAGCCTGGCAAGGTCGCTCACGGTGACCTTTCTGCTGAGCGGCGATATCGCCTGAAGGATCAAGATCTTGACGAGCTTCTCGGCGAGCCTGCGCTCGCCCTTGTCGGGAACGAGGGACGGAAGCTCGGCCTCATAATATCTGTAAACTTTCTCACTATAGCCGGAGAGCTCCGGCACCTCCCTGATGCGGTCCCGGAAGTGATCGAATATCCGGTCCGCTCCGAGGAGGGTGTCAGAGGGCATGTCGATCATCCCCGGTATCCTGCGGTCCGGGTCGCCTGCAAGCTGCGAGTGGATGAAGTCTATGACCCCGCGGTGCTGGGAGAACAGCGGCTTGAGTTCGTCAAGGAGGTTCACCGCGGCCGGGTGGACCGGGTACATGCCGACGAACTCGTCGGGGCCGAAGCCCACGTCGCCAAACGCCTCGCGAAGATCGGCGTAGATCTGCCGTATGTGGTAGTCGGCGCCCTCTTTCTTTCTCACCAGGCGCTTCTCGATGATCTCCTTGATGTGGGTACCTGTAAGACGTAGCCTGACAGGGTACCGATCCTTGGTTTTCCCGAACGCCTCCGGCGGGACGTCGCCCGTGGCCTCGAGCCTCTCCTGCAGGGTCGCCACCACCCAGCAGGGGATTTCGGACCCGCGTTCCGCCAGGAACTGCAGAAACCTGATGTCCTCGTTGAACGCCCTGCTGCCCGGCCTCACCTTGAGGAACTCGGAAAGCTCGTCGATGAGGATGACCATCCCGTCAAGCCCCTGGTCGCGGAGGCGCGACGACAGCCGGGCAAACGTTTCCCTTCGGCTCACCCGCAGGCGGTAGGGCGCGCCCACCTGTCTCAAGAAGGCCTCTACATCGGCGGCCCGCGCCGGCCTGAAGAGCTCGTCGGAAGCACCCAGGCCCCGCTCGGCGACGAACTCCGCAAGTTCCACAGGGTAACGTGCCTCCAGCCTGGCACCGATCTCCGCAAGGAACGTGGCAAGCTCCTTCGCATCGGAGGCGCGCACGTCCAGCGCATCCGAGCCGTGACCTCCGCGGAGGAGCGGCTCGATCTCGTCCATCACGATGTCCTCCAGGTACTCACGTGAGCCATGGTCCACGAGGGAGATGCTGACCACCAGGTACCGCCTGAACGCTATCTCCGATAGCGCCCCTATGTTGCAGGCGAACCCGGCGCTCGTGGCCGGGTCCTCCAGGAGCATCCTCAGCATCGCAAGAAGATGAGACTTCCCCGACCCGAAGTTGCCCTCCACGAAGAAGCCCTTGCCCACCCCGGACGCAAGGCTTCCGAGCACCGTCCCCAGGGCATGCTCCACCTCGTCCGTCACGACGAAACTCTCCACAAGCCCCTTGCGAAGCGCGGGGTCGAGAACGTCGGCAAGTCGCACCACGGTGCGCACCGATGGAACTTCAACGAGATCGCGGATAACCAACTAACTCTCTTCCTCCTCCGCCGGGACCATCTTTGACCGGAGCTTCCTCGCCTCTCCCCAGAAAGCCTTCATGGAAGGGTGGTCCTGCGCCAGCCTCTCGAAGAATCCGGCGCCCTGGGCATACCTGCCCAGCTTGCGGTAAGCTGCGGCAAGGGCGGACCGCGCGTGCATGTTCCCGGGGTCGCGGGAGAGCACCTCTTCGAGAAGGGGAATCGCCTTCTCGTCGTCCCCGGCCCTGTGACAGGCGAACCCCAGCTTCGACACGACGAAAGCATCCTCCGGCGCAAGGCGCGCGGCCTCCTCGTAACACCCGATGCTGCCCGAGAGATCCCCCGCGCGCTGGAGCACGTCTCCCTTCAGGACAAGGAGGTTCGGATCATGCGCGCGCTCCCTGACCTTCATTATCCCGTCGAGTTCCTTAGCGTAGGTGGCAGGCTCCTTGCGCCGCCCTTTCAGCTTCACGTACTGTGTATATACGAAACTGTTCTTCGGATTAAGCTCCCTTGCCTTTTCGTACCACTCGATAGCTTTATCCACGTCGCCCAGCTTCTCGTAAGCGCGCGCCACGAGGGAGACCAGCCAGCCATCGTTGGGGTGCCGTTCGAGGGCCTGGAGCGAGCGGTCCATCGCCTCGCGATACATGCCGAGCCGCAGCTCGGCCTCGGCGAGGCGCCCTGCGGAGTAACTCGTGTGGGAGATCGCGTCCGCCGCCACGAAATACTCCCGTGCGCGCTCGTACTGGCGCCGCTTGAAGTATACGTTGCCGTCCACCATAAGGGCCTGGTAATGCGCGGGATCGAGCCTCAGCACCTCGTCGGCGACGGCCTGGGCTTCCTCCAGGCGATCTCGCCGATACATGATGTCGGCAAGATCCGCCTGGAAGGAGAGGTCCGCGGGGTATGCTAAAATGGCCTCGCGCACGACGGACTCGGCTTCCTGCAGCTTTCCCTCGCGCCTGCGTTCGTTGACGAGATCGCGATAATGCTTCCTCGTGCGTGCCCCGTCTGAGTTTAGCACAGGATCACCATCCCCTTGCATTTCGCAAACGCTCATGTTGCCGGCGCGAATCGCCGCACCAGCGGGGCACGCATGGGGCCGGAGCTCAGGACACTCATGATGTCAGCGATCTCTTCCTCCGAGCATCCCAGAAGGATCTTGATCTCACTGTCTCGCTTGGCCAGGTCCACTGTAAGGACCACGCCGACAACGCGGCCGGAGCCTGACGAGCCTCGGATCGCCACCAGGCATATTCGTCGTATGCGAGCGACGTTCCTTCCTGCAATTATCCCAGTAATCATCTCGAGGGGTCGAACCTGCGCAGCCTGAGGGAGTTGGTGACGACCGATACCGACGAGAACGCCATGGCCGCGCCGGCGATCACCGGCGACAGAAGGCCGAGGGCCGCAAGCGGTATGCCGATGATGTTGTAGATGAAGGCCCAGAAGAGGTTCTGGCGGATGGTCGTCATGGTGCGGCGGCTCAAGCGAATGGCCGCGGCAACGGCCCGCAGGTCGCCCCGGATGAGCGTGATGTCGGCGGCCTCCATGGCTATGTCGGTGCCCGTGCCCATGGCGATACCAACGTCTGCGGCGGCAAGCGCGGGCGCGTCGTTGATACCGTCCCCCACCATCGCCACGACCCTGCCCTCCTGGCGAAGGCGCTGGACCTCCCTGGCCTTGTCGCCAGGGAGCACCTCCGCGAGCACCTTCTCGATGCTCACCTGTCGCGCGATGGCCTGCGCCGTGCGTTCGTTGTCCCCGGTCATCATCACCACCTCCACGCCAAGCCCCCGCAGGGCGCGGATGGCCTCGCGCGAGGTTTCCTTCACGGTGTCGGCCACTGCGATGACGCCGAGCGTCCGCCCGTCCGCCGCCACGAGCATCGCGGTCTTGCCCTCCTTTTCCATGTCGCGACGCGCCTCCTCGACCCCCTGGGGAACGTCCACGCCAGCCTCCTCCAGGAAACGCGGCGTCCCCACGAGCACGGTGCGCCCGTCCACCTGGGCGCGGATGCCCTTGCCCGGGACCGCCTCGAAGCTCGACGGCTCGCCAAGCGCGATCCCGAGAGCGTGCGCGCGCCTCACGATCGAGGCGCCGAGGGGGTGTTCCGACCGTATCTCGCCCGACGCGGCGAGCCTCAGCATCTCTTCGACGTAGGCCCCCGGCGACGGCGCGGCCGCACCCACGGCCTCGCCCACCACCTCCGGCTCGCCCTTCGTGATGGTCCCGGTCTTGTCGAACACCACGGTGTCGATCCTGTGCGCCCTCTCGAGGTGCTCCGCCCCCCTGATGAGGATGCCCGCCTCAGCTCCCCTTCCCGTCCCCACCATGATGGCGGTGGGCGTGGCGAGGCCGAGGGCGCACGGGCACGCGATGACGAGGACCGCCGTGAAGGCGAAGAAGGCGCGGCCCGGATCGCCCGTAGCAACGAGCCAGCTCAACAGGGCAACGAGGGCGACCCCCAGCACTGCCGGAACGAAGTATCCTGCGACGACGTCGGCGAGCCGCTGGATGGGCGCCTTGGACCCTTGGGCCTCCTCCACCATCCGCACGATCTGCGAGAGGACCGTGTCCCTGCCGACCCTGGTCGCCCGGAACTTGAATGAGCCGTGCCTGTTCACCGTCGCCCCTGTGACCTCGTCCCCGGGCCCCTTTTCCACCGGGATGCTCTCGCCCGTAAGCA
The DNA here is from genome assembly GCA_002452295.1 of Firmicutes bacterium UBA6811. Taxonomy (GTDB): domain Bacteria; phylum Bacillota; class SHA-98; order UBA4971; family UBA4971; genus UBA6256. Next base: position 35,349 of record DKEX01000001.1, on the reverse strand, counting down.
TGGATTCGTCCACCACGGACGTGCCCTCGGCGATCACCCCGTCCACCGGTATCTTCTCGCCAGGCCTCACCACCACGATGTCGCCTGCGCGCACGTCCTCCGTGGGCACGTCCACCTCCTGACCGCCGCGCACCACGTGCGCGGCGCGGGGCGCAAGCCCCATCAGCTTCCGCATTGCCTCGGAGGTCCTTCCCTTCGCGCGGGCCTCAAGCAGCCGCCCGAGGAGCACAAGGGTGATGACCACCGCCGAGGACTCGTAGTAGACGTGGCCGCGACCGACGAACGTCTGGTACACGCTGAAGCCGTACGCGGCCGTGGTGCCGAGGGCGACGAGCACGTCCATGTTGGGGGAGCGCGCGCGAAGCGCGGCGTACGCCCCGCTGTAGAACTGCCAACCGGCCACGAACTGCACCGGGGTGGCGAGGGCGAACTGGAACAGGGGGTTTGCGAGGAGCGGCGGGAGGTGCGCGCCGAAGAGATGCGAAAGCATAAGAGACAGAAGCGGCAGCGAGAAAGCGGCCGCAAGAACGAAGAGGGACCTCTGGCGCCTTATCTCGGCCTCGCGCTGCCGCTGCTCCCTGTCCCTTGCGGCGCCGCTGTCTTCATCGCGGACCTCGCGGGCATCGTAACCGGCGTCCTGGACCACCCTCACGAGGTCGGCTGGGGAGGTATCGTCGGGGCTGTAGCGGACGGTCGCCCTCTCGGTCGCGAGGTTCACAGCGGCGTCGAGCACGCCCGGGGCGCGGCGGAGCGCCCGCTCCACCCTGGCCACGCATGAAGCGCACGTCATGCCCGAAAGCGCGAGCACCGCCACGTCGGTGGCTGCATCGTTTTCCTCACCCGACCCGGTTTCTTGTTGCGGCCGCACCGGTTCTCCCACGTTGTCTCCCCCTCTCCGCACGTGCCTCCACATGTGTGCGGGCGCATCTCCGGTCCCCCTCCGGGCTTCATGCTATGCCCAGCGCTTCTCTACCCGCACGTCCTTGAAATAGTAAGTGCAGATCTCCTCGTGGCGGCGCCCCGCCTTCGCCATGTTGTGGGCGCCCCACTGGCTCATGCCCACGCCGTGGCCGAAGCCCTTGCCGTCCATGCGGATCTGGCCGTCGCGAACCTCCAGGCTCGTTATGAAGTTCGACCTCATGCGCATGGGGTCCAGGGCAACCCGCAGGTCGTTGCCGCCGATGGTGGTGTCCCCGCCCGAATGGCGGATAGTGATGGTCTGCGCCCGTCCCGAGGGGCCGCGCCTTGCGATGGTCATGTCGGTGACGCCCTTCAGCGGTATCCCGATCTTGCTCAGCGCGGCCTCCACCTCGGCCGTGCTGAAGGTCGCCGACCACACGCGGTCCTGGGCCGGGACGTCGGACGTCATGTCAGGGCTCTTCTTGACCACGGTGTACGGTGGCTCAGGGCCGCGGAAGTTCAGGCCCTCCTTGGCGAGGGCGGTGAGGCCCCCGGCGTTGGAGTGAAACCATGCGTCGATGAGCCTGCCGTCATGGGTGAGCACTTTCCCTCTGGTCTCTCTGACGGCCGTCCTGATCGCATCGTTTACATTCTCCGGCTTGAACTCCTGGGCCTGCTTGAACCCGGCCTGGATGTCTGAGCCCATGGGCCCTTTCCCGCGCTTCTCCTCGAGGGTCTTCAGCGCGAACGTGCGCGCCACGACCGCCTGGGCCGCAAGGGCCTCTTTCGGCCAGTAATTCTTCATCTCGCCGGCAACCACAGCGGCCACGTACTCCTCCATCGGCATCGCCTGCACCTTCTTCTGGTCGGAGAGGTAAACCCTTATGGCGGGCTCCTTCGCGAGGGCTGTCCTCCTCCCTCTTGAGATACCAACCACCGCCAGCACCACGACCAGAAGCCCGATCCCGAGCCACAGCAGGTTTCTACTCTTTCCACCAGCCACGTTCAATCAGCCTCCGTCCTGCGCAATGATGTCTCGCTGCCAGTCGCTCTTCGACCTATGGCTATTATGCGCAGAACAGATGGCGCATAGCACCCTGCGTGACCCCGCGCACGCAAAGGGCCGGCCGTCACTCGATGGGGTGGATCGTCGCAGGCCCCCGTGCATTCCGGACACACCATTCCCGCGAGCGCCCGGCGGCGGTCCTGTACCAGGAAGCCGCGCGCTCACAGGGGATCCGACAGGTATCGCTCGCCCCCGTCGGGGAAGATCACGACCACGAGACGGCCCGCGCTCTCCGGCCGCTCCGCGACGCACAGCGCAGCGGCAAGCGCCGCGCCGGACGAGATCCCTGCGAGGATGCCTTCCTCCCTCGCAAGCCTGCCAGCCATCCGGACGGCGTCCCCGGTTGACACCGCCACCACCTCGTCCATGATGCTGGCATTTAGCACATCGGGGACGAACCCGGCGCCGATGCCCTGGATGCCGTGTGGCCCGGCAGGCCGGCCCTCGAGCACGCGGGACTCCGCCGGCTCCACGGCAACGACGCGCACAGCGGGTTTCTTCGCCTTGAGAGCCTCGCCCACGCCTGTAATGGTGCCGCCCGTGCCGACGCCCGCGACCAGCACGTCAACCTTGCCGTCGGTGTCCTCCCAGATCTCCCTGGCGGTGGTCCTGCGGTGGATATCAGGGTTCGCCAGGTTTGTGAACTGCTGCGGCATGAACGCGGCGGGCGTCTCACTTGCGATGGCGGTCGCCTGCCGCACGGCCCCGGCCATTCCCCCCGCTGCGGGCGTCAGGATGACCTCGGCGCCGTGTGCCTCGAGTATCCTCCGGCGCTCGACACTCATGGACTCCGGCATGGTCACGATGAGGCGGAGCCCGTGCGCGGCACAAAGCATCGCAAGGGCGATCCCCGTGTTGCCGCTGGTGGGCTCCACCACCACCGACCCGGGGCCGAGCCTTCCCTCCCTCTCCGCAGCGAGGAGCATCCCCAGGGCGGTGCGATCCTTCACGCTTCCGCCCGGGTTCATGAATTCCAGCTTCGCCGCGATCTCTCCGGGCAGGCCTCTTGCAATCCGGCCGATCCGGACGAGAGGGGTCCTCCCGATGATGTCCGACACGCTCCTGGCGATCTTCGCCACAACGCTCACCTTCCTGACAGGCGCGCCCACGCCGCACCCGGGGCCGCCGTCACTTGCCGCGTGGAACACTTGCTGCAGGGATCTGGCGGGCCGGGCCTTCATGTGTTATAATACAGCAAACCCGACCAAATTACTAGGGTATTCCCCGACCATAGTGGGGGCTTACGGGGAGGTGCATTTCCCATGTTGGAACGCATTCGTGAGGACATCAGGGTCGTATTCGACCGGGATCCCGCAGCCAAGAACGTGCTCGAGGTTGTGCTGTGCTATCCCGGCCTTCACGCGGTCACAGGATACAGGATCGCCCACTTCTTCTATGAGAGGCGGATGTTCGTCATCGCAAGGCTCATCTCGCACATGGTGCGTGCCCTGACCGGCATAGAGATCCACCCCGGGGCGCGCATCGGCCGGCGCCTTTTCATCGACCACGGCATGGGCGTTGTCATCGGCGAGACCACCGAGATCGGCGACGACGTCACCATCTACCAGGGGGTGACCCTGGGCGGCACCGGGAAAGAGAAGGGCAAGCGCCACCCGACCATTGGGAACCGCGTCGTCATAGCCGCTGGTGCGAAGGTGCTAGGGTCGTTCGAGGTGGGCGACGAGGCGAAGATCGGCGCGGGCGCCGTGGTGCTGAGGCCCGTGCCGGCCGGAGCGACCGTGGTGGGCGTCCCGGGAAAGATCGTCGCGAGGTACGGGAAGCGAGTGCCAGGCATCGACCTCAACCACCAGAACCTGCCCGACCCCGTGCAGTCGGCGCTGGAGAAGCTGGGTCGCAGGGTGGAAGAGCTCGAGGAGCGGCTGGAGAACATCGAGAAGGATTCCAAGGCCCGCTGTCTAATATCGTAAGGCGACGGAAACCGCAGGTTACGGCGCGTCACGCAGCGCGCTGCCGGTGCCGGTGTCGGACCAGTCACCGGGACGGCCGTCCGCAGCAACAGCGAAGGTCTCGAGGGGGGGCGAGCGGGATGAACGAGGTTCTCCAGCGGATCAGAGAGTTCCATGGCCATCTCGGCCCGTACGTGGCCATCGGCTATAAGATGGGATCCCTCGCCCTCGAAAAGCTCGGCGCGAAGAAGTACTTCGGCGTCACAGTCGATTCATACGCCGGGGACGCGCCGCCGGTCTCGTGCATGAATGACGGCCTCCAGCTTGCCACCGGCTGCACCTTCGGCAAGGGCAACATCAGGAATGTCGCCTCGGGCGAACCCCGCGCCAGGATCGCATCGGGCGGAAGGGCTATGGTCGTGAGGCTCAAACCCGAGGTCGAGCGCTCTCTCCCCGGCATCCTCGAGAACGAGGACGGGGAGGCCGCCGCCGAGCGGATCTTCGGTCTTGCGAGCGACGCACTCTTCGACTGGGACTCGATAGCAGGTTAGGTCGGTCATCGAGAGTGGCTAGCATCCGCTCCTAACCAGTCGGCCGTGCCGGCCGACGGCTGGCACGGCGCAGGATGAGAACCAATCATTCATTTTCAAGGTACGTAGTCGCCCATGCCGGGCGACGCCTGGCACCCTCGATGAACGAAACCGCAGGTGACGCCGGATCAGCCTTCCGTCCTTCTTTCCAGCACCTCAACCAGACCTCGTGCCCCGTCCACGATCACCATGTCCCCGGTGCGAAGCCTGGTGGTGGCTCTCTCCACCTGCAGCACCGCCGGGATCCCGTACTCCCTGGCCACCACGGCGCTGTGGGAGAGAAGACCGCCCTCCTCCAGCACGATCGCGCACGCGACGCCGAAGAGCGGCATCCAGCCGGGGTTCGCGAACGGCGCCACCAGCACCTCGCCTTTCCGGAGGGCGCCTGCCTCGTCCAGCGATCGGATCACGCGGGCGACGCCGCGCGCGACCCCTGCCGAACAGCCGACACCGGTGAACGCCTCCTTCACGTTCATGTCGCCGGTGGCCGCGTCGGGTCGAGCGTTATTGCGCTGCAGGTACACCCCGGCGACAGTGTCGTCGATGACCCGCGCCCCCGGAGCCAGGGAGCGCTTCGTGAACACCTGGGCGGGACCGGGCAGGATCACGGGCGGCGGGACGAAGTTCCTGTACATCACGGGAATGCGACGTCTCTTTCTGACCGCATCGCGCACCTGACCGGGATCGGCTCCTCCGTCGAGGAGGCCGAGCACCTCGCCGCGGGACATCCAGAAGACGTCGTCCTCAGCGCAAGATAGGCCGCGGCTCGCCCAGCGCCTGCCCTGCTCCCTCAGAAAACGCCTGGTGTGGTACCTCGCCCGGCTCAGGTACATACGCGTCTCCTCGCGCCACCAGGCAAGACGCCTCACAAGCTCGAGCTGCGTGCGAAAGCCGCGAGACGAAAACGGGTTCAGCCGGCCAGCCCACCCCGACCGCAGCACCCCAGCGGCGACCCGCTCCTCCTCGACTCTCACCTTCTCCTGGCGGGCAAGCTGAAGTCGCGGGTCCTCTCCCACATCTCCGGAAAGGCACGCCTTCAGCATGGAAAGGGGGAGACTCACGTCCTCGATCCACCTGGGGACGGCGAGGTCCTCGTCCACCTCCGACATGTAGCGGAAACGCGAAACACAGTCGGCGAACCGCCGCCACAGCTCGTCCGCGGCATGGGCAGCGTCCCCCGAGCCCGACGCGGACCCAAGAGCCTCCCATCGGCGAAACCGCGCCGCAAGCTCCCGGCTGGACTCCTCTCGCAGCATCCTGGCAACGCCAGGCGCTGCTTCGGCGAACCTCGCAAGCTCCCAGATGGCTGCGAGCGGCTCGGCTGTAGCCATCCGGGCGATGCCGGTGAGAAGGCGCGCCTCGGACACGGCCTTTCCCATTCTTCTGGCGACGCGGTCTATCCTTTCGACCAAGGCGTGGAAGTCGTCCTGTGCCTGCGTCCCGAGGAGAGAGAGCACAAGGGCCCACCGGTTCGCCTGCCAGTGCAGGTCGATGCCGAACTTCGTCCACGTCGCAAGGTCCGCATCGCCAAGCGCCTCCGGGGCTACCCTGTCCCATTTCTGCTCGTTCGCGTCAAACCACGAGATGAAGCTCCGGGCCTCCTCGACCGCGAGCCGGTAGTGCTTCCTGAGAGCAAAGAGCGAAGGAAGGGCGCGGAGCACCGTCGCGGGAGTCCACGGGGTCACGGCCCCGTCCCCTTCATACGAAGGGATGATCCCGACGGTACGGTCGAACGCGCGCTCCCTGAAGCCCGGCACCCGCGCCGCCACCCGCTTGGCCGACCCCACGTTCCAGTAGCCGTGGCCGAAGAACGTCGCTGCCCACCTGGTCCCCTCATCTTCCTTGCGGGACAGCCTGATGCGCCTGAAGACTTCGTCCGTCGCGCGGGCGAAGTCGTGGTGGAACGACATGGACTGGCTCAGGTACGAGGCGAACCCCGGCATGACCTCTCTGAAGTTGGCGGAGGTCCACTGGCCGAAATCGTCCGCAAACGAAAATGCCGTCAGGGGTCGTGCCTGCAGGATGAAGAATTCACCGCCCGCAAAGGCCCATTCAACGTCCTGGGGAAGGCCGTGCGCCTCCTGGACCCTCTCGCCAAGCCGCATCAGGCGGACGAGCGCCCCGTCATCGAGAGTGCGTCTTCTCTGCATCTCCTCCGGGACGGGCATCTCCTTCACACCGCGAGAATCCACGCCCGCCGCCACCATGACCCTCTTGTCGTTTATCTCCGCGTGCACAACCGTTTCGGTCCACGTGTCCAGCACGAACCTGTCGGGGTTCGCTAGGCCCGACACGACCGCCTCGCCCAGACCCCAGCTCGCCTCCACCAGCATCTCGTTTTCTCTGCCGGATTGCGGGTTCAACGTGAAAAGGACGCCGCTCACCTCAGCCGGAATCTCAACCTGCACGATCACAGCCATGGCATGCTCCGGGCGCCTCCCGGCGCGCCGCGCCCCGCGATGCGGCGAATACGCCCGGGCCCTGTCCCCCTCCAGCGACCCCCAGCAGCAGAGCACCGCCTCAACCAGGGCATCCCACCCGCGGACCCCGAGGGAGGTGTCGTACTGCCCCGCGTGCGAGGACCCCACCTCGTCCTCCGCGCCGGCCGAGGATCTCACAGCGAAGGACGCTCCCGGGTGCCGGGTTGCAAGGCCCTGGTAGGTATCGCTGACCGGCCGCCAGAGATCGGGGGCGGCCTCTGTCTCTATCCCTGCCTCCCGCTCCGCCTCTGCCTTTGCTCTTGTGCCCACCGCATGCCGCAGGTACGCCGCGGTCGTGATGACGAACCCCTCGGGCACCGGCAGGCCCGCCCTTACCAGGCGGGCAAGACCCCGGGCTTTTCCCCCCACAAGGCCGTCATGTTCGGGTCCGATCTCGCTAAGATGCAGAACGTACGGGTCCGTCTGTGCGCTTCCCCTCATGACACCCGCCCCTCCAGGTCAGGGAGTGTATGGAACGGGCGCCCCGGCGGCAACCATGCTCTCGACGAGGCCGAGCGCCCGGTCCATGGCATCGATCACCTCGTCCACCTGGGCCGGCTGGATGACAAGAGGCGGCATTATCTGCATCGCCCTCGGGCGAAAGTCGGAGAACACCGCGATGACGCCGTTTTCCCCCAGGGCGTACGTCATCATGGGCCCGAGCCTGTCGTCGGCGAGCTCGAACGCCATCATGAGGCCGCGCCGCCTCCAGCCTGCCACGAGGCCAGGATAAGCCTTCCTGAGCGCTGCGAACCCCCGCTCGAACCGCTCGCCCATGGACCTCACATGGTCCAGGAAGCCAGGCCGGCAGATCTCGTCCAGCATGGCAAGGGCGCACACGCACCCGAGGTCCGCCCCTCCGAAGGACGTAAGATGCACGAACGGGTTTCGCCTGAAGAACTCGTCAACGTGTGCCCTGTAGCATACCGCCGAGAGCGGGTAAACCCCGCCGCTCATCCCCTTGCCGAGCACCAGGATATCCGGGACCACGCCCCACTCGTCGGTCGCCCAAAGGCGGCCCGTGCGCCCGAGCCCGGCTTGCACCTCGTCGAGGATCATGAGAGCGCCCGCGGCGTCGCATACCTGCCTCACCGCCGGGAAGAAGTCGGCAGGTGGAATGATTATTCCGGCAGTTGCGGGTATGGTCTCGAATATCACCGCAGCAGTCGTCTCGTCCACGGCGCGCCTGAGAGCCTCGACGTCCCCGAAGGGCACCTGGTGAAAACCCGGCATGAGCGGCTCGAAGTGCCTCTTGAAGCGGGGATCGCCGGCAGAGAGCGCAAACCCCGTGTGCCCGTGGTATCCATTCTCAGCCGAAACGATCCCCGGACGGCCCGTATAGCCCCTGGCGAGCTTGATCGCGACGTCGCACGCCTCGCCGCCGCTCGCGGTGAAAAAGCTGTACGTGATGTCACCGGGAGTGAGTTCGGCGAGCCTCCTGGCCAGCCTGGCCCGCTGTTCACTGAGGAGCATGTGATCCCCGATGTCGAGCACGTCCAGCGCCTGCTTCAGCGCGTTCACGACGGCGGGCGCCCGGTGGCCCAGGTTGAACACGCCGCCGCTCGACCGGCAGTTGATGTACCTCTTCCCGTCGAGGTCCCACACGTACACTCCCTCGCGCCTGCCGGGGACCGCATCGACCCCCAGGGCACGGTAGACACCAACCCTGCCCGGGGACACGAAGCTCGCGAACTCCTCGACCACGGCCGCCTGCGGCTTTCCCCCAACCAGCCGCCCGCCAGCACGCTCCTGGCGCAGCGTCCCCGCATGCGCAGGCCCTCCCTTTCCCCCTTGCGCCATATTGGTCCCTCCGCAGACAATCTGGGGTGCCGTAATGGCTCCCCGTCTGGTTGCTTCCGAAACAGAAGCCTGTACTATCTGAACGGTCTGGCGCGGTACCCGGAGAAGCCCGCCACCCATCTCCCTACGATGACCCCTGCCAGGGTGGGCGGCAGCAGAAAAACGAGGTCAGCCACCAGTGCGGCCCGCAGCGCTGCGCGTACAACCGCCGCACCCTCGTATGCCGAAGCAGGTAAACCCACGAGAACCGCTGCAAGCACTGGGGAGGCCACGAGCACAACCGCCACGCATCCCACCATTTCGTGGACGCTCATCCGCGCAAGCCCGAAAGATACCCCCCCGAGTACGGGAATGACGATGCTCCACATTGAAGGAACGGGCGTGAAGTCCCCGAGCTGCAGGGCGGCCAGGAACACAGATCCGATCCCTACTGCAAGAAGAGCATGCACCGCGATGCCAGCAAACCTCATACCTCGCGTCGCAGCCTCCTCACGCGCCATCGGCCATCGTCACCTCCCCCGACACCGGCACCCGCAGCAGCCTGTCGCCGCGTGCCAGGCTAACCTTCAGGACCACGTCCCCAGTCAGTCGCACCGCGCCATTTCCACCTGCTTCTGCGGGTCCCCCGCCCGCTTCAATCGCGGCGGTGCCAGCCTGTACAGCCTCCATCGGTATCCGCTTCGTCACAGTGATGCGCTGGAGATCTTCCTCCTCGGCCACATCTTCGACAGCCATTTCGCCTGGGAGTGTGAAGTAGTACCCTGCATGCTTGCCCCCTCGCGCAAGAGTGAACTCCACTCTGTCCACCACAGCCCGGAACCTGACGGCAGGTGACGCGACGCCTACGCTCAGGCTTAGAGTCCCACCTTCATCCGACCGGACCAAGCAGGCTGTCTCGATCGAAGCTGATATCCCCCGGGTCCATTCAGCGTACTCAAAGTACCTGCGTTGGGTCGCAACCATGAACAGGGATGCACCTGCGAATGCGACCACGAGGGCGACCCATGACCACACCCTGTGAACACCCCGCGCGCGCAGAGGGCCTCACCTCGCCTTCATCAGGCTGTTTGCCTGCGCAATCCAGCTTGCCGCACAGCCGACCCCCCTGTCCGCCGTCGGCTGGGCCTCCTCCCACCCGGGAACAACATGGTTTCGCCGGGCAGGCTCACAGCACATGGCACGCAACAAAGCGGCCGCCTGATACCTCTTTCAGTTCCGGGTGGTTCTGGTCGGCACACACGCCTCTCGCGTCCGGGCACCGCTCGTAAAACCGGCATCTCGGCAGCGGGTTTATCGGCTTGCTCAGACCTCCCTTGATATTGGGGACAGGACGCCTTATCGCCGGGTCAGGCACCGGCACAGCGGATATGAGAGCCCTGGTATACGGGTGAAGCGGCTCCTTGACGATCTCCTCAGCCGTTCCCATCTCCACGATTTTGCCCAGGTACATCACTGCGATCCTGTCGCAGAGGTATCTCGCCACCGCAAGATCGTGGGTGATGTACAGGTAGCTGATCCCGAGATCCTCTCTGAGCTGGGCCAACAGCTTCATCACACCTGTGCGGATGGAGACGTCCAGCATTGACGTGGGCTCGTCCGCCACCACAAAGGTAGGGTTCACCACGAGTGCCCGGGCAATGGCCACGCGCTGCCTTTGCCCTCCCGATAGCTCATGAGGGAAACGGAAGAGGAAAGCAGAGGGCGGCGTGATTCCGACCAGGCTCAACATCTCAGCCACTCGCTCCTCCCGCTCCTCAAGGTTGCCTATTCCGTTCACATTCAGGGGCTCCGTCACTATATCGAAAATGGTCATCCTGGGGTCCAGCGACTCGTACGGGTCCTGGAAAATCATCTGGACCTTCTGCCGGAACTCCACGAGGTCAGACCCCTGGATCTTCGAGACATCAGCATTATCCACGAAGATACGGCCTGCCGTGGGAAGGATAAGCCGGGCTATTAGCCGCCCTGTGGTCGTTTTCCCGCAACCCGACTCCCCGACAAGGCCCGACACCTCGCCCCGCCTGACCTCGAAGCTTGCGTCGTCGACCGCGTGTAGGAGCAAGTGACGGCGCTGGAAAAACCCGCGAGATACAGGGTAGTACTTGGAGAGACGCTCCACGCGAAGGATTGCGTCATCTGCATCGGGCATATCAGGCGTTGCTGGAAGCACCAAGACGCTCACCCCCATTGAGTGCTTTGACGGCCTCCGACCAGGTACCCGTGATCTCGACGGGGTTGTGACACGCGGTGTAGTGACCCTCGGCGACTGCCCGCCACACAGGATCAGCTTCCCTGCACTCCACGCTTGCCCGGTCGCACCGCGGGTGGAAACGGCATCCCGCCGGCGGGTCAAGCAGGTTCGGCGGCTCGCCCGGAATCGTGGCAAGCTCGTGTTTGTCCCCGAGGATGCTTGGATAGGCCATCATGAGACCACAAGTGTACGGATGACGAGGCTTCTTGAACACGTTGTCCGCCGGGCCCATTTCGACCAGCTTACCCGCGTACATCACGGCCACCACGTCGCTCACCTCCGCGATGACCGAAACGTCGTGGGAGATGTAAATCATGCTCATGTTGATCTTTCGCCTTATCTGATCTATCTCGCGGAGGATCTTGTCCTGTACTATGACGTCGAGGGCCGTGGTGGGTTCGTCAGCGATGACCAGCTTTGGGTTGCAGGCAAGCGCCATCGCGATGACAGCTCTCTGCTTCATCCCGCCGCTGTACTCATGAGGATAGTGGTCCACGCGCTCCTTGGGGATCCCCACTAGCTCGAAGAGGGACGCAACCCTTTCGCGGGCTTCCCGTTCGCTCGTCTCGGGCTCGTGAGTCACTATGGCCTCGACTATCTGGTTGCCCACGCGGTACACGGGGTTGAGCGAGTTCATCGCTGCCTGGAATATCATGGCGATGCCTTTCCATCGCATCCTCCTGACTTCTTCGTCGCTCATCGAGTAGATGTCGCGGTCCTCAAACAGGATCCTGCCCCTGACCACTTTGGAGTTATAGGGCAACAGCTTCATTATGGACATCGCAACGGATGTCTTTCCGCACCCTGATTCTCCGACCAGGCCGAGAGCCTGGCCTCGTGCCAGGGAAAGCGTCACGCCGTCAACCGCCTGAACCCAGCCGGCCTTTGTGCGGTAATGCATGGTGAAATCATCCAGCTTCAGGAGGGTATCCATTCTATCACCTCTTTCTCAGCCGCGGGTTCACAACTTCGTCGAGTCCCCTGCCGACCATGTAGAACGCGGCGCAGAACAGCGTGATTGCAACTCCTGACGGCAGCCACAGCCACCAGTACTTGCCGAAATCGAAGAGGTAGCCTGCCACGTCGGCGGTATGGATCATCATCCCCCAACTCATATCGATGTTCAGAACGCCGAAGAACGACAGCGTCGCCTCACTCAGGATCGCTGACGTGACATTGAACATCATGTATAGAAACGACAGCGGCAGCACGTTTGGGATGATGTGTGCGCGGATTATGTGGAAGCTGCTTCCTCCAGCCACACGCGCAGCGTCGATGTACGGCCTGACCTTGACCGAGAGCGCCTGGGCTTTCAGAATGATCGTTATGCCTCCGAATCCTCCCAGCACTCCCAGTATCATCGCGAAGGGAAAGAAGGTCAGCCGCACCATAGAGCCGACCACGACAAGAAGCGGAATGAACGGGAACAACATCATGATGTCGGCCACGCGCATGAAAAACGTGTCGGTGAACCCACCGTAGTAGGCGGCCACCGTGCCGATGACGGTGCCGATCACAACAGTGATGAGTGCTGAAAGCACCCCCAGCAGGAATTCCCGACCCGTGCTGAACATGAGTTGGGCCAGGATGTCCCGGCCGATGGGATCAGTGCCGAGAAGGTGCGCTCTCGTGGGCGGCGAGGGATGGAGTACCATGGGATCGAACCCCACCACGGGGTGGTACACCAGAGGATCCCATACTGTGTTTATCATGATGGGCCATAGCGCCCCGAACACGCCGAAAAGCAGTATGATAACAACTCCGAGCATGCCCACGCGACTTTCTCTGAAGACGGCCCAGTTCTGTGCAAGGCCTCTTACAGTGAGTTTCCACCTGATCTTCCACAAAGGCTCTCTGAGGACAGTAGCCTCTGCTTGTGGGCTTGGTGCCAGTTGTCTCACATTCTCTCACCTGCCTTGCCCCACACGCTGACCTAACCCTCGACAGCAGGCTGTCCTGCATAAGTGATCCGGGGGTCGAGCACCGCGTAGAGGATGTCCGCAACAAAGTGCGCTATCAGGAGAAACACTCCTGTGAACGCGAGAGCTCCGGTCGCGAGCGGATAGTCGTTGGCCAGTGCCGAGTGGAAGAGAATCTGGCCCAGGCCTGGCCACGAAAACATCGTCTCGGTGACGAGGCCGCCGCTCATGGAGCTCGCCAGGCTCAGCACCAGGCTAGTAACGGTGGGCAGCATGGCAGTGCGCGCAGCGTATCTGTCCCTTACGATCGTGTCGGGGAGACCTTTCGCGCGAGCCGCCATCACGTAGTCCTCCTGCACGGTCTCGAGCATGGAGTCTCGCATGAGAAGCATCGTGCCTGCGAAGCTGATGAGCGTAAGCGTGCACACAGGAAGGATCATGTGGCTCGCTATGTCCCAGATGTAGACGAGCAACCCTGTGCGCCACGCCACTGCAAGGGCTACTGCAATGATCGCGAAGGCAGAGAGCCACGCGCGAGCGGTGTTGCGACGACTACGCTTCAGGCCACGAAGGAAAGCATAGAAGACGAGAAACAGGCCTACTGCAACCGCGCCACCTCCGTATACCATATAGCCGAAGACGGTGTTGGTCGGGAAAGGTGCCCCCTGCCACAGCCTCGGCTCTATGAACTGGTTGAGAGGAAGCAGCTTAAGGGTATAAGCAAAGACCCAGATCAGCACAAGTGAGAGAAGAGGGTAGAAGGCGGTCCAAAACGTTATGCCCACGACGGTTGCGGCGTAATCCACCACCTTACCTCGGCGCCACGCGATGATTCGTCCCAACAAGTACCCAAGGTAGAACGAAAGGACATGCGCAGTAAGGAACAGCACGAAGGTTCTCGGCAGCCGTTCCATCAGGATGTCCCACACCGGACGAGGGTAGTGGGAGAACGACACTCCGAGTTCCCCGCTGAAGAAGTTCTTGAGGTAATTCAGGTACTGCATCACGACTCCCTGGTCGAGGCCAAGCTGTTTCTGAAGCTCTTCCCTGGCGGCCTGCGGGATCCTGGGATTCGCCAGGTACATCTGTGTGATGTCGCCAGGCATGGCCTGAAGCAGGAAGTACACCAGAGTAATATATATGATGAGGGTCAGGACCACCTGGCCTAGCCGGTTCAAAAGGTATCGGCGCATCTCCATCCCTCAATCCCTGACAGATTTGCCCTGCCCGCACACCCTGCGCCCAAGGCCTGGCAGACTCGAGCGGGCCTGGGGCACCCCAGGCCCGCTCGTGAGAGGTCTCAGACCGACTTGCGCCCAGAATGCGACTTCTCCTCAGTCGAGCATCTTGACGGTGCTCGTGAGTCCCCCGACGTACTGCAGCCCGCTCAGGACCTTCGTGTACGGGTATTGCACGCGGTCCGTTTTGTAAGCCTCGATGAGCGGGGTGTCAAAGAGCACGATGTAGGGCAGCTCGTCTGCCAGGATCTCTTGCAACTTGAACGCCTTCTCGCGCGCCTTCTCCAAGTCGGCCTCCTTGACGAAGTCGTCCGCGAGCTTGTCGAACCCAGGGTTGTTGTAGCCTTGGGGGTTGAAGCCGCCGGGCTCAGCCTGCTCGCTGTGGAAGAACCACTTCATGTGGTCCGGATACAAGCTCAGGCTCCAGCCCATCATGAACGCGTCGAAGTTCTGCTCATCGAAGACCCTCGAGCTTACGACGTTGAATTCGGTGGGCACGGCCTCAATCGGGATGCCGACCTCCTTCAGCCACGCGGCGATGTTCAGGCCGAACGTGTACCGGAGAGGATCGTAGCCCGCCGTCATGATCATGAACTCGAACTCGGGCATCTTCTTCCCGTCCGGCATGATGAGCCCCTTGCCGCGCTTGAGAACCTTGTCCTTTTCGAGATCTACCTCGGGCTCCACTTCCCACTTGAACCCGGCCTTCTTGAGTAGCTTGACCGCCTCGGCTACCTTCTGGGAACGGGTGAGGCCCTTGCCCCACTGCGGGACCTTTTCGTTGAACCAGAAAGCATTTCCGGGCGGCACAACCGAGTACTGCGGGAACGCGATGCCCTGAAGCACCTTCTGGCAGATATACTCGCGATCGATGAGGACCGACACTGCCTGGCGGAACTCCTTGATGTTGAAGGGGTACTTCCTCAGGTTGAACGACATGAACCGGAAGCCGTTGACGCTGTTCTCGATCAGCGCAACATTGGGTGCCTTCTTGAGCTGCTCCTGGAACCCACGCTGCAGGCCGAGGGAGTTCAGCACGAAGTCAACCTGTCCGCCCGTCAGAGAGAGCACAGCCGCGCTCTGGTTCTGGAATATTCGGTACAGCGTGCCAGTCGCGTCCGGACCATCGGTGATCTTGAGCTGGACCTTCCCTTCGGGCTTGCCGCTCTGCCACTTAAACCCGGTCTTCGGGTTCTCGATGGTGACGACGCCGTTCTCATAAAACGTGGTAACCTCGCCCTTGCCGCTATACGCTGGGTTAGGCACATTCTGCCAGAAAGCGCCCTTCTCCCAGTGCCCGAACTTCCACGGGCCGGCCGTCGGCTGCTTCTCGGGCTCGTGAGCGAAGAGTTCCTTCACGGGATCAGCGGCCTTCTTCGCGTTCTCGAAGATGGGCTCCCAGTACTTCTTGTTAACGATATAGTTCAGGAGCACTCCATACTGCCACTGGGAGAGCCCGGGCATCTCCTTGAGAATGAACTTCACCGTGTAGTCGTCCACTTTTTCCACGCGCTCGAGAACGGTCGGATCCACGATGCTGGGCCAGTTCCCGCCGAGCTTGTTGGGGTCCATCTCAAGAACGGCGTTGTAGCTGAACACGACGTCATCGGCAGTGAGCGGAGTATTGTCGCTCCACTTGATGTCTTTACGCATCTTGACGATGGACGTGCAGTAGGTCTTGTCGCCGATCTTCTCCTCTTTCAGCGGGCTCGGCATATCGGCTGCTGCAGACGGCACGAACGCCCAGGTCGGAGGGGCGTTCCCGTAAAGGGACGTATAGTACTGGCTGTTGGAGACAAACGAGTTATACACCGTCGCGCTCGGGCCTAGAGACGAGTACAGGTTTATGGTGGTGGGATCGGCGAAAATAGCCATCTCATATAGCTTTCCCTGGCCCGCAAACCCGGTCGAAGCAACGCCTGCCACAAGGAACACGAAAAGCAACCCAGCAAGGATTCCCTTCCAGAATCTCCTCATTGAAGCCTAGCCTCCTTCTTACCTTCCCAAAGTTGTTCTCCGGAACCCTCTGCTCCCGATCTCTTCAAGAGCGCAAGACAGACCACCAGGCCCTCCTCTGATAGCCTGCTCACCACCTCCTTCGCTGAACTAGTCCGCATGACGTACAGTTGTGAGTCGTTGACAGACTGAAAATTGCGGAAGTAATCACTGCATGGGTCTACCCGATGATTCGCCTTACCATAATTCGCTCTACTTGCGTGGAATCCTTCCGGATCAGGGTAAACTTGTCGAACCCGATTCAGTTCTATCCTGCTCGTCCAGAGCCGTCAGTGGATTCGCTGCCAGTTCGCCCCAGCCGTAGATTCTAGTTCCACATGACTTTCAGTTTTCCTTCCGCCCGGCGCGCCCCTGGTGCGGATTTCGCACCGCTCCGTCCGGCGCGCCTCAAACCCGAGTGTCGGCTGGTCGCCCGGAGCACCAGGAAACCGCCCTTCCCGGGCCGATTCCTGGCCCGCTGACTGCCATGGCTCTCCAACGCGCTGGCCCAGCCACAAACTACCATGGTCACCCGTTGCCGCGGGTCGTATAATAAAGTGGTGACCTCGAGAGAAAGGAGGATGCTCATGAGAAGCCGTGCGTACCGCATACTCGGCCTTGCCGTTGTGGTGGTTCTTGTGGGCGCTGCATCGCTGTACTGGGTTGTCTCGATGGGCCACGACGCTCCCGTCGGCAGCGGTGTCGGCACCGACGCAGTCTCATTGATAGCGCAACCTGATTACAGACCGCTCAAAGCTGAGCTCGAGACGTATATGGGGTCGCAGCCCGCGGTGTACGGCGTGTATTTCCGCGACCTCATGTCAGGGACAAGCTTCGGGATCAACGAACGCGAGCCCATTACCGCAGCAAGCACCGTAAAGGTGCCTGCGGTGCTCTACCTGAACCACCTCGTCGCCGAGGGCCGGGCAAGCTGGGACGACCGCGTCGTGTACAACGGCGCCACAGACTACCAGGATGGCGCCGGGATATTGCAGTTCTCAGCGAGGGATGGAGACAGCTACTCCCTTCGCACACTGGCGAACCTGGCCATCACGATCAGCGATAATGTAGCGTACCGTATGCTGGTTCGACACCTCGGAAAGGACAACATCGCAGCGTTCATGCGGGACCTCGGTGGGGAGATCGTGTTCCCGGATGGACAGAACATCACGTGTGCAAAGGACATGGCAGCGTACATTCAGGGTGTGCTCGATTTCGAGCGAGCCCATCCGGATCTCGGGTCGCGCCTCCTGGATGACATGGCGCACCCCATCTACCACGTCGGCTTGCCGGGAAAGCTGCCGCCGCAGGTGGTAGTACCGCACAAGGAGGGCGACGTATCGGCGGTCGCCAATGATGTTGGTGTCGTCTTCGCACGGAGACCGTATATCCTTGTCGTACTGTCAAAGAACGTTCCTGACATTGACCAGGGTTTCGCCACAATCGCTGAGATCTCGCGAATGGTGTACCGCTACCAGAGTAGCGTGGCCGCGTAACCTCATCTGGTGACCCCGGCATCCGGGCCCACCAGGGAACCGGCGACGGCCGGGCGACCATCACGCGGCCGCCCGGCTCCCCTTATACCTCCGTTCCACCCGCACGAATCGTCCGCACCCTAAGCTCGCCCGAGCCGACATCCGCGATGACACGCAACTTCACCGGGGCTGTGTCAAAACGTTCAGAGTGCTCGAATTCCCGGTCCTGGTAGCGTCGTCCATCGACGTACACAGTGCCCGATGCTTTGCGGCCGGTTATCGTGAACCCCGCTTCCGCAGGTATCCTGACCTCAAGCTCCCCGGAGCCAACATCCAGTCTCACGTCCACAACCCCTGACACCCACCCCCCGTCGAGGTCCACCCTGGCGCTCCCGGAGCCAACTTTCACCTCAACATCGCGCGGCTTGAAATCACCTAGCCTGACGACCTCCACGCTTCCCGAGCCCACCTCGCATGTAAAGGCCTCGCTTGGTTCGGCAAGGGCCCCCGTCGCCCGGCACAACAGCGTGCCGCTGCCGATATCCAGGCGCAACTCTCGAACCCTGGTGCGACCCAGCTCCACGGTGCCGTCACCAGAGCCTAAATCCATGAGGATGTCGGTGGCGACGCCAAATTCGCCGAGCTGGACCTCGTGCGTGTCCTGGGGATGCGAAAAGCGGATGCCAAACGTGCGGCCGCCCTTCTCGGTGTAGTCCAGTACCAGCGTTCCCCCTGACATCCTTTGAGAGAGGCGTGGCTCGTCCTCGGGCATATAGTAGGTTGCTCGGGTGAACAGCAAGCCCGGCCTCTCGCTCTCGCCAAGCATCACCCGGCTGGAGCCGAGCGAGATCCGCAGGCGGACCGCCTCAGGCTCGTACGCCGCGGCAGGCACCTCGAACGACCTCGTCTTCGCCTCAGATGCTCGCCACAGCCGACCGTCGGGAACCCAGCCGGCCCGCAGGGCCATCGCACCGCCCAGTATCAGGACCAGCACGATGACGATGAGCCATCCACCGAGCGCCCGGAAGCCGCTCCCCTCGAAGACGAGAGACAGCCCAAACAACACGAGAAGGACCGGCCACAGGACGCGAAATGCGTCCCGCACGCTCCACGCGATGAGGCCCAGGTTGTTGGCGAGCATCACAAGGCCAACGAGGATGAGTACGACCGCGAACATCCTTCTTCCGACCATTGAAATCGCCGCAGGAGCCCGTCGCTTTCGAGCGACGGATGAATGCGGCTTGCCCCCCTTCGTAGAGTGTGGTCCGCTTGCTCCGGACGCCCGGCCCCCCGACAGGGCGCCTGCCTCATAGGCAAGGCCCCTGCTGGCAGGAGAGCTGTTTGCCGACATCCGCCGGCGCGGGAGAGAGGCACGCACGGTGCTTGCCGCAGGCCCGGGTTTTCCCATGACTTGCCGTAGTATGTAGTTCAATACCGGCCTGGGAGATCCTTTTTCATGTCGTACGAAGTTATGCTCGTAGTGCTCCCCCGGCGCTCCACGCGCCCTTCCGCAACGAGGACAGGGCTCGTGAACACGACTCCGCCGCACCGCCTGTACACGTGCTCGAACACCGTCACGTCGATGAGGCCCGTCTCATCCTCGAGAGAGAAAAAAACCACGATCTTCCCGCTCCGAGTCGGGGGCCTGTGAGGCCTTATCACCACCCCGGCCACCTGCACGACGGTGCCGGGTTCCTCCTCCTTCGCGGAGGCGGCCGTGAGCACCCCGGCCCGGGCCAGGCGGCTGCGGTAGAATTCCATCGGGTGCCTGGTGGGATGAAGGCCGAGTATGCGGAACTCGTGCTTGAACCTGTCAACCTCCGGGAAGTCCGGGATCTCCCTCACCGCTGCCGCAGATCCCCTATCCTCCATCGCGCCCAGCTGCCCACCTCGCTCATGGGAGGGCGGGAGCAAGGGCAAATGCAGGCGTGGATCGAGGGCATCATCGCCGCAAACGTCCCCCGGGTTCAGATCCCCGTCGCTGCCCCCTGGCCCGGCTCTTCGCAACATCCCCGGGATCTTCCACAGTACCGCCCTGCGGTTGGGGTGGATGGAGTCGAACGCCCCGCCGAGGACCAGGTTCTCGAGGATGGCCCGGTCCACGGGCACCCGCGCGCAGAAGTCGTCGACGGAGGCATACCCGGCCGGGCCCCGGGATTCGACTATCCTTGCGGCGGTTTCCTCGTTCATGCCGCGCACCCGAAGAAGCCCCACCCGTATCGCCCCGTCCTCCACGCTGAACCCCGCGGCGCTCCTGTTTATGTCGACCGGCAGGATCCGGACCCCGCGCCGCCTGGCCTCCACGCATATGGTGTTTGGCGGATAGAACCCCATGGGCTGGTTGTTCAGGATGGCCGCGTAGAACTCCGCAGGGAAGTGCCGTAGAAGGTAGGACGTCTTGTAGGCGGTGTCCGCAAAGGCGGCGGCGTGGGCCTCGCAGAAGCCATAGCCTGCGTATGCGACTATGTATGATAACACCGTCTCGGCCACCTCGCGCGACGCCCCATGTTCCACGGCCTTCTTAACGAATTCCCTGCCTATCTCGTCCATCTCCGCCCTGGAGCGGTAGTGGGTCATGACCTTCCTCAGGCGGTCGGACTCCCCCGGGGTGAACCCCGCCACCGCCGTTGCGATCTCGATCACCTGCTCCTGATAAAGCACCACCCCATACGTCTTCTTGAGGATTCTCTCGAGACTGGGATGGGCAAAGGTTACGTCTTCAAGCCCCCGCCGCCTTGCGATGAACGGCTCCACCATGTTCCCCTGGACCGGCCCCGGGCGGATGAGGGCGACGCTCGCCACGATGTCCTCCATGGCGCTCGCCCCCAGGCGCCCCTGGAGCGCCCGCTGCGCCGGGCTTTCGAGCTGGAACGCTCCTATGGTCTCCCCGGCGTTCAGCATCCCGAACGTGGCCCTGTCGTCAAGGGGTATACGCTGGTAGTCAACGCCGCTCGACTCTACGGAGTCCTCAACCGCCGAGAGCATGCGTAGCGACAGCAGATCCAGCTTGATGAGGCCAACCTCCTCCACGTCGTCCTTGTCGAACTGGGTAATGACCACGCCCCGCGCCGCCATTTGCAGCGGGGTCACCTGCACGAGCGGCACCCTGCTCACCACCACCCCGCCCAGGTGGGTGCCGATGTGGCGCGGCACGCCCGCCAGGGCCTGGCATATGTCGAATAGGCGCGAGTATTTCTCGAGCGGGATGCCGCTTTCGCGGATCTCGGGGTATCTCTCGCAGGCCGCCCTGATCTCGTCCGCGCACATGTGTGGGAGGCGCTTCGCAAGCCGGTCGATGTCCTGGGAAGGCAGCCCCATGGCCTTGCCCGCGTCGCGCACGGCCGATCTCGCCTGGAACGTGTTGAAGGTGCACACCGTCGCCACGCGCCCGGGCCCGTACTTCCGCTGCAGGTAGTCACGCACCTCGTCCCTCCTGCGCGCGTCGAAGTCGATGTCGATGTCGGGTTTCTGCGCCCGCTCGAGGCTGAGAAACCTCTCGAAGAGCAGGCCGCGGGCGATTGGATCCACGCTGGTTATAAAGAGGCAATACGCCACCGCCGAGTCCGCCGCGGAGCCCCTTCCTGCGAACCGGATGCGCCTCTTCCGGGCGAAGTTTGCGACGTCCCACACCATGAGGAAATAGTCCTCGTAGCCGAGGGTGCATATGACGTCCAGCTCGTGGTCGAGCCGCGCCCTTATCGCCGGGGTGAGGCTTCCGTAGCGCGAGGTCGCGCCTTCGTACACAAGGTGCCGGAGGTATTCGGCGGACGTCCCTTCTGGAGGGACGAACGTCGGAAAGAGCCTCTGGTCAAGCGCAAGGCCGGGCGCGCACCGGTCGGCGATATCGCCCGCCGCCGCCACCGCCTCCGGGTAGCGGCGAAAGAGGGCCTCCATCTCCCCGGCGGGCTTGAGGTAGTTTTCCGCGTTGAGCCTGCGCTCAGGATGCACGTCGTCGAGGCGCGTCAGCGTGCGGATGCATGTGAGGACGTCATGTACAGCGAAATCCGACTTCCTACAGTAGTGGACGTCGCTCGTGGCCACCACGCCCACCCCGACCTCTCCTGCGAGCTCAACGAGGCATGAGATGAGGCGGTCGCCCCCAGGGATGCGGGGGCTCTCAACCTCGATGTAGAAGCTATCTCGCCCGAAAATGCCCGCGCATCGCCTGGCGAGCTCGAGCGCCTGCCTGTGCCTGTCCGCCCTGACGAGCGCAGAGACGGCGCCGCGCACAACACACCCGGAGAGCGCTATGACCCCCCTGTGATGCTCTTCGAGCGAGGACAGGGGCACCCTCGGTGCCAGACGGCGCCTGGCAAACTCCACCACGGCCCTGTCCCCCGCCGCCAGGAGCGCTCGATCGGGAGATCCTGGTACCGTATCGCCGGGGCTCCCGGAAAATGGCGGTCCGCCGCCGCCCACAAGGGCCTCCTGCCAGTCTCTCGACATATAAGCCTCGGTGAGAATCGAGCAGATGCTGGCATACCCCCGAGGGTCCTCCGCCAGAAGCACCAGGTGGCTTCCGTCCTCGAGGGTGACCTCCACGCCGTGGATGGGCTTTATCCCATGCTGCCTGGCGGCCCGGGCGAGCCTCGCCGCCGCTGAGAGGTTGTCGTGGTCCGTAATGGTGATGGCGTCCATTCCGAGATCCGCCGCGGCCTTCACAAGCGCCTCAACGCTCGACGCCCCGTCGAGGAAGGAAAAGTGCGAGTGCACGTGAAGATGTACGAACTTCCCCATGGCGTCCTCCTTAAGAAAACGCCCGCACCCTGGCACCCGCCTCGCCTGGAGAAGACCACCACCTCGTAAGGCGCTGCCTCACCGGATACACAGCCGCGCCCCACATAGCGGCTCCAGACAAGCCGGCCCGGGGCCGGGCCGAGCCTTCCCCAACATGGCCATCTGCGACTTCGAGGTTGCTCATCCATAGACAAACGAATCACACATCGCCACGCGCCAGGTGTGAGCTCAAAGATCATTGCCACTTTTCCAGGGGTTGCCGGTGCTTGCGCGAGGGGGCGTTGAAGATTTGGCAGGCCTGAACGCCAAATCTAACGAGGCGCCCCGCAAGGGCGCCGTCCCCCGAGCGCAACACCGGCAACCCGGAATCCGCTGGAAAACTGGGGCAAACTTGTGAACCCACACACAGCAGAGCGGCGCTAGTCGAATATCTTCACAAGGCGCCAGGAGCCCCGCTCGTCGCAACAGACCTCGTAGATGCCCCCGTTGTCTGCGAGCACGGCGTAAAACCGCTTCTCCCCTTCCCCATCCCACCAGTTGCCCACCTCGCGCCATTCGTCAACAATGGAGAGCACCCGAAGCCATCTCCGTCTCCAGAAGAACCTCTCCGGGCGCAGGTATTGTTGCGCCACAACCTGAATCGACCTGTTTACCCTCCTCATGATACAAACCACCCTCCCAGGCTAGCAGGAGTCTATCTCCTCTATCGCACTCAAGAAGGCTCGCCGGGAAAAGGCCCTTCGCGCCGAACTTCTCTCTCACCCGGCCTGCGACCGCATGGATGGCCCTGGCCGGGCTGGTGGCCATGTGCGGGTCGAACATATCCACCTGCAATGCGGCTGCCACAGACACGAGATCGGTCGCCGTGAGAGATACCGCCTCCACAGGGCCGCACAGCCCACGTCGCGCCGGCCCGCGCTGCGCTGCCGGCCCGGGTTGCACGAGCGCCTTTCTCAAGAGATTCCTGTATATCGCCGCGATGCCCCCATAAAGCTCCGGCGGCTTCGCAAGGCGCCGCTCGCACGCCACCCGCCCCGCACCGCCGGCAAGCTCAAACTCAAGACACCACCTTCGGGCCATTGCAGCCCGGGCCTTCAGCTCACGCTCGATAAATGCAGCGCCGTCCTTCACAGCCTCCGCCAGAACAGCCGCATCGGTGAGCTCCCCGCCGAAGGCTTTTCGAAACGTTGCGGCCTTTTTCGGATAGACAGGCGCCACCTTCGAGCGGTCAATGCCGAGGCTACACTCGTAAACGGCATACCCGGCCTCGCCCAGCACGTCGACGAGCGCAGATCTCCCCATCGCCCGGGCCTCGCCCACGGTTCGCACGCCAAGGCGCAGGAGGCGCTCGATCACGCCCCTGTCGATGATCCAGAGCACGCCCACTGGCATCGGGGCGAGGAACTCCATCTCCTTGCCGGTGGCAACGAAGTTGCCCAGGAGTCCCTCCGCCAGGCTCATCGCAAAATAGCTCCTATGCCCTTCTCCCTGCGGGTGCGACCTCCTCCGGCGACAGGATGCGCCGGGCGTTTTATCACACAGGGCCCGTATCAGCACCGGCCTTGCCTCCTCGAGCACCCCCGACGCCACACGCGCCACCAGCTTGCAACAGGCGACCCCGAACACAGGGCGGACCCCGACGACGGCCTCCACATCCCGCGACAACCTCCCGAGCACGCCCGGCACATCAGGGCCCCCTACGAGATCGATGAACGCCTCGTGCTGGTCGAGAGGCTCCACCGCCGGGCTATAGCCCGCGCATGCCTCCCACAGCCTGTCGGCAAGCTCGTCGTACCGCCCGGGGTCGTAGCCCACCTCGATGACCTCAGGGCACATGAGGCGTGCCCCCGATACCGGCATTCCCGGCTCTATTCCCCTCGTTTTCGCACCCGGCGATGCGTCCAGCACCTGCCTGCCCCTTGTGACCACCACAGACGCATCTTTCGGCTGCCAGCTCAACATGCACTCAGCCACCGCGTAAAAGCCGGGCACCCAGAGGTGCGCCACCAGCCTGGACATCAGGATCACCTTCGCTAAAGCAGATAGTGGCGAACGCCCGTTCGCATTATTAGTATATGAACGTCCCCGCTTCCCTGTCAAGACAAATACTACCAAGCGGGCCCCCGCACAGAAGGAATTTGTGCCGATATGTCCAAAGAACTAAGTGGCAGCGCTGCTGCCGATACAACCCCACACACCCACAGGTCGTCCGAAAGGAGGAAACCATCCTTGCCAGAGTATCGTCCGGGCGGCTAGGCTCGTCGGCCGGCAGTTCTCACGTAGAGATCCCCTGTCGAACCCTCAAGACGAGACGAGGAGGAAAAAGGATGAACCTGTTTGACGCGATGAAGAAGCACGACTACGAGCAGGTCCTTTTCTGCAGCGACACGTCCACGGGCCTGCGGGCGATTATTGTGATCCACGACACCACCCTCGGCCCCGCTCTCGGCGGCACGCGCATGTGGCCTTACAAGACCGAGGACGAGGCGCTCACCGACGCCCTGCGCCTATCCCGCGGCATGACCTACAAGAACGCCGCGGCCGGTCTCAACTTCGGCGGCGGCAAGGCCGTCATCATCGGTGACTCCAGAAAGGACAAGTCTGAGGAGATCTTCAGGGCGTTCGGGCGGTTCGTGGACACTCTCGGCGGCAGGTTTATCACAGGCGAGGATGTCGGCATCACAGTGGACGACGTGGAGACCATCCGGTGCGAGACCAGGTGGGTCGGAGGCTCATCCGCCGCGTCCGGCGGCAGCGGCGACCCCGGGCCGGTGACGGCGTACGGCGTCTGGCGAGGCCTTGCGGCCTGCGCCAAAACCGTCTTCGGCAGTGACTCGCTGAAAGGGCGCACCGTGGCCATCCAGGGCGTGGGCAGCGTCGGCTATCACCTCGGCAAGCACCTCCGCGACGAGGGCGCGAAACTCATCGTCACCGACATCTTCCCGGACAAGGTCGCGAGGGCCGTGCGCGACCTCGGCGCCGAGGCCGTGGAGCCCGACGCCATCTTCGGCGTGGAGTGCGACATCTTCGCCCCGTGCGCCCTGGGCGCCATTCTCAACGACGACACCCTGCCGGATCTCAGGTGCAAGATCGTAGGAGGCTCGGCCAACAACCAGTTGAAGGAGGACCGCCACGGCGACATACTCCAGGATATGGGCATCTTCTACGCGCCGGACTACATCATCAACGCCGGCGGCGTGATCAACGTGGCGGACGGTCTCTTCGGGTATAACCGCGAGAGGGCGCTGCGAAAGGCGGCCGGCATCTACGATACGATACTCAAGGTCGCCGAGATATCGAGGCGGGACGGCATCCCCACCTACAAGGCCGCCGACCGGCTGGCCGAGGAGCGCATCGCGACCGTTGGCAAGATCACGCGGCGGATCCGACCTGGCCGCACCTGGGACATGGTGGAGTAAGCTTAAACGCATGGCTGCGGGCCCGGGACAATCGTCTTCGAGCGTTTGCTCACGAGGCTGATCCGACCATCACACGAGACGTGCACACGAGACGAGAGGGGCCTGCCGGCAACCGCGACCCCGGTCCGCCGGCAGGCCCCGCCTCTCGGCACGAACCAGCCTGTGCCTGAACCAGATCGTCACACTTCCTGTTTCCTGGCTGGGCTTGCGGCCCTTGCCTTCAGCGTCCTCTCTGCCAGGTAGACTACCGTGGGGATGAAGACGAGTTGCAGGATGACGCCGGGCAGGCTACCCACGATCCCGCCGGTCAGCGGGTAGAGCACCGGCACCCTGTTCAGGCCGAAAAGGGGCAGGAGGTACGCCGCCAGGACGCCGTACACCAGGCGGCCCCCGATCATCGCGCCCACCAGCGCCACCACCACGTTCCGCCTGAGCGCCTTATACAGGAGACCGCTCAGGAGGCCGTACACCGCAAGCTCCGCCATCATGGCCTGGGCTATGGGCGGCATCAGGGGAGGCATCCCAGTAAGAAGGGCGGAGAGCATCGGCGTAAGAAAGCCGACAGATGCGCCTGTCACAGGGCCTGTGAAGAAGCCGGCCAGAAGAACCGGTACGTGCATGGGAAGAAACACCTTGCCCGCGCCTACCGCGTGGAAGAATACAGGAAACACGATGCCGAGCGCAATGAAGATCGCCCCATAGGTTATCTCTCTCACCACATGGCTTCGCACTGCTACCTGCTCCCTTCATGTCGGATTTCCCAGAGCGTAACCCCGCCCCAAAGAGCCCGGAGGCGCCCCCCGCCGCCAACCCCGGCGCGCGGGAAGGCCTATCGCGGCCCCCGAGTCTCAGACCAGGTCTTTCCCGGTGGAGGTCGTCGTGAGCTTGCCGTGCTTGACCCCCTTGACGCTCGTCAGGCGGTCGGCGAGCATCCTCACATCTCTGCTCTTTCCGCGAACCACCAGCACCTCGAGGCAGTTGTCGTGGTCGAGGTGGACGTGGACCGTGGAGACGACCAGAGGTTGGTGATCGTGCTGGATGTCGGTGAGGTACTCGCCAAGGCCCCTTCCATGGTGGTCGTACACGAGCGTGACAGTGCCCACCACCTCCTCGTCCCCCTTATCCCATTCGCGCTCCACAAGGTGCGCCCTGATGAGGTCGCGGATAGCCTCTGATCTGTTCTCGTAACCCTGTTCCGCGATGGCCCTGTCGAAGTCCGCAAGGATCTTCTCGTTCACAGCCACCCCGAACCTCACGAGGCCTCCACAGCACTCCTGCCCGTCCCGCACCGCGCCCCTCGCCTCCACAGATGACGTAGCACGTTTGCAGACTTTCGTAACACGCACTGGTAGACTTCGCCGTCGCCCCGGGGAATCCTTCCGTACGAGACCGAAGCCGCAAAAAAAGCCGGAGGGGCCCTATCAAACGCCAGCCACATGAACAAGGCAAACAAAAGGAAGCGAGCGCCCCCGCCCGAGAGACGCTCGCCTCAAGCCAAACAAGCAACCAGACCTATAAGCCGAATCCTGTCGAGGGTGGCCATCTGTCTTGGACCCGGGTTGCCCAGGGCCTCATGCGACCGTACCCGAGGGGAAGGCGGGCCACCTTATATCCCTCCTATTTGGTCTTGCTCCGGGTGGGGTTTACCTAGCCGACCGGTCGCCCGGCCGCTGGTGCGCTCTTACCGCACCGTTTCACCCTTACTCGCGCGCCATTTGCCCCATCACGGGACACCGCGCGCAAGCGGACTGATCTCTGTTGCACTTTCCTTGGGGTCGCCCCCACTGGGGATTACCCAGCACCCTGCCCTGCGGAGTTCGGACTTTCCTCAGGCGCGCCTTCGCCTTTCGGCTGCGCGCCCGCGACCACCCGATCTGCTTGCTTGTTGAAAGCCATTTTGGATTTTATCACGGCCGCCCACTACTGTCAACTTCGGAAAACCGCCGACCCGCCAGCACTGGAGCGTCGATTCCCCTGTTCGCAAGCTCATCCGCCCGCGCGTTCATGCGCCGTCGCACGTGGGTCACCGGGCACGACTCGAACGCGCGCCTCAGCCTCTGCACTCTCGCCACGAGCGGCATCAGCCTGCTGGACCTCACGGCGTACTTCCCGGTGAGCTGCCTCGCCACAAGCTCGCTATCCACGTACACCCGCACTCTTTGCGCCCCGAGCTCCTTCGCACGCTCAAGCGCCTCGGCGAGCGCCAGGTACTCGGCCTCGTTATTCGTAGCGATGCCGATCCCCCGGCTTATCTCGGCCACCACCTGCGATCCCTCATCCAGCAGTACCGCGCCGATCCCCGCCGGGCCAGGGTTGCCCCTTGACGCGCCATCGCTATATATGATGATTTCGCCAACCCCGTCAACCTGCAAACGGTCACCCACCATGTCGCCATGTAACGTCTTCGCCCGCGAGGTCCACGGCGATCAGCCGACCCAGCAGAGGATCCTGCCGCAGCTCTCGCACCTGACCACAGAGTCATTGGGCCTCGCCAGGGTCACAAGGAAGGTCGGCAAGGCCACATGGCACCCGCCGCATATCCCACCCCGGACGGGCACGACCGCGAGGCCTCCCTTGTCCTTCAGCAACTGTTCGTACTTGGCCAGAAGCGAGCCGGGGATCGTTGATGCAAGATTGTCCCGCTTCTCCGCGTTCTCCGACATCCTGCACGTAATCTCCGACACCCTCGCGTCGCGCACGCTTTCCAGACCTTCCAGCCTCGATGACTTCTCGGTGATTTCCGCGCTTGCCGCCTGTGCCTGGGACTCGAGGGTCTCGATCTCCTCCATGTGGCTGATGATCTGGTCCTCGAGCCGGGTCTTGTTCGCCTCCAGCATCCTCAGTTTGCCCTGCATACCCTCGATCTCTCTCGGGTTTGTCACCGCGCCGCCGTACAGTTTCGTGGAAACGGTCTCGATGGCCGCCGCTATGTCCTTCAGGCTCCATTCCGCCTCTTTCTGGTTCTTACGAGCGCGCGCAAGCCCCGCGTTCGTCGTGTCGAGGCTCGCGCGCAGCACAGCAAGAGCGGCTTCGAGATCGTCTATCTCTTTCTGGACAGGCAGCCCCGCGAGCGTCTTTTCCAGCTCCAGTCTCTGCATGTCCAGCCCCTGGAGCTCGAGGAGCGACTGTATCTCGGTCATTGGCATTATTCCCTTCGCGCTATTGTATCAGCCTCGAGGGAGCGACCGCCTGCGCCAGGATACTCTAGCTTCTTATCGCCCCCAGGAGATCCTTGTAGGTGTCGATATCCATGCCCACCTCGGTGCGCTTGGCGTGCACGTCTGTGCCGTTCTTCTTCGCACAATCAACGCATCGTTTCGTGGTCGGCAGAATCTCGAGCCTCGCCTTTGGGATGACCTTGCCGCAGATCTCGCACTTTACGACCATCCTTCTGGGCCCCTTTCTCCTCCGGTCTGCCGTTCTGGCGGGCCTAAAAGCCCCGATGCCGGAGCATCCTGGCCGCCGCACAAGGCCCCGGCAGGCACGGGCTTCCTTCTCCGTTACTATAGTTATTTCTACACCGGGCTTTCAGTTCCTGCACGTACCGGGCCGGCCACCCGCATCACCCTTCGTCGCGACGCGGTCGCCGCGCTCCGCCCCGGGGCCTACGATACAAGACGAGGGCATCTCCTCGAGAAATGCCCGCCCAATAACAACGTAGATGGATGTAGATGAATAAAGCGGGCAATCTCCGCCCGCTTAAAGATCCTGGTGGGCCCACCTGGGATCGAACCAGGGACCGACCGGTTATGAGCCGGTTGCTCTACCGCTGAGCTATAGGCCCGAATGAGTGGCTCCCTGGGCAGGACTCGAACCTGCAACCTACCGGTTAACAGCCGGCCGCTCTACCATTGAGCTACCAGGGAACAAAACCTGATTTGCACCATCTATTATATATGCATGCCCGCACCCGGTCAAGAGGCAGGCGCCGACAAACTCGCGCCGCCTCTACCGGGCTTTGGGCCTATTCCAGGTAGTCCTTGAGCTTCTTACTCCGGCTCGGGTGCCGGAGTTTCCTCAGCGCCTTTGCCTCAATCTGGCGTATTCTCTCGCGAGTGACCCCGAATACCTGACCGACCTCCTCGAGAGTGCGAGACCGGCCGTCGTCGAGGCCGAAGCGCAGCCGGAGCACCTTTTCCTCCCTGGGAGTGAGCGTGTCGAGCACGCCCTCGAGTTGCTCCTTGAGCAGGTGGAACGACACCGCGTCCGCAGGAGCCAGCACGTCCTCGTCCTCGATGAAGTCGCCGAGATGGCTGTCCTCTTCCTCGCCGATGGGCGTCTCGAGGGACACAGGCTCCTGGGCCACCTTCATGATCTCCCTGACCTTGTCCTCGCTCATGTCCATGGCCCTGGCTGTCTCTTCAATGGTGGGCTCCCGGCCGTACTCCTGCACGAGCTGCCTTTGAACCCGCACTAGCTTGTTGATGGTTTCAACCATGTGGACCGGGATCCGTATGGTCCTCGCCTGGTCGGCGATGGCGCGAGTTATCGCCTGCCGGATCCACCAGGTCGCGTAGGTGCTGAACTTGTATCCCTTTCTGTAGTCGAACTTCTCGACCGCCTTCAGAAGACCAAGGTTTCCCTCCTGTATGAGATCGAGGAAAAGCATACCGCGACCGACGTAACGCTTGGCGATGCTGACCACGAGTCGAAGGTTCGCCTCGGCGAGCCTGCGCTTGGCCTGTTCGTCACCTTTCTCGATACGCTTTGCCAGCTCGACCTCTTCCTCCGCAGTGAGAAGCGAGACCCTTCCGATCTCCTTGAGGTACATCCTGACCGGGTCGTCCACGCTGATGCCTTCCGGAATGGAGAGATCGATTTCGACGTCCTCGTGCACAGCCACGTCCCCATCGGGGCCGTCGTGCCCTTCCTGGCGTGCGGTCTCATCGGGCACATCCTCGGCCTCTCCATCCCCCGGCTCAGGCACGACGTCTATGCCCATCTGACCGAAGGCCTCATATATGTCGTCTATCTGCTCGGGAGAGAGCTCCACGTTCTGGAGGGCATCCATTATCTCCCTGTAGGTAAGCGTCCCCCTCTTCCTTCCGCGTTCGATGAGATCCCTCACTTCGGGTGCGTCAGGCTGCCCAGGCTTCGTCATCATCATCCCTCCTTTCCGTCGCCAGCCGCCGGATTCGCCGGTTGTGCCGGTCGTGTCTCTCAGGCGTGCGCTCGCCCCTGCGCGCATCTACGGGCCTCGGGCTCGCGATGCTCACCCGGTTCCCGAAAACGGCTGGAACTCCTTTGAGAGCCTCGCCCGGAGGCTCCCCAGTTCTGCCAGCAGATCCCTTGATCGCTCCATCTCTCCTGTGCTACCGAGGGACGCAAGCTCCTTTTCGATCTCGCGAATCCTCGCCCTCAGTCTGTGTTCCCGCAACACACCCAGGCAATCCTGGGCCATCTTCGCAGGGTCGCCGCGCGTCTCGCCGGCCTGTCCCACGAAGATGCCGGCGGCGTACCGGCGAACTTCCTCGCCGTCAAGCGCGCCTATGACCTTCGAGGGATCCACCGTAGAACCCTCGCCGACCCCCGCCCCGGCCTCACCCTCACGTTCGCCCTCATCCCCGTCCTCATCCCCGTCCTCGTCCCCAGCCTTGGCCCTGGCCTCGGCTCCGGCCCCGCGCCCGAGCCCGGCCGCCTGGGCCGCTATGGCCCGCACTATCTCCCGGTGCCTCGGGTCATGAAAGCCGTCAGGCCCTACCTCCCCGAGCACGGCTCTCTGGACCTCGCCGCTCTCGGCCATCAGCCTGAGAAGCATCTTCTCGGCTTCCAGGACTTTCATCATCTCGCCTGATCTGGCAATATCATCCTCGGACTTAGTATGTCTGCTTGCAGCGTTTCTATCCCCGGGCGCCCGCTGCCCAGGCGGACCTGCGGGCCTGGCCGCCATCACAAGGGCCTCGACATCCCTCGCCAGGGCCCCGGGCTCCACCCCGATCTCTGATGCGACCTTACGGGTGTACTCGCTGCGCTCAACGGCGCTCCTTATGGTCGCAAGCACCCTGGCCGCCCCGCGCGCCGCGCTGACCTTTCCCTCGGTTGTGGTGCAGTCGGAGCTGGAGATGGCAAGGTGCAGCTTGTAATCAACTAAAGGCCT
Source organism: Firmicutes bacterium UBA6811 (assembly GCA_002452295.1). Classification (GTDB taxonomy): domain Bacteria; phylum Bacillota; class SHA-98; order UBA4971; family UBA4971; genus UBA6256. The sequence continues at coordinate 3,475 of DKEX01000001.1, read as the reverse complement.
CGCGGCCCGCAGCACCTGAAGGAGGGCTTCCCTGCCGCCCCTTCTGAGGGTCGAGTCCGGATCTTCCCCGGCGGGCAGGCTCGCCACCCTGACGTCGAGCCTCGCCGCTGCCAGGATCTCCATGCCCCGCACCGTCGCCGCCGCGCCTGCCGCGTCGGCGTCATATGCTATCACGACCTGCGACGCATAGCAGCGCAGGGCCCTCGCCTGCTCCTCGGTGAGCGCAGTGCCGAGCGAGGCGACCACGTGGTCGAACCCGTGCTGGTGCGCGGTGATGGCGTCCATGTATCCTTCAACTATGACGGCCGCCGAGTCCCTGCGGATGGCGTCCTTGGCAAGGTGCAACCCGTACAGGTTTCTGCCCTTCTTGAATACCGCGGTCTCCGGTGAGTTCAGGTACTTCGGCACCGAGTCGTCGAGCACACGCCCCCCGAACCCCATCACTCTGCCCGAGGTATCGCAGATAGGGAACACAAGCCTCGCCCTGAACCTGTCGTAGCCGCTGTCAGGCTCTTTGCCCTGCGCCACGAGCCCGGCGTCGAAGAGCGCCTCCCTTGGCACCCCCTTCTTCGTGAGAGCCTTCAAGAGGGCGTCCCAGGACGGAAGGGCGTACCCGAGCCTGAACTTCCTGACGGTCTGCTCTGAAAGCCCGCGCCGTCTGACATAGGCCCGCGCCTCGCTGGCCTCGGGGCTCTCCGTGAGCACGTGCTGGTAATACTCGCACGCAGCCTCGTTCGCCTCGTACAGAGCCCTGCGCCTCTCCCGCGCCTCGTGCGCCTCCTCCGACTCCTCCCTGATGGAGATGCCGGCCCTGTCCGCGAGGAGCCTTGCCGCCTCGGCAAAACCCAGGTTCTCCGCCTTCATGACGAAGCTAAAAACGTCGCCGCCCGCACCGCACCCGAAGCAATGGAAGAGCTGCTTCTCCGGCGATACCACGAATGACGGCGTCTTCTCCGAGTGGAACGGGCACAGGCCCTTGTAGGTCTTACCCGCCTGCTTCAGCGCGACGTACTCCGAAATCACCTCGACGATGTCGCTCTTTGCGCGGACCTCTCCGAGCACGTCTTCATTGTAGCCGCGCATTGCGCCAGTTCTCCTTACCACAAGTCAGCGAAGCACGCTCATCGTAGTTCCTCTTTCGCCACTACGGGCGTTTTTCCTCTTTTGCCAGACCCGTCCGGCAAAAGAAAGCCGCTGACCAGAGTCTGGGCACCTCTGCGGCTACCAGGCCCATCGCCGCTCCAATCCACACGAGAACCGGCATACACCATTCGACGGGATTTGGCAAGATCCTGCCTTCGGCATAACATTTCGCCACGAGGCTCTTGCCAACCGGATCGCGTGTTCGCATATATCATAGTATAACATACTTAGACCAGTATATGCCTGAAAATTCAATCCCGTTCGACGGTGGATGAATGCAGTCGCCGGGTGACGGCCGCGCAGGCGAGCTGCCGCCCCCACGGACGACGGTGCCCCCGTGCCTCGATGGCCGCGGGGGCACCACGTGTCATCCTCACTCGCTCCGTTCAGCGTTCACCCCGCCCCGCTCCGCTCCGGGTCACCTGGCGCGCCCGGCAGCGGGCGCCGGACACCCCCTCTCAGGCAGCGCTCAGGCGGTGGTGTACTCCTCCACATGACCGGCCTTCGCCTTGCCCTTCCTGGGGTTCCTGATCTGCGCCTGCGCCGCCGCGAGTCTTGCGATGGGCACGCGGAACGGCGAGCAGCTCACGTAGTCGAGGCCGGCCTCGTGGCAGAACTCGACTGACGACGGGTCACCGCCGTGCTCGCCGCATATGCCGACCTCGAGATCCGGCCTGGTACGCCTGCCGCGCTCCACGGCGATCTTGATGAGCTCGCCGACGCCCCTGCGATCGAGCACCTCGAACGGGTTGTGCTCGAGGATATTGTGCTCGAGGTAGTACGGCAGGAACTTGCCCTCGGCGTCGTCGCGCGAGAACCCGAAGGTCGTCTGGGTGAGGTCGTTGGTGCCGAACGAGAAGAACTGGGCCTCCTTCGCGATCTCGTCGGCGGTGAGGGCCGCCCTCGGAAGCTCGATCATGGTGCCGACCATGTAATCCAGCTTCACGCCATACTTCTCCATGGTCTCCTTCGCGACCCACTCCACCACCTCGCGGGCTATTTCGATCTCCCTGACGTGCCCGACCACAGGGATCATGACCTCGGGGAAGACCTTGTACCCTTCCTTCGTGAGCTGGCAGGCGGCCTCGAATATGGCCCTCGCCTGCATCTCGTTGATCTCGGGGTAGGTTATGCCAAGCCTGCATCCCCTGTGGCCAAGCATGGGGTTGAGCTCGCGGAGCTTATCGACCCTGGCAAGCAGCGCTTCCTTCTTCTTCAGCTCCTCCGGCTCCGCTCCCTGCAGCCTCATCTTCGTCACCTCGACCAGGAGCTCCTCGTGGCTTGGTAGGAACTCGTGGAGCGGCGGGTCGAGGAGCCTGATGATCACCGGGTACCCGGCCATGGCCTTGAGAATGCCCCGGAAGTCCTCCACCTGGAACGGAAGCAGCCGGTCGAGCGCACCGCGTCTCGCCTCGGTGGTCTCGGCCAGGATCATCTCCTGCACCACCGGCACCCGCTCCTCGCCAAAGAACATGTGCTCCGTCCGGCAGAGGCCGATGCCCTTCGCCCCGAACTCGAGCGCCGTCTCGGCGTCGTGTGGCGTGTCCGCGTTAGCCCTGACCCCGAGCGCCTTGATCTCGTCCGTCCACTCCATGAGCGTTGCGAAGTCGCCGCCGATGGTCGGATCCACGAGGGGCGCCTCGCCGAGGATGACCCTGCCGTGCGTCCCGTCCAGGGTTATCACGTCGCCTTCCTTTACAACCACATCTCCCACGCGAAGCAGCCTCTCGGCCTCGGCGACGGTGATGGCCTCGCAACCCGTGACAGCAGGCGTGCCCATGCCCCGCGCCACGACCGCGGCGTGGCTGGTCTTGCCGCCCCGGCTGGTCAGGATGCCCTGGGCCGCCGCCATCCCGTGGATGTCATCGGGCGAGGTCTCTTTCCTCACAAGGATGACCTTCTCCCCTGCCGCACCGTGCTCCGCGGCCTCGTCGGCGGTGAACACGACGGCGCCCACCGCGGCGCCGGGCGATGCCGCAACGCCCGTGGCGATGACCTCGACCTTCGCCCTGGGGTCGATCATCTTGTGCAGGAGCGTGTCAAGCTGCGCAGGCTCCACACGCATGACGGCCTCCTCCTTCGTTATGAGGCCCTCCTTCACCATGTCCACGGCGATCTTCACGGCAGCCGCGGCGGTACGCTTGCCGGCGCGGGTCTGCAGCATGAAGAGCTTGCCCTCCTGTATGGTGAACTCCACGTCCTGCATGTCGCGGTAGTGCTGCTCCAGCCTCTCGAAGATGCCGACAAGCTGCCTGTATACCTCGGGCATGTCATGCTCCAGCTCGGCGATGGGTTTGGGCGTCCTTATGCCGGCCACCACGTCCTCGCCCTG
>DKEX01000026.1 GCA_002452295.1 Firmicutes bacterium UBA6811 | reverse complement strand
TACAAGGCCATGGCCATCGCCGTCCTCGGCGGCCTCGGCAACGTCTGGGGGACGGTTGTCGCATCGCTTCTCCTCGGCATCATCGAGGCGTTTCTCGTGACGTCGCCCGTGGGTCTTTTCCTGCCCCGCGATTCCATAGCGTTCGTGGCCCTGATCCTGGTCCTGCTTTTCAGGCCCTACGGGCTCTTCGGGCGGAGGTGAGGCGCGGTGGGACTCTATCAGGTCACGGTCGCGATTACCACAGGCATATACATCATCCTCACAATGGGGCTGAACACAATCACCGGGTACACGGGGCAGGTCTCCCTCGGACATGCCGCATTCTTCGGGGTAGGCGCCTACGCCTCGGCCATTCTCTCCGTGCGGTATGGTTTTCCGTTCTGGGTAGCCCTGCCGCTCGCAATCATCTCGACCGCCCTGGTGGGAGCCGTGCTGGGCGCGGTGAGCACCAGGCTGCGGGAAGACTCGCTTGCCATCACTACTATCGGAATTAACTTCGTGATGGTATCCGTGTTCAAGTACTCATCATTCTTTGGCGGCGCCCTGGGCATCGGCGGGATAAGGTACCCTTCGCTCTTCGGCCACACGCTAACCAAGCCCGAGTACCTTTTGGTCGTCGCAGCATGCGTGGCGCTGGGCGTCTGGCTCGACAGGCGCCTGGTCAGGTCGTGGCTGGGTCTCGCCTTGAGGGCGGTCGGCCAGGACGAAGCTGCCGCGGAGTCTCTCGGCGTTGACAGCCCGCGCTTCAAGATAGTCGCTTTCATGATAGGCACGGCTTATGCGGGAGCGGCGGGCTCGCTCTACGCCCACTTCATGACGTTCATAAGCCCCCAGGATTTCGGGTTCCCCATGTCGATCAGCATCATATCCATGGCTGTGTTCGGCGGCCTCGGCACGCTGCGCGGAGCGATCCTCGGGTCATGCGTCCTCGGGCTTGCGCCGGAGGTGTTCCGCCCGCTTGTGGAGTACCGGAACCTGATGTACGGCGCCTTGCTGCTCCTCATGATGCGCTTCCAGCCGCAGGGGCTCATCGGCGACGGAAGCGTTGTCTGGGAGCGGATACGCTCGCTATTCGCATCTGGCAGGGTACCTGGCCGGGCCGAGAGGGGTGGTGTCTAGCATGGATCATGGCGTGGAGATCGACCTCGACAGAGGATGCCGCGCGATCCTGCTCGAGGTCCGTAGCGTCAGCAAGCAGTTCCACGGGGTGCGCGCACTGCAGGATGTCACCCTGTCAGTAAGGCAGGGGCAGGTGTTCGGCGTGGTGGGCCCCAACGGCGCAGGGAAGACCACCCTCTTCAACATCGTCTGCGGAGTCTATCCCCCGTCGGGCGGCTCGGTTCTCTTTCAGGGCAGGGACATCACCCGTCTCGGGTCTGCGCGCACTGCAAGGCTGGGGATCGCCCGCACGTTTCAGATCGTGCGGTCGTTCCCGCGCATGACGGTGCTGGATAACGTGCTGGTGGGCTGCGGCCACCGCGTGTACGGGACGCTCTCAGGCCTCGTGGGCACATACGGCCGTGAGGCCGTCAGGGGCAAGGCCATGGACCTCCTGGAGCTCGTGGGTCTCGAGCACGCCGCCGGCACCCTCGCGGGCAAGCTCCCCATCGCATTGCAGCGGCGCATGGAAGTGGCGAGGGCCCTTGCCCTGGACCCGCTTCTACTGCTCCTCGACGAGCCCTGTGCAGGGCTCGCGTTCGGCGAGTCCCAGGACCTCGTGGAGCTCGTGCGGCGTGTGAGGGATGGCGGAGTGACAGTGATGATAGTCGAGCACAACATGGGAGTGGTGATGAGCCTGTGCGACGAGATCGCCGTGCTGGATTTCGGCGTCAAGATAGCTCAAGGTCCATCCGCCGCGATCTCGTCCAATCCCCGCGTCATCGAGGCGTACCTGGGGAAGGAGGCGTGAAGATGCTCACCGTTGAGAGCCTTGCCGTTCGCTATGGCGATATGGAGGTCATACACGGCGCATCCTTCGAGGTGGAAGAAGGAGACAGCGTCGCCATAATCGGGGCCAACGGGGCGGGCAAGACCACGCTCCTCCGCACCCTGATGGGGCTTCACCGGAACTTCGACGGGCGCATCGCCTTTCTCGGGAAAGACATAGGGCACATGTCCCCGTGGGAAAGAGCGAAGCTCGGCATGGTGATGGTGCCTGAGGGAAGGCGCGTCTTCCCTGACCTGTCGGTCGAGCAGAACCTCCTCATCGGGGCGTACTCACAGCAGGACAGATCCGCCGTGCGAGCCTCCATGGAGGAGGTGTACGGCCTCTTCCCCATATTGCGCGAGCGCAGGCACCAGGTGGGCAAGACCCTGAGCGGAGGAGAGCAGCAGATGCTCGCCATAGGCAGGGCGCTGATGGCGAGGCCCAGGCTTCTCCTTGTGGACGAGGTGTCCACCGGGCTCATGCCGATCTTCGTGGACAAGGCCTTTCAGGTGCTGAGAGGCCTCATCGAGCGCGGCGTGAGCGTCCTTCTCGTGGAGCAGAACGCGCGAAAGGCCCTGGCCACCATGGCCAGGGGCTATGTGCTTGAGACCGGACGGATCGTTCTCTCCGGCACCGCGGACGAGCTTGCGGCCAACGCGGACGTGCGAAAGGCCTACCTGGGGGCATAGGGAGGGAAGAGATGCGTAAATCGCGCTCCCGAGGGTGCCAAATGCCGGATGCCGAATCGCTCGGGAGGGCAGCCTGTGTTACGAGGAAAGGGGAGCCTATCGTGAAGGTAAGGTTTCTGGGGGGAGCCAGCGAGGTCGGCGCCTCCTGCGTGCTTGTCACCACCCGGATCGGCGGGAGGAACATCCTCGTTCGACCAGGAGACCGTGGGCATGCAGAGCACAAACACACAGTTCTTGAAGGCAAAGGTCAAGTCCGAGTTCATGCAGGAGTTCGGGATAGACCTCCCGAAGGACCCGTCTTTTGGGACGGACGCGATGACCGTGAGGCTGCCCCGGCGCGCGGCGCCAGCCGATGGTCTCCGGCAGTACGCCGCCAGGTTCGAGGAGGAGACCGGCATTGAGCTGCTCTTCACAGGGGACAGGCCGCCGCATCCGAAACCTGAGCCTTCGAGTCTCACCGCAGCGGACGGGCCGCAGCTCGAGCTGCTCGAGCAGAACGCAGCCAGGCGCACGTCGAGGACGCCTTCAAGGGACTGCCCCACAAGCCCAAAGTGAGCATCTATGCGGCTGAACGGAGGATGGGCCTTTCGTTCATCAGCCCCCGTGTGGGCGCAAGGTACGAGGACGTCTTCCGCGATCTCGAGCGGGCGACAGGGTGGCGCCTGGAGGTGCTTCCGAGCCCCAGGGTGGATGAGCTGGTCGAGGTGGCGAAGGATCTCCTGCGTCGTCGCGGCATCGATGGCATGAAAGTCGGGGCTCACGATGGTTATGTCGAAGCCCGGGGTCCTATCAAGGTCGATGAACCGACATCCGAGGAACTTCGCAGGGAGTATGCGGAGCTGACAGGATTCGACCTGCGCTTCAGGAAAACCTGAGCAAAAGACTGGTCGGGGCGGGCGGACTTGAACCGCCGACCTCTTAGTCCCGAACCAAGCGCGCTACCAACCTGCGCCACGCCCCGACCGAAAGTGAGATGCTGTTGTTACAGTGATAGTATACTCGAAGGCCCGCAACAAGTCAAACGCGGACTTTGCGGCTCGATGCAGGAACAGCGCCTGAAATAGACAAACTCTTATACGAGGCAACGTTCAGGAGGCGATGGTGGGTGCCAGAAAGCGAGCGGCAATTGCCCCTTCCCATTTTCGACGACGGAGGCTCGCAAATAGCTCCCCAGGCCAGCGAGCCGGTGATGCAGTCCAACGCGGAGCCGGTGGGCACACAGCCAGCCCTCTGGCCTGAGTTTCAGCCGGCAGCGCACGAGGACGCCAGGCCGGGAGCGCACCCCGAGACGGGCGGGGGAGAGGGGAACGGAGCGGGCAGGGAGGATGAGGCAGCGTGGACTGCAGTGCACGAGGAGAAGCCAAGGAGCCTCACGGACCTTCAGCGAGAGTGCCTGACCTGTGGAAAGTGCGACCTGCGCGCAGGGTGTACACAGGTCGTGTTCGGTGAAGGAAACCCCCGCGCCAAACTCATGTTCGTGGGTGAAGGCCCCGGCCAGCAGGAAGACATCCAGGGCAGACCGTTCGTCGGCGCGGCGGGGCAACTTCTCGACAGAATCCTGGCGGCCGTCGGCATCAGGCGGGACGAGGTCTATATCACGAACATCGTCAAGTGCCGCCCGCCGCGAAACCGCCTTCCCACCTCCGAGGAGGCCGAGGCGTGCCTGCCGCATCTTTTCACCCAGATCCGGGCGATAAAGCCGAAGATAATCGTGTGTCTGGGGGCCCTTGCGACCCAGACGCTCATCGACAAGAGGGCGCGCATAACAAGGGTAAGGGGCAACTGGTTCAGGAAGAACGGCATCATGTACATGCCGACGTTCCACCCCGCCGCGCTCCTGCGCGACGAGACGAAGAAGCGCCCTGTCTGGGAGGACATGAAGCAGGTCAAGGAGGCGCTGGATAAGCTGGACGCGACCTGATGCATGCAAGTGCGTTCTCCTGGTGATTATCGACCGCCTCGGCGCATAAGCTAGTTGCGGAGGGTTATCCATCCCTTCACGTTCCGCGGGGGTGGTCACGATATGGCTGCCGATAGAACTGGCAGGGGAAGGCCGGACAGGGGACAGTCCGACAGGAACGTAAGTCCCGAGAGGGTCGAGTGCGGGTGGTTCCTCGCGGTAGTGATGGGCCTCGTGGCGTCCGTCATCGCCCTTGTCGTCGTCTTCATCGCGGTCGCCGTCTACGACTATGTCGCAACGCCACATGCCGCCGTCCTGGACACGCTGGCGTCGGCGGGCGGCTACCTCGCCACCGGCATAGGCGGGTTTGTGGCAGGCAGGAAGTCCGGGAGGCGTGGGCTCACATGCGGCGGCCTCGTCGGCCTCGTATTCGCCGCAGGGATCCTCACCGCGGGGGCAGGGAGCCCGGTAGCCGTCCCCTTCACGGGCGCGACACTACAGAGGCTGCTCTTCTCGGCAGTCGCTGGAGGCGTTGGAGGGATGTTCGGCGTGGCGTCTACCTGACGTCATGCAGCGTCGCACGAGTCCGGCTGGAGGAACGGGGCCAGAACGCCGCCCCGGCGTGCGCGCCTCCATCCCGCACCCGCCTGCGACCGGGCCTACACCACGCTCCGCGCGCCGCGCGGCCGGAGGACAAGCAGGCTGCCCTACCGGGAGCGGTGCTTCCAGGTGATGCCGGGCGAGATCCGCACACCCCCTGCTCAGGGGGCTTTTGCCGGATCTTGCTCAATTCTGGTTCAGAGGTAGTGATACTGGACCCACATGTGTGCTATAATACAGTCAGAGGATTACCTGTCGCGAAGAGGGGGGATTCCGTCTTGAGCCGTTTCGGCGCAAGGCCCCGCGGAGGCGTCTTCGCTGCACCGCCCGGCGGGAAAGCCGGTGTGGGTGCCAGATGCGCTGAGGGGCGGTGCTACGATGGGATCCTCGAGGGCGAGTTCCTCGGGTGTGCAAAGGGAAACGGACGCGCATACGGGTACTACGGACTCTCCAGCGACGGAGTGGTCAATGTGGTCGTGAGCGCGAGGATACGGCCGGGGTGGTCGATTGTCGATGCCCTGGCCTTTTCGTTTGCGGTTCCGGCCTGCCAGCCAGGTCAGGCTCGAGGTTTGGCACCGTTGAGTCCGGCGGGCCCGACGGCCCGCCCATAGACCACCAACAAACCAAACAGGAGGGGACGTGGGTGATTCAACTGAATGCGGAGGACGTTATCAGAGGCCTGAAACGACTCAAGAGTCTCGCCAAGCAGGACATCCTCATCAGCGGCCTTGCTCCCAACCCGGACCTCTGGATGAAAATGGCCACCGCACGAAAACAGAAGTACGAGACGCTGATGGCTCTGGTGGAACAGCACGGCGTCCCGGGGGCGTGCGAGATCGCCCTGGAACAGTATGCCACCCTGCCCGCAGTCGGCGGGGACTCTCCTGACATCGATCCCCATACGAAAGGCGAGGAACAGGCGCTGGAGGTTTTCTTCAAAACCATTGGAGTGGACGGAAGGTCTCTGAAGGATGCCAGGGCGCGTCGGACGGAGATGGGAGGGGCCCAGTAGGACCCCTCCTGTGCAGCTTGCATGCCTTGCCCGCCGCCGGGAGGGCGGCGTAAAGCGCGGAGCGCAGGGCATGGCCGCCATGTAGGTCAATGGATGCGTCTCACGACCCCGACCACCTTGCCCAGGACCGTCACATCTCTCACGATGATGGGGTCCATGAACCTGTTTTCGGGCTGGAGGCGGACGCTGTCCGCTTCCCTGAAGAACCTCTTCACGGTGGCCTCGTCATCCAGGAGAGCGACCACGATGTCGCCGTTATCGGCGGCGTCCTGCTGCCTCACGATGACGAAATCGTCGTCGAGGATCCCCGCCTCGATCATGCTGTCGCCGCGCACCTTCAACATGAACAGCTTGCCCTGCTCGCCGAAGTCCCTCGGAAGCGGGAAATAGTCCTCTATGTTCTCCACAGCCAATATCGGCTGGCCGGCTGTGACACGCCCGACCACGGGCACTGCAACAGCGGCTCCCGGCCGCACGCTGCCCGAGGAGGGCAATAGCTCGATGGTCCTGGGCTTCGTCGGGTCGCGACGTATGTAACCCTTCTTCTCCAGTTGCGAGAGGTGGCCGTGAACCGTGGACGTGGACCTGAGACCTACCGCCTGGCCGATCTCGCGGACCGACGGCGGGTACCCGTGGAGATCCGCCTGCTTTGAGATAAAGTCGAGGATCTGCTGCTGACGACGGGAGATGCCAGTAGATTTCCTGCGCGGCATCTTGCTAAACACCTCGCTCCAGAGCGCATCTTTTCGAGTCAGATTATACCACACTGCACGCAGAGGCGCAAACGACTGTTCGAAAACGGTTATTCCATGGCGTGGGGCCCTCGGCAAGGGACGGACGCGGCAGGCCCCCCGGCTCGGGAGATCTCGCGAAAGTTGCCAGGACCCTCTTGACCCAAACACGGGTTCGTGCTATCATGGAGTTGCACGGCGAACATATGTTTCCCATGGGCGAGAGCAGGGAGGGGTCGTCGATGAAGAATGCGGGCCGGGTGATGCGGAAGGGGTCTCGAGGGCGCTGGCACTATCCTGTGGGCACGTTGCTTGTAAGCGTAATCACATTGGCCTCCGCCGTCGGCCTCACCCTGGGTGCGGCCCACACCCAGTCCGGCGCCACGACCGGTCGCCTTGTCACCGTTGAGGTTGTTGTCGCTCCGGGCGACACCTTATGGTCTATCGCTCAGAGGCATGTCAGCAGGGAGGTCGACCTCCGCGCTGCGGTAGATTCCATCCTGGCGAAAAACGGCCTCTCCAGCACGGCGCTGCGCCCGGGGCAGGTGCTTCTTGTGGAAGTCGAGATCCCTCGCGTTGAAGCAACCGATATTGAAAGGGTTGCTACCGCGCGGTAGCGGTCTTTGCTGGGTCAAGAGGGTCCATGCGCGTATCCGGCGACTCGCCCGCTAGGGAATGAGCGTCATCAAGCGCCGAGCCATGCCCGGCCAACCGGAACTCGAAGGCGGTTCTGCGGAGCTGGCCAGCGTCGGCGCTATACAAGCTCCAGCCGCCTCCAACGGCGTCACACCGGCCCCGGCCCGGGTGGCTCCAGGAGACTCGTGCCGGGCTCTTAGCCCCGTCGTCGGCATCACTCGGCTCTCTCTATGTGGATCGCATAATATATCTTATGTCAACTTGCCAGGGAAACAGCCAAGCCTGCACAGCCAGACCTGCAAGCATCGTCCGCCTGCCTCGCGATGAACAGCAGACCCGGTAGCGGTGTGCGCCGCGGATCAACCGCAAACGCTGTGGGCTTCGGCAAAGAAGCCCCGAACCATCAGCTTACCTGCTCGAGAGCCCACTCGATCTCACGGGCCACTGTGGGATCGTCCTCAGCCACCAGAGCCTTCCTAAGGGCGTGTCTCACCGCTCGCGCGCCGAGTCGTCCGATTGCCCAGGCCGAGTGGGCTCTGACCGGCGCGTGCGGGTGTTCAAGCCCGCGCGCAACGGCGGCTGCAAGGTCAGCGTCGCCGCTGTTACCCACGGCAATCGCTGCGTCTGTGAGAACGCGCCTTTCGCGGGCATAGTTCGCGCCGACGAGTGCAGCCATCCTCTCAAGCCGTTCCCGGCGCTGACCCTCGTCATCGCAAAACAGGCCGGCAAGGCTGAACACCTTGATGTCCTCAGCCGCAGGGAGTATCGCGCGTTGGAGGGCCTTCGCGTTCCGCGGGCACGCCCGCTGGCAGGCCTCGCAGCCGAGGATGCTGGTTCCGTAAGCCTCTCGCAGCTCGACCGGGACGATCTCGCCGGAGTCCATGTAGGCCCGCACGCACTTTCGAAGATCGACGGCGCCGCCTGGCATGATCGCCCCTGTGGGACACGCCTCAACGCAGGCATCGCACTCGCCGCAATCGCAGATCTCCGCCGGCGCATCTCGCTCGAGGGCCGCATCGGTGAGAATCGCATGGATGCTCACGAAGGAGCCGAATTTCGGGCAGTGGACGAGCGAGTTTCTGCCGTATGATCCGAGACCTGCCCACACTGCGAGCGCCTTGTTCGGGAGCCTGGGCTGGGCGACGGCCCGAACCCCAATGCGCTCGAATTCAGAGGCAACTTGCTGCGCAGCGGCGCGCCCTTCCGGATATGCTCGGTAGTGCGCTGAGTAACCCGCCATCCCCTCAGGAAGAGGCGGAGCAAACGGCACGTAGGGCCTCGCGAGCATCACGATTGAGGCCGCCTCAGGCATGATCTCCCTGGGATCGGCTCGCAAGTTGCGCAGGTGTCGCTCGTTCGGACCGACCATACCCTCGCGGCGACGCCGATGAACCTCGAAGTCCCACGCACTCAGCGGGTCGACATCTGTCACCCGCACGACTCTAAACCCAAGACCAAGAGCCTTGGCCGTTATGTCGTCTTTGAGGCCGCGCTCGTGAACCGTCCCTTTACCCCCACCTGTCCACCGTCTTCTGAACCTGTTCCGCCCAACATCGAAACCTGGTTGCTCTCGCTCCGCCCCTTGCGGCTGGCGAAAGCCTAGTGGCAGGNNCGTCCCGCCGCTGCATGACGAGCACCCGCCGCCCGACGATGAGGCTGTGCTCTTGAAGCCTGAGCCCCCGTTATACCCGAACGTGGACACAAGCCGCTTGACCTCGGTGCCACCGCAGTTCGGGCACTTCACGTCGGCGTGGGCGCTGCCCATGATGAGTTCCTCAAACTTCGTGCCGCATTTCGTGCAGATAAACTCGTAGATAGCCACGCCATCGATTCCTCCGTTTCAACAAAACTGGGATCTGGGGTCCTCCCTCTCCCCTTCCCTTCCCTGTCGGTCAGGGATACTCCCAGGGGTATTATACGACGGCCCATGTAAAACGTCAAAGCATTTCGTGGGCGCGCCGAAGCAGGGTTCGTTGTGCGATCATAGGTCTCTCCCTGCAGGCTCAGGCGCTGTCCAGGTTGCGCTGAAGTCGGGCCATGCGACGCCGCCCCAAGCGTCGCGCCCCGCGCACGAAGCCGGCAACCGACAGTACCCCAGCCCCTGACAAGATAGCGTGGATTCGTGACGCTCGGCTTAGCTCCGGCGCAGCCTCGCGAGCTCCTGGCGCAGCATCGAGTTGAAGGGATCGACATCCAGCGCTTTCTGCATCTCCTCGATGGCCTCCGCCTTCTTCCCCCTGGCCTCGTACACCATGGCGAGGTGGTAGTGGGCGGTTGCAAGGGTCTTCTCGGGAAAATCGGGCGCGAACAGAAGCGCCCTCTTGATAATGGTCTCAGCCTCATCGAGTCGCCCCTGCTTGAAGTATGCCCAGCCCAGGCTGTCCATGTACACCGGGTTCGTGGGATCGGCATCCACGGCCTTCTCCAGGAGCAAGACGGCGCGCCTGACGTCGCGCTTCGTGTCGGCCAGGATGAACCCCAGGTTGTTGCAGGCGGGCAGGTAATCGGGCTTGGCGTCGAGGATGCTTTCAAGCTCCGCGATGGCCCTGTCGGCATCGTCGGCAAGCCAGTAACACAGCCCCAGGTCGCACCTGGCGTCGATGTTGTCGGGGTCGAGCTCAAGCACCCTCCCGTACGCCTTGATCGCCTGGTCGTACTTCCTGCGACTGTACGCCGACTGTGCCTCTTTCAGCTTCTTGCGCATTTCCTCGGCTTCCTTCACCACGAACAGGTCGTCCTTTACCCCTGTGTTGACCTTGATATCGCGGAGAACCTGCTCCACGCGCCCTCGCCCCAACTCGAGCTGCACCCTGGTGGGCACGTAGAAGCCCCTGTCCACCTGCGTCATGGTGATCTCCCCTCGCCTGTCGCCGCGAAGGTCGGTGACGGTGAGTGTGTATGACTTCCAGTCGCCCTTCTCTCCCTTCTCGACAGTCCCGAGCTTCAAGAGAGTCGGCTCCCCCAGAATGGCGTTGGTCTGCGCCTGGAGGATGATGGACTTCACGTTATCGATCCACACGACATCGGGGCCCGCTCCCGGCGCTTTGCGGTCCTGGACCGTGATGACATACGCCACCCTGTCCTGTATGTTCGCTCTCTCAGAGACCCTGACATCGTACGCGTCGGCGATGCTGTCCCTCACGAACCTCAGCATGTACGTGAGAGTCTCGAGCCCCGCAACCGACATGGAGTCGTGCGTCTTCCAGTGGCCGTCCTTCGGCAGGACGACCCCCGCGCCCTTCGTCAGAATCACCCGCGTGCCCTCGTTGGCTTTGGGCGCCAGGTAGGTTATGTTGTACTTGTCCGGCCTCTTGAAAACCACCTCCATTGTCACGGTCTCCTCCACGCCGCCGCGGTTATAGACAGACTCGAGGACGCAGGTGAAGTCGCGGACCCGCACGGTCGCGCCCTGGATCTGCTTGAGCACGTCCTGGACATTGATGGCCTGCTCCGCCGCGGACCCGACAATAGAAGTCGCCAGAACGAGGACCGCCGCGACCGCAAGAGCCTGCACCGCTCTTCTGCACCGAACCAGCGCGTTTCTCACAGCTTCCCATCCCCCAACTCGCTCCCGGCCGCCGGGGCGCGCCTGTGCGCTCAGCCCGCGGCCGGGGCATGAATGCCCAACTGCCTACAACGCGCGGACCTGCACCGTGGTTCCGCGCGGGCCGCCGCCACCCGGCCCTGGGCCGCAGCCGGAGCCCACCAGCCATCCTATCTTTCGCCGCACGCCGCTCGCATTCCTTCCCTCATCCGCCGAGATCCAGTTTCATCATGTTCTGGAGCATCCTGGCGTTCTCCGCAGCCTGCCCGGCATGGCAGTTGTTGAAGAGGACGTACGTCTTGGCGGCGCGGGCATCGAGAGCCTTGATCTTGGGCATCCATTCCGCAAGCTCGGCCTCGGAGTACAGATAGTTGTACCTCTCCCACGCCTGGTCGTGCTTCCACCACTTCTCGGCGTTTCTTCCGTGGAACCTCACGTACGCGATGTCCGACGTCGCCTCGGCCACGGGCGGCACCAGCCCTCGCAGCCTGGGCTCGTCCACACAGCAGAACCCGAGCCCCTCCGCGCGCAGTAGCTCAAACGTATCCGGCGTTATCCACTCCCGGTTGCGGAACTCCACAACCACTGGCATGTCCTCCAGCAACTCTCTGAACCGCCGGATGTATCCTGCGTTGTCCGCCGTTCTCTTGAACCCCCACGGGAGCTGCGTCAGCACGCACCCGAGGCTTCCCCTCGATGTCATGGGCCGGAGCGCCTCAGAGAATGCGCGGAACGCGTCCGCGTTTGCCTCGCCGCCCTCCTCGGCTGCGCCTACCTCGTGCGTCATGGTCTTATTGGCCTTCACGCAGAACTCGAACCCCTCGGGCACCTTGCGGGCGAGCCCCTCCATGGTCCGCGCGGAGGGCATCTGGTAGTACGTGAAGTCCACCTCAACGCAGGGAAAGCGCCCGGCGTAGAAGCCGAGCATCTCGCCATCCTTGATGTCGCCCGGGTAGAAGATGCCCTTCCAGTCCTTGTAGCTGAACCCGGCCGTCCCGATGAGCACCACGTGCACCGCCACCCTCTCTGGAGTTCTCTCACATGTTCGCCCTCACGCTCGCCCTCGCCCTCACCCTCGCGCTCGCTCGCCCTCACCCTCGCGCTCGCACCCGCCGCCCGCCGCCTCCCCGGTGTCGATAAGACTCGCGCGGGTGATGGCGCCCTCGCCGAACCTGTCCCTCACCTTGTCCAGCGCGGATGCGAGGTTTCTCCGCCTTTCCTGCGCCGCATGCCCCCCGAAGAGGGCAAGCTGGCAGGTGTAGTCGTGCGACGGGGCGAGGCCCGATGCGGTCACGCCGATGAGGCGCACCTTCCTCGAGCGCGTCCAGTTGGCGCGCAGTAGCTCGGCCGAGGCCCGGTATACGTCCTCGTCGTAGCAGGTGAATTCGTCCAGCGTGCGCGACCGGGTGAGGGTGGTGAAGTCCGAGTACCTCAGCCTGAGCGTGACCGTCCTCGCCACTAGGTTGTGTTTGCGAAGTCGTCTTGCCACCTGCTCTGACAGCGACAGGAGGTGCCTTGTGAGGACATCCTCGTCGGACGAGTCCTCGACGAGGGTTATCTCGCGGCCGAGGGACTTCGGCCTGTCCCACACGGCCGGGTCGACGGCGCTGTCGTCGATTCCGTTCGCCACGTCATGGAGGACGCGCCCCATCACGCCGAACCTCGCGACGAGCATATCCACGGGGGCCTTCGCAAGCGCTCCCGCCGTGGTGATGCCCATCGACGCAAGTGCCTCCGCCGTCCTCTCCCCCACCCCGTAGAGCTTTCCCACGGGCAGAGGCCATATCACGCGGGAGACGTCGTCCGCCCTTATGACCGTCAGCCCGTCGGGCTTCTGCATGTCAGACGCCATCTTCGCCAGAAACTTATTCGGGGCGATGCCAACCGAACACGTGAGCCCGAAGCCCCGGAGGATGTCCTCCTTGATTTTCCGCGCTATCGCCACAGCATCCCCGTGCAGGCGCTCGCACCCTGCCACATCGAGAAATGCCTCGTCGATTGAGAACGGCTCAACGACGGGCGTGTACCGACGGTACACTTCGAGGAGGCGCCTGGAAACGGCGCCATAGTCAGAAAGGCGGCTGGACAGGAACACCCCGTGCGGGCAGAGGCGCTTCGCCTCCTTTACGGGCATGGCCGACCGCACACCGAAGGCCCGCGCCTCATAGGACGCCGTCGAGACCACCGCTCTGCCATCGGGATCTCCGCAGACGATCACCGGCTTCCCGCGAAGCTCGGGATGGGCCTGTTGCTCGACGGCGGCGAAGAACGCGTCCATGTCGATGTGGATGACAGTCGGCTCACTTCTTTCGCACGAGCCCTGCCCTTTCAAGGTCCTCCACGAATCCCTTCAGGTCATCGAGGGTGAACCCCGGGAACTCGGCCGCCACCAGGGCCGCGATTCGCCCCAGCGCGCGCCTGCCGTCCATGTAATTCACGGCCTCGATGAGCTTGAGCTGGAAGCCGGGGTCGTCTCTCTGCCTGCTCTCGTAGTGCTCGCGGCGCCTTTCGCCCACGCGGTCGTAAAGGTATCCCGGATCAAGCGGCCCCTTGAAGAGGCGCGCATAGACGACATCGGCGCCCGGGCCGGCTCCTCCGCCGCGGCCTGCGCGCTCTCCGCCGCCGACCTCATGCTGCCCGCCCCCGACGTCATCACTGCCATCCCCGTCAATGCCGGCGAAGAGGCCCACCTTCGCCCGCGAGGCTCGCACCGTCGCCCGGATGCCGCGTTTCAGAGCCCTGGCCATCTCGCGGATCCGGCGAGCGTCCTCCTCCGGGACAACCCGCGCCACCTGGTCCAGGGCCGCGATGTCCCTGTCCACGAGCACGTCCAGGTGCTGGTCGAACGAGCGTGCCGCCTCGGCCCTCTTCACCGCGTCAGGGCACAGGACGGCTGCCTCGCACGCCGTGCTCGCGGCTCTTGTGACCCTCCGTCTTGCACCTGCGTCCGCCACGTTTAGCGTGAACTCGGCGGCCTCGGTGTCGCCGGCGGCAAATGTGAGGGCCGTCGAGCCCGCCACGAGGCCGACGCGCTTGAGTTCGCGGGCATCAAGCCGCTCCACGGTGTCCATGTTCGAGTGGTAGAATCTGTCGGGCCAGTGCCCGAGGTAAACGCACGGCACCTTGAAGGACGAGTCCACCAGGATGTAGTGGTCAGACCCCCCCGCGAAGCCCGCGATGTTGTAATGCCAGGTCCGGGAGGCCTCGCTGCCATCGTACAGCTTTCCATCGGCCGCGACAGCCTTCATGTAGAAGGCGGCCACATCGTTTACCGCCGAGGGGAGGCTCCAGGGCGTGGTCACCAGGTTCGCAATGGGCATGGTCTCCCGCGACTCCCCGACCATGTCGAGGTTCACGCCCGCCCTGACCTTCCTCGGCCAGCCTGGGTGCCGATGGAGATATGCTATGGTGCCGTACATCTCGGGGACGAACATGAACCTCACCCCGAGGCGCGGCCGCGCAAGCGTTCCACCAGCTATGGCCCCTGCGAGCGCCCTCGCCATCTCCATGGCAAGCCCGCAGCCGCTCGCGTTGTCGTTCGCCCCGGGCTTCGGATGGCACAGGTGAGCGATGATGACGACCTCGCCCTCGCGCGGGCTCCGGCCGCGGATGAGGCCGGTGAGCACCTCCATCGCCCCCGGAAACAGGCGCGCCTCCACGACCGCCTTCACCTTGACCGGGCCCTTCCTGAGGAGCGCGCGCAGGCACTCGGCCTGACGGTAGGACAGGGAGAAGCCGAAGGCCATCTTGCCGATGTCCTCGTGCTTCACGGGAAAGCTCGCGTAGTTCACTGCGTCAGGGAGGTCGCACCTGGTGCGCCGGATGGACGGGACCTCGTGGAACATGAAATCCGTGAGCACACCCACGGCGCCGCGCTTCCTGACGGCATTCGTGAACGCCGCCCGGGCGTTGCCCGAAGTGAGCACCACCTTGCCGGCAACGCTCTGGGTCACGTAAACGTCGTCGGACCTGCCGTCCCCGATATCGGCCACATCGAGCACGATCCCCCCTCGAGGCGTGGACGTGCTGCCGAACACCAGCGACATCGGTTCCGTCTCAAAGCTGCAGATGGGCCCCTCCTCCGGCTGCACCAGGGACAGCTCGGCCCGCACTGGCTCCCACGCTGGCGGCGGGGTCCAGGTCTCGTATGTTTCCTCGCCGTCAACAGGGTACCTCTCGACGGTCACGCGGTCGATTCCCCAGCCTACGAGCTTGTCGCGGATGTACTGAACCGCCCGGGAGTAGTCGGACGACCCCTTGGCCCTGTGGAACCTGGCGACCTCAGACGTATAGACGAGGGCCCGCTCGCCCGATATCTCGCGTTTCAGGAACTCAACCAGCTTCGTGCCTATCATGTTATGGTCGTGGCCCGTCACCAGAGGCGACACCGGACCGCCTCAGCGGCGTGCGGGCGCCCCCTTTCGTTGCAGCACGGGTGAGGACGAACAGCATAGACAGCCTGCGAGCGATCAGGTGGACTAGAGAGCGCCTGCTTTTCGGCGGCACTGACCAGCATAACGAAGTCTCCCTGCTTCAGCCCGGCGGCGTTCGCCTCGTCGGTGTCGACGTGCATGTCGAGGGCAAAATCCTCGCGGACCCGGACGACAACCTCGTCGAAGATGAGCGCCCTGGGGCCGGACGTTCGCACCATGACCGCCTCGCCCTCGCTCACACCGAACTCCCGGGCGGTCTCGGGACTGAAATGGATGTGGCGCTTTGCGACGATGACGCCCTGCTCCAGCTTGAGCGGGCCGTGGGGGCCGACTATCACGATGCCGGGCGTCCCGTCGAGGTCGCCGGACTCCCTGACCGGGGCGTCTATCCCCAGAGTGAAGCCGTCGGTACGTGAGATCTCCACCTGGGTCGCCTTGCGGACAGGCCCGAGAATGCGGACCTTCGGAATGATCCCCTTCGGACCGACCAGCGTCACCGTCTCGTTCGCCGCGAACTGGCCGGGTTGTGAGAGATCCTTGAAGCATGATAGATGGCACCCCGGTCCAAAGAGGGTCTCGAGGTCCTGCTGTGTCACATGTACGTGTCTACCAGATACCCCCACGGGGATCGTCCTGTCGCTGCCCAATGTCGATGACCTCCGATTCGCATTAGTTAATGATAGATGTTCTCCACATCCAGCCAATATCCTCCCGATGAGTGGTACCCGAAAGCGAGCGTTCATGGACGTCCGCAGGAAGACATCGGAGTCTTCCAGGTAGGCGATTCCACGGGCTTCATCAAGCAGCCCGATGTCCTCTATCAGTCCCAGTCGGATGAGCATGCACGCTGCGTTTCCGATGTCAGGGCGCCGGGGCGCACGTCGGGGCGCATGTCGTGTCGTTGACAAACGACTGGCGTTCTGATAAAATCCAAGTGCGAGAAAAGCCCAACCGAATATCGTCTGCCTGTGCAGGGGAGTAGCTCAACTGGTAGAGCGGCGGTCTCCAAAACCGTAGGTTGCGGGTTCAAGTCCTGTCTCCCCTGCCAGTTTATGTACGTCCTCCCGCGCACACATTTCACGGCTGCCGAACCTCCCACCCGGTCCCGCCACGCGTGCGGTCGCATCGGCAATCTCGCGTCCTGACGTCTTCTATCCCCCGCCATACCACGTGAATTGCATCACGCTTTTCACAGGAGTAACACAAGCTCACCCTAGTCCATAGACTGTAGTGGGCAAACAGGGGTCCGGCGACGGGCGGAACAAGGTTGTCTAGAGAGCGCAGCGCTGTTCTGTGCCGCCAGCATCGATCTGTCTTGTCCGGCCACCCGTCCCAGCACCGGTCGGCGCGCCGCGCCGTAAAGATCCCCCCTTTCTCCATGGGGCGTGGCGCGATGAACGGTCTTCCTGTCATGTCGCGAGGATACGCACACACGTGCGGCATGAGACGGTCAGGATAGAGGTGGAGCCAGTGTGGTATCGTCCGGGACGACAGGTCCGGGTTCTTCTCATCAGCACCTATCCGCCGAGGCTATGCGGAATCGCCAAGTTCGCGGAACAGCTGGCGGGTCGCCTGGCAAGGTGTCCGGGGTTTGCCGCGCCGCGTGTGATGCCGCTGGCCGATGCAGACACGATGGGGCTCTACGGCGGCCCCCCTATCGTGATGGCTCTGGACCAGGGTCGGCTTTCGGACTCGCTGCAAACGGCGTCCAACTATATCAAGAGCCTGGATGTTGACGTGGTATACGTGCAGCATGAGTTCTCGTTCTTCGACGGAGGAGAGCATCTCGTCGCCGGGACGCTGCGGGAGACGGGGAAGCCGGTGGTCGTGACCTTTCACACGGTGTATGACAACCCCCCTCCTGACCTGGTGGAGCGGGTCCGGAGTCTCTTCGTGGTCTCGAACACCGCCACGGTCCCATCACGGGTCGCCAGAGCGCTCCTCGTGACAAGGTACGGCGCTGACGCAAACAGAGTCCACACCATCCCCCTGGGGATGCCGGATGTGGACCTCCTTCCATCCGGCCCGTACAAGGCCATGCTTGGACTGGAGGGCAGGGCAGTGCTCACCACCCTCGGCTTCATGGGCAGAAACAAAGGGGTCGAGCGGGTCCTTCAGGCAATGCCGCACATGCTCCGGAGACACCCGAACACAGTGTATATGGTCATCGGTGAGACGCACCCCGCCACGCGCAGCCGCGAGCAGGAGTCCTATCGCGAGGAACTCCTTGGGAGGTCTCGCGAGCTCGGCCTGGACCAGCACGTGATCTTCATCAACAGGTGCGTCCCCGACAGTGAGCTTCTGAGATATGTCATGGCCACTGACATTTACCTTGCGCCCTACCTCGACCGGACCCAGGTCTCGAGTTACACGCTGAACTACGCTATGGGGAGCGGGAAGGCTGTGATCGCCACACCGACCATGTACGCCCGCGAAGTGCTCGGCGGCGGTCGCGGGATCCTGTCTGACTTCGACGACCCGGGAGCACTTGCGGAGGTCATCTCATCCTTGCTGGATAACCCTGCGGCCCTCGCCGCGCTCTCACGAAATGCCTATGCAACCGGCAAGGCGTTTCACTGGAACAGCGTAATATGCAGGTATGCGGAGGTCCTCGCCAGGGCCTGCCCGCCCATGATGGGATCGCCCGGCGAGCGCTGGTTCGTCGCGCATCCTGAGCCCGAAGGCAACTCGGGGCGCACCTGCGCTGTGGCGCGCCAGGATCAGCCCATATCGGGCGAAGCGCGATGTCACACGGTTGCATCAGGCAGGACACCGGCCGCAACCTGGGCCCGCAACAGTACTGCGCGCGAATGCCGCAGGGCCCCCTCGCCTCAGCGGCAAGAACCCGAAAGGTGAAGCAGGTGAGAAAGAAGGAGGCCGAGAGATGGAGGCGTGCACGATCGTCGTTCCGGTATGCAACAGGCTGCCTTACACGCAGCTCTTCCTGACCTCCCTGTCAAGAGGCACTGACCAGCCGTTTGAGCTTGTTATCATCGACAATGGGTCCGTGGACGAGACGCCCGACTACCTCAGCCGCCTCGACGGGTGCAAGGTGATCCGCAACGAGCATAACCTCGGGGTGGCAAAAGCCTGGAACCAGGGGATCATGGCGGCCACCGGCCGGCACGTGTGCATCTGCAACAACGACATCGCCGTTCCCCGAGGGTGGTTGAGCCCGTTGCTCAGAGAGATGAACGACCATGGGGAGCTCGGGATCATCTCCCCTGCTGAGAGGGATGTAGTGGCGAGGTACAGCAGCAGCTTTGGGCCGGAGGCCGAGTTCCTGGCGCGATTGGACTATGACTGCGAGCCGACCTTCGAGGCTCTCGATGCGATCTACGGTGGATTCGACAGGTTCGCAGCCGACTTTGTGCAAAGGCACAGCGACACGAGGCTTCCGGACGTCGGCAACGCCTCGTGCATGCTCATTCGGCGTGAGCTCATAGAGGATATCGGGCTCTTCGACGAGACCATCGGCATCGCCTACTGGGAGGACTGTGATTTCTTCCTGCGGACATCCATGAACGCACGCTTCAACAGGTTCGAGACGTGTGGTGGGGCCTATTTCCACCACTTCGGTGGGAAGTCCGCTGCTTTCGTTCCCCCGGACGCGATGGCCCGGTCGCGCGAGGCCTTCTACAGAAAGTGGCCTCACGTAAGAGCCGATCACGAGCGGATGGGCAGTCTCTGAACCTGAAGCCCGACTACCGCACGAGTAGAAGTGCCGTGCCCGCTGCCCTGGCACGTGAGGAGGTGCCGGGATTGGAGGAGAAGTGCACAATCGTGGTCGCGGTATGCGAGAACCTCAACTACACACGCTTGTTCCTCGAGTCCCTGTTCAGGGGCACCAACTACCCATTTGAGCTGGTTATCGTCGATAACGGCTCTACCGACGGAACACCTGAGTATCTCGCAAGCCTCGGCGGCTGCAAGGTGATCCGCAACGAGGAGAACCTCGGAGTAGCAAAGGCCTGGAACCAGGGGATCGCGGCTGCCACCGGTCACCACATATGCCTGTGCAACAACGACATAGTCGTCCCCCGTGGCTGGCTGCGCCCGCTTGTGCAAGAACTCGACAACCACGACGAGCTGGGACTCGTCTCGGCTACGGAAGAGATCACCGTGCTCCACTTCAGCGACGTCTTCAGGGAGGAAGCCGAGTTCCTGTCCCGGGTGGGCTACGACCTGGAGCTAGATTTTGAAGCCCTGGATGCGGCTTACGGCGGGTTCGATCGGTTTGCCGCCGAATTCATGGAGAAGTACAGAGATACTAGGCTCCCCGAGGTCGGCAACGCTTCATGCATGCTCATCCGGCGTGAGCTCATAGAGGATATCGGCGTCTTCGACGAGACGATCGGCATCGCCTACTACGAGGACTGCGACTACCTGCTCCGGACGTTCACGAACGCCCGTTTCAATATGTTCGAGGCCTACGGCGGATCGTACTTCCACCATTTCCACGGGAAGTCGGCGGCTCTCGTCCCTCCGGATACGATGTCCCGATCACGCGAGGCCTTCTACAGGAAATGGCCCCACGCGCAGCCGATCATGGAGCGGTGGGGCTTTCGCGGCGGGGACGCCGCAGGTGACGCCGCCAACCGTTAGCAGGCGAGACTCGCCGTGCAACCAGGAGTGTCAGGCTCCCGGCTCTGATACCACTCGACCAGGGCAGGTATTGTCTCTGCGAGCGAATGTCGAGGGCTCCATCCCACCTCTCTCTCGAGTTTCCCGGCGTCGACAGCGTATCGCCTGTCATGGCCGAGCCTGTCCGGTACGAACTCTATGAGGCTTTCCGGCCGCCCCATCGCTTTTAGTAGCGCCTTCGCGAGGTCTATGTTGCGCCATTCGCAGCATGCGCCGATGTTGTACACCTCCCCTGCCCGTCCGTGCTGCATGAGCAGGGCGACGGCGCTGCAATGGTCCTCCACATGGATCCAGTCGCGGATGTTCTGGCCGTCCCCATAGATGGGAACGGGCCTTTCCCGGGCGGCGCTGAGGACTATCACAGGAATGAGTTTCTCTGGGTACTGGTGCGGGCCATAGTTGTTCGTGCATCTCGTGATGATGACGGGTGTGCCGTACGTCCTGTAATACGCGAGGGCCATGAGATCGGCCGCCGCCTTGCTGGCCGAATAGGGATTGCTGGGCGCAAGGGGGCTTGCCTCGGTAAATGGAGGGTCGCCGGGGCCCAGGGAGCCATAGACCTCGTCAGTCGAGATCTGAACGAATCTCCCCACTCCATGCCGCCTTGCCGCCTCCAGCAGCACCTGCGTGCCGCCGACGTTGGTCGCGACAAAGGGCGCCGGGTCGAGTATGCTCCTATCCACGTGGCTCTCTGCCGCAAAGTTGACCATCGCATCAGGCCGCTCCGTCTCGAAGACGTGGTTCACCAGGTCCCGACTGGCGATATCCCCGCGGACAAACGAGTGTCTGGAAGAGCAAGCCGGATCGTCTGCGATATCGGCCAGGTTGCCCAGGTTGCCTGCATAAGTTAGCTTGTCGAGGTTCACGACACGCCAGCCGGGGCGCGTCCTGAGCACGTACCTTATGAAGTTCGAACCGATGAATCCAGCGCCGCCTGTCACAAGCACTTTCACGTCGCGAGTTCCTCCTGTTCTCTCGGCCACAAGCCACCTGCTGCATGTCCCACAGGTTTCGTGGGCCGGTCCGCCTGCGTTCCCGGATCCCTATGCCCGAGGTACCGCTTGAGAGCGTCCTGCCACGGCGGCAGAAGATAGCCTATCGTTTCATGGAGCGGGAACGGGTCCAGCGCAGAATTCCGCGGGCGCCTGGCGGTTCCGGGAAACGCCTCCGATCTCGCCGGCCTCACGTCCACCGCGAGGCCGGCCATTTCGAATATGGCCCTGGCGAACTCGTACCGCGTGACCGTCCCGTGATTCGTCACATGGTATGTGCCGAAGCACCCTGTCTCGAGAAGGTCGGCGCATGCCTTCGCAAGATCCACCGCGTATGTTGGTGACCCGCACTGATCCGTGACCACGGGCACGACGGGGAGTCCCGTCGACACCGTAGAGGCGCACGGCTGGCCCGGGGAGCGATTCGGTCCGGAGGCGCCGCCCAGCCGAAGCATCGTCTCGACGAAGTTCCTCCCGTGGGACGCGAAGAGCCAGCTCGCGCGGACCACGTAGTGCTCGTCAAGTAACGACCTCACGAAGTTCTCGCCCCACATCTTGCTAACGCCGTATATGTTCAGGGGCGCGGGGGAGTCCCAGATCGTGTAAGGCTCGCTCTTCTCCCCGTCAAACACGTAGTCCGTGCTGAAATGGAGCAGCACGGTCCTGGCCTCCCTGCATGAGATCGCAACATTCCGCGCCCCGAGGGCATTGGTGGCAAGTGCCGCCTCTCTCTCCCTTTCGGCGTCGTCCGCATTGGTGTACGCAGCGCAGTTGACGACCACATCGGGACGCCAGGCGGTAAAGCACCGTCGTACAGCCGGGAGATCCGTGACGTCGAGATCCTCGCGGCCAAGGGCTATGACCTCGTGTCGGCGACGCGCGAGCTCAAGGACCATGTCACGACCAACCCGTCCCTTCGCGCCTGTGATGAGGATCCTCATATCGCCCCACGCCACCCCTCACAGCGTTCTCCGCCCATCACGGGCGTCCCAGGAGTATGGTACACTCGGGTCATCGTAAGGCAGGCGAACCTCGTCGGGTTCCTCGTAGTTATACAGCTCGGTGGGATAGTCCACGACGAGGGCTGTCTCGTCCCCTTGAGCGGCAAAGCCATGGTAAACCCCGGGAGGAATCTTCAGCAGGACGGGGTTGAGCATCCCCATGTGAAACACGTTCACCTGCCCGCGTGTCGGGCTGTCTTCCCTGGGGTCGTACATGACGACCTTCGCCATGCCGGCGATGCACGCCAGGTAATCGCATTGTCTCCTGTGACAGTGCCAGGCCTTGACCCTCCCGGGATAGCATGCTGTGACGTAACTCTGTCCAAACCGGTCGAACTCCGGCCAGTCGGAGCGCAAGAGTTCCATCAGATAACCCCGATCATCCGGGATACATCTCAGCAGGCGAACTTGTGCTCCTTCGATAACCCCTTCCATCTCACATCCCCCTTCAGAAACCCGTTCCTCGCTACACCACGACCTCTGAGTCGTCTCCGAGAAGCAACCGGAGTGCCCGCCGACTGCCCGAGCGCGAGACTCTGGCATTGCGGCCGACCAGGCTGTCCTCGACCCGGGGTACGTTCTCGAGGATACACGATTCCAGCACAACGGAGTGCTCGATGGCCACCCGGTGCAGCAGACTCCCCGAGCCGATCGCGGTGAACGGCCCGACGAAGCATTCGGTGATCGTCGCACCTTCGCCGATGACCGCAGGTCCACGGATAGTGCTGCATGCAACGACAGCCGTGCGCGCCACCTCCACGCGGCCGACTATCCGGCTCTTCTCGTCGATGTTCCCCTCTACCGACCGGCGGGCGTATTCGTCGAGAACGGTCCGGTTCGCCTCGAGGATGTCGTCTTTCTTCCCTGTGTCGAACCACCACCCGTCCAGCACCCTGGCCTGCACCCTACGACCGCTCTGGAGGAGGCGCTCGATGGCATCGGTGATCTCTAGTTCCCCCCTCCAGGACGGTCTTATCATGTCGATGGCCTCGTGGATTTCAGGGGTGAAGAGGTACACCCCGACGAGCGCGAGATTGCTCGGCGGATCCGCAGGCTTTTCCACAAGCCGCAAGACACGGCCGCCCTCGCCGATCACCACCACTCCGAACGCCCTCGGATCCGTGACCTCCTTCAGCAGGACCATCGCGCTCGCGGTGCTCCGGGCGAACTCCTCCACGAGAGGCCCGACCCCGCCCTGGATCAGGTTGTCGCCGAGGAACATCAGAAAGCTCGACCGCCCCAGGAACCCCCTGGCGGTCTTGACCGCGTGTGCAAGCCCGGCAGGCACATCCTGCAGGATGTAGGTGACGCGGATCCCGAAGTGCGATCCATCGCCCACCGCTTGCTGGACCTGCGCACCCGTCTCCGGGGAGATGATGATGCCCACATCACGGAGACCGGCCGACGCAACCTGCTCGACCACGAAGTGGAGGATGGGCCTGTTGGCCACGGGGATGAGCTGTTTTGCAGTGGTATAGGTGAGCGGGCGCAGGCGAGTTCCTCTACCCCCGGAGAGGATGAGCGCCTTCATCTCACCATGCATTCGAGTAGTACTCATCCCGCACATCACCCGGTTGCCTCGTCTTGCTGCGCGACCCGTGTGCGGCCTCCGCATCATGTCATCGCCTGGCACGGGCTGGGGGGTCTCCGCCATTCCGACGTAGCCGGGCGGCCCCTGCGGACACGGCGGGCCGCCTGCCAGCTATCTGCGGTACAAACCCGGTACAGTCTATTCCAGCACGCTGGGACTTGACACATTTCAGGCGATGCAGACGGCAGGCGAAAGAGAACTGGCGCGGGGGCGCTACTGGGGTCGGGAGTCCAGCCTGAGGATGAGCGCCTCGAGGTGCTCCTTGCGGGACCTCGCCTTGTGAGGGCGCATAGTCGCGGTGAAGTCGAGGACACCCCCCTCGCCGATGCCCGCCGGGAGCAGGCTGGCAGGCACCACAACCTCACAGGGGGAGGCCCCCGCCTCGCCAGCGGCGGAACCCGGTGCGTCTGAAAAAGGGATGATAACGGCCATCCCTGACTCGATCCGGTCGACGGCGCCCGTCCAGGCGACGCGGCAGGGGGGCGCCGCGAGCCACCCGGAACCGCAGACCGCTCGTCCCAGAATTGCGGCACCCAGGCCCACCAGGACCAGCGCTGCCAGGATACCGGCCGTCGCCGGCCAGGCGCGCCCCCGGAGGCGCGCCCTGGGTGCGGTGGCACGCCCCGCGCGTTCCCTTCTCACCGTTAAGGCCTCCTCGCATACTTTGCTGCGCCTGGGATCAGCGCCGGGAAAGGTCGTCATCATCCCCTGCGCCCTCCGTCCTGGTTCGCCGCGCGCTGCCGGAGTCCTACCACGTACTACCAGATTCACCCGTTAGTGGGGGGAGGATCGGGACCGGGGCCGATTCGCGCCGTATCGCAGGCTCACCCACGCGGATTGAGTCCCGGTGCCGCCCCTGATAGAATATAGTCGTGAGTCGATCACACCATTCACGTACCCAGAACGCGTCAGGCCACCAGGAGTCACTGGAGAGGAGAAGGTGACAGGTTGAAGATCGTCCTCATCCGCCACGGCGAAACGAAATGGAACAAGGAAGAAGTGTTCCGGGGCAGGGCCGACATCCCCCTCGATGAGACCGGCATCGCCCAAGCCGAGGCCACCGGCGCCGCGCTCGCGCACCTGAGGCTCCGGGCCGTGTACTCGAGCCCTCTCGCGCGAGCGAGCAAGACCGCCGGCGCGGTCGCTCGCCCCCACGGGCTCGCGGTCCAACTCGTCGACGGCCTTGCAGACATCGACTGTGGCGCGTGGGAGGGCCTGCCAGTGGAAGAGGCCCGCCGGCGCTACCCCGAGATGTTCCAGGCATGGCAGAAAGCCCCTCATACCGTCACATTCCCCGGGGGCGAGAGCCTGGACATGGTTGCCGACAGGGCCATGGCAGCCCTCGATAGAATCGCCGCCGCCCACGCGGGGCGCGAGACAGTGGCCGTGGTGGCGCACCGCGTGGTGAACAAGCTGGTTCTCCTCAGGATCCTGGGGCTTGGCAGCGCGGCGTTCTGGCGGATTCGCCAGGACACGTGCTGCATCAACGTCGTCGAGCATGGTCCCGACGGCTACGTGCTGCACCTGCTCAACGACAGGTGTCACCTTGCAGGCGGCCGGATCCCGGAGCCGCCGTCGGACTTCTGAGCCTGAGCCTGAGTATGAATTGACAGAATGGTAGCAGTCTCTGAGCCCGCACCTGAGGCATCCGCCTGCCGCAAGGCAGGCGACGAAAGACGAAAGCACGAGGAGGGCGCATGGTCATGGAATTGTTCCTGGATACCGCGAATGTGAACGAGATCCGCGAAGCATGGGACATGGGGGTGATATCCGGCGTGACCACAAACCCAACCCTTGTAGCCCGCGAGGGACGCATCTTCGAGGACGTGCTCCGTGAGATCGCAGGGATAGTGGATGGCCCCATCAGCGCCGAGGTAGTGAGCCTGAAGGCCGATAAAATGGTGCAAGAGGCAAGGGATGTCGCCGGGTGGCATCACAGCATAGTCATCAAGATCCCCATGACGCCCGATGGGATGAAGACGGTCAAAACCCTCTCCGGGGAAGGCATCAGGACCAACGTGACGCTGGTATTCTCGGCCGCCCAGGCCCTGCTCGCCGCGGCGGCCGGCGCCACGTACGTAAGCCCGTTCGTGGGACGCATGGATGACGTCGGCAACGAGGGCCTCGCCGTCGTCAGAGACATCGCGGAGATATTCGACATCCACGGGATACCGACGAAGATCATAGCCGCGAGCATCCGCCACCCGATGCACGTGATAGAGGCCGCAAGGGCGGGCGCCCACATCGCGACCGTGCCCTTCGGGGTGCTCATGAGCATGCTGAAACACCCGCTCACAGACGTGGGCATCGCGAGATTCTTGAAAGATTGGGAGGGCATCCCACGAAAATGACTCGCGGCGGCCGCCGCAGCCAGGCCGGAGATGGTGCCCTGCCGGGTGGGCTTGCCAGCGCTACGCGCTCTGCCTTGTCAGCACGGGGACGATCTCGCGCAGATCGCTCACGACGGAGATGGGGCTGTATGGCCTGAACTCCTCCGGGCATGTCATGCCGTGCAGCACTGCGCAGAAGAGCGCCCCTGCACGCTGCGCCGTCTCGGCGTCCACGAGGCTATCACCCACGTAAAGCGCCTCGTGGCGTCCCACGCCGAGTGCTGACATGGCGTGTAGAAGAGCGTCCGGGTGGGGCTTGTGACGCGTGACGTCCTCGGCGCCCACTATCACATCGAACGCGGGGAGAAGGCCCGAATGAGCGAGGATCCGCTCTATCCTCCGCCTCAGCTTGGTGGAGACGATCCCTGTCATGACGCCGGCGGCTTTGAAGCTGTCGAGGACCTCCGGCACCTCGTTGTACACCTTCGTGCCTTCTACCATGATCTCCTCAGCTTTCTCAATGAAGAGGGCCGCGAGCCGATCGTGATCGTGGCCCGGCGCCAGGCGGCGGAACATCTCAGGAAGCGTGAGACCCACAGTGCGAAGGATCTCATGGTCAGTGGGGGCTGGCCCGTCCACCGCTGTAAGGGCGTGTCGAACGCACCTTGTGATCGGGTCCGACGAATCAGCAAGCGTGAAGTCGAAGTCAAAGAGCACACAACGAAGACTCAACCCGGCACCTCCCCCGCCCCGGCCTACCATCGAACACGCGCGGTTGCCTGTCGAGATTCTATCCCTGGAACCCATCCGTGTCAACCACTCACCCGCCATCCCGCCACCCCACCATCCTCCGCCATGCCAGGCTGCGTCGGGGCGCGGCGGCGCGCCGATGGGGCAATAGATGTCCGGGTTGTGGCGTTTCGCGGGTGTTGCATGCCGGCCGGGAGCAAGGAGCCGGTAAGCAAGGCGGGTTCCGGCGCACCGCCGGAACCCCTGCCGACTCGTGGGGAGGAGTCGTTCCGTCACATCGCCCGAATGATCGACTGCATGAACTCGAACGATACCTTGTGATACATCTCGTCCTTTTGAATGCACAGGATTCTCTCCCGCACGCCCGGACCAGGCGCCAGCGCGGCAAGGTTCGCGTATTCCCTTATCGCGCCGGTCTCGCCCTCGATCGCCATCGCCACCCCTTCGGCGAACGTGCCCGGGACCACGGGCCCGGGTGCAGGTTGCCCCGGCGGCGGCGCAGGCGGCACAGGCGGTCGAGGGGGGCCAGGTCCCCAGGTCACGTCGGATGTCCCACCCTCGTCTGCTTCGTCCTGCCACCCTTCCGTCTCCCATACGTCGGGGCCCACGGTGTCCGGGGCGGCGCCCTGCAAGAAGGAACTCAGGATCCTCGCGTGCCGGCGCTCTTCTGACGCAATACACCGTATCCTCGCCCGGAAAGCCGCGTTGGGAGCCATCGCTGCAAGTTCGGAATACAGCTGGGCGGCCTGTGTCTCGTCGGCGATCGCTGCTCGAACAGCATCGGCAAAGCCGGTATAGGGCATGACATCAGCCCTCCTTTCCTCCCAGGATCATAATATGCATCCCGGTCGGATCGGGGGACTACAACACCATCATCGTGCCCCGGCAGCGCCCCAGCTTGTTCGTTGCAGCGTCCCGGCAGCACGGGCGCCATCACATACCCCGTGAAACCAGCGGCGGGACGCGACGGATGGAGATGGTCCGCATGGCGCTTGCAGTAAGCGGTTCGAGCTTCGAGCGGCGAAATCGGGCTGATCGGTCCGCCCTAGACCGCCCGGACGACGGCGCACTTGAGGTAATGCNNTCTCCTCCACGCCCAGCAGCACCGGGTGGTCCCTCGCCTGACTCCGGAGTTCCACGAGGCGGGCTTCCCTCCCCGCGTCGGCCGCAGCATCGGCGAGCATGGCCGTGAACATCTCCGGCCTCATGTGGTACGAGCACGAACACGTGACCAGGACGCCTCCCGGGGCAAGGATCTTCATGGCGCGGAGGTTTACTTCCTTGTAGCCCCTGTACGCAGCCCCGACGGCGTGTTTGCCCGGGGCGAAGGCAGGCGGGTCGACGACGACCAGGTCGAATCGCTCGCCCTGGGCTTCAAATCCCCTCAGCAGATCGAAGGCGTTCCCCTCAATAAAGGACATCCTCTCGCCGAACCCATTCTTCTCTGCATTCAGCCTCGCGGTCTCGAGAGCCGCGGCCGACGAGTCCAGCGCCACCACCTCGCGCGCCCCGAAAGCTGCAGCATGGATCGCGAACCCGCCGGTATAGCAGAACGCGTCCAGCACCCGCGCCCCGTCACACCAGGGAGCGACAGCCTTGTGGTTCTCGCGCTGGTCGAGGAAAAGCCCGGTCTTCTGGCCCTTTGCCACGTCCACCCAGAAACTTAGGCCGTTCTCCTGGGCCCAGAACTCCGTCGGGAACTCGCCCCCGAGAAAACCCGCGCTCTGCGGGAGGCCCTCCAGCTCCCGCGCCCGTGAGTCGTTGCGCTCGTACAGCCTTGTAACCCCCAGGATATCCCGCAGCACGCCAGCGATCATGGTCTTTCTCGCGTCCATGCCGAGGGCGAGCGTCTGAACGACGCATACGTCCTCATACCTATCAACGATGAGAGACGACAGCATGTCGCCGTCGCTGAATACCACGCGATAGCATGGCGCCTCCGCCCCCACGGCCCTCCGGTAGTTGCGCGCTGCAGTAAGCTTCCTGTAGAAGAACGGCTCGTCGACCTCTTCCTCGACCCAGGTCAGTATCCTCACCGTGATGCTGGATACTGGGTTGATGAAGCCGCGCCCGAGGAATCTTTTCCTGTGGTCGACCACGTCCACGACATCGCCTGGCGCAGGATCGCCTGCCACCGTGTCGATCTCGCCCGCGTAGACCCACGGGTGACGCGCCCGGGCGCGGCCATCCCTTCCCCGTTTCAACACCACGTATGCCATCTGTGCGCTCATCTCTTTCGATTCCCGTGCTTCATGCGCGCCCCTTGAGCACCTCACCTCTCCCGCGAAATCCCCAGCATGTGCCTGGCCTCCGCGGGGGTAGCCACCTCTCTTCCCAATTCACGGGCGACACGCGCAATGCGCGCCACGAGCTGCGCGTTGCTCTCTGCGAGCACACCTTTGGAATAGTATATGTTGTCCTCAAACCCGACCCTGACATGTCCGCCCGCGACCACGGCTACCGCCGCGAGCGGAAGCTCGGCCCTTCCCACCCCTGCCACCTGCCACATGGCCCCCGCCGGGATCTGCCGCACGAGATGCATAACGTTGTCGATGGTCCCGGGGATTCCTCCCGGAACTCCCATCACGAAGTCGAAGTACAGAGGCTCTCTGACCAGCCCTTGCCTTGCAAGGCGCATGGCGTTCGCCACCATGCCGACGTCAAACACCTCAAGCTCGGGCTTGACGCCAAGCTCGGCCATCTTCCTCGCGAAAGCCTCGATGAGCCATGGCGGGTTCTCGAACACCCCGTCCCCGAAGTTCACGGTGCCGCATGTCAGAGTCGCCATCTCCGGAACGAGGTCCAACGGACGAAGCCTCTCCTCAGCAGGGGTTCCCACTGCCCCGCCGGTGGAGATCTGGACTATGCAGTCGCATCTTTCGCGGATGAGAGAGATCGTCCTCCGGAACACCTCGATGTCCTGGGTCGGCCTGCCTTCACTGTCGCGGACATGAAGGTGAATGACGGACGCCCCGGCATCCCGCGCCTCCGCGGCCGCCTGCGCGATCTCCTCCGGCGCGATGGGGAGATTGGGGTTGTCCGCCCTCGTGGTCTCGGCACCAGTGAGGGCCGCGGTTATGATGAGCTTATCCGTCGCCACGCTCGCCCCTCCCGCGCTGCCTGTCTTTCGGAACCACGCACGTGCCGCTCGCCCGGAGCACCAGCACCGGCTCGGGCAGCACCTCCGCGCCCGAGGACTCCTGGGCTGCCGAAGCAATCACCTTATGAATGGTGAACTCCATCTTTCGGGAGGTGTTGCCGGTCACGGTGATGCGTCCCCTGGCCTCAAGGTAGTCTCCCGCGTACACCGGGACCAGGAATTCGACATTGTCGTACGCCCGGAACAGCCCCTCGTCGCCGTCGTGCCGGATGAGAAGTTCCGTCGCCACATCGCCCAAGAGCTGCATGAGCCGTCCGCCGTCAACTATTCCGCCGCCGTAGTGGCTGTCCTGCTGGCTCATTCTCACTCTTATCAGGGACTCCTCCATGCTGTCATCCCCTTTCCCCGCATGTTACTGCTTGATGGTGCAGGCCAGGTCGTCGGTTCGGGCGGGGCCGGGCCGTCGGTGAACCGACCCCGGTGTAGCCGGGACCGCACGCTCCCCCGTCATGCCTTCTCAGCAGGCGCCCACACGCCCATGCGCCTCGCAAGCTCCTGGGCTATGAACGCGCCGACATGGGACGGCAGCGTGCCAGGCCCGAACCCGGCATCATAGCCAAGCTCCACCGCAAGCTCATGGTCTATCCTGGGACCGCCCATTATGAGGAGGACCTTGTCCCGGATGCCCTCGGCCTCGACGAGTTCGGCGAGGTTCGTCAGGTTATCGATGTGGACGTTCTTCTGGGTCACCACCTGCGAGACCAAGATGGCGTCGGCGCCCACCTCGATGGCCTTCGCCACGAGCGCCTCGTTGGGCACCTGGCTTCCGAGGTTGTACGCGACAAACCACGGGTAACGCTCGAGCCCGTACTCGCCGGCGTACCCCTTCATGTTGATGATCGCGTCGATCCCGACGGTGTGGGCATCGCTGCCCGTGCACGCCGCCACGACCACGATCTTCCTGCCGATGCAGGTGGCGATGAACTCGTTGATCTCATCGAATGTCATGTGCCTCATGTTGACCTTCGACACTTTGATGGCGGTGAAGTCCACCGAATGCACGCATTTTCCATATACGACGAAGAAGGTGAAGGTGCCGGCGATGTCGCGGCTGTACACCACCCGCACGTCGTCAAGCCCCATCTTTTCGCACAGCGCCTCCGCCGCCCTGGTAGCCTCGGGGCCGGACGGCACCGGCAGTGTGAGACTCATCTGCACCCAGCCATCATCGAGGGTATCGCCATAAGGACGCACTCTTGTAAGATCCAGGTTCACCCCGGACACTGTCACCGCCCACACCCCCCTTCGCCGCCAGCTACGTGGGGCAGCGCCCCAGAATCCATGCGCTCACCCGCCTGCGCTTGCGACTCGACCGGCGCCTGAGCCTGCATCGGCCCCGGTGCCTCGACCTTGGCCTTGGTCTTGGTCTTGGTCTTGGTCTTGGCCTGGGCCTGGGCCTGGGCCTGGGCCTGGACGCGCCACAGTTTCGGAGAGAAAGCCGGGGAAGAGAGTTCCCTCATGAAGATCTCGGGGAACGGGTTATAGTACCCGTCGCGCTTCTTCACCACACCGTCCAGGCCGCGACCCCCGCGCGGGTCCCTCTTCACCCCCGCGAACATCCCCTGCGATATGGCAGACATGAGTCCGATCTCCGCAACCTGTTCGAGCATGGCCGTTGCCTTCGTCAGGACCTCGTTGGCCCGCCTCTCCATCTCCCCGCCAGCTCGATACGATATCTCACGCCCCAGGTGCCGGGCGTTGTTCATTATGTATTTCGCATTCTCGATGGCGAGGTACCTGTCTTGCAGGAACGGCGTGTGAATGTGCTCCGTGAGGACGCCCACGAGCTGGATGGTCTGGCCTGATATGACACCCGCCAGGTTGAACATGGCATCCATCAGGTGCCCCTTGAAGATGTTCCCCGTCATGTATTTGGTCG
The DNA here is from genome assembly GCA_002452295.1 of Firmicutes bacterium UBA6811. Classification (GTDB taxonomy): domain Bacteria; phylum Bacillota; class SHA-98; order UBA4971; family UBA4971; genus UBA6256. Next base: position 7,656 of record DKEX01000026.1, on the reverse strand, counting down.
GCGGCATGTACTTGAGCGGCGCATCCGGGAATATGGCCCGGGCCATCTCCGCCTGAGCCAGCTCATAGAGAAACCCGTCGGTCATGTCGGGGTTCATCTGGAACGCATGCCCGAGCCCGATCTGCTCCGGCCGCAACCCTGAGCGCAGCGCAAGCTCCTCGTTGATGAACTGAGACGCGAGAACGGTATGGGCGTGGTCGTAGGCGTCGGCCGTGGTGAGGTAGTTGTCCTCGCCTGTGTTGATGACGACGCCTGCATACGCGTTTATCATCCGGGAAAATCGCTGGTCGACGAAGGTGCGCCTCATGTTGATGTCCCGGAAGAGTATCCCGTACATGGCGTCGTTCAGCATCATGTCCAGACGCTCCATGGCGCCCATGGCAGCAATCTCAGGCATGCACAGCCCCGAGCAGTAGTTCACGAGGCGTATGTACCTGCCCAGCTCACGGCTCACTTCGTCGAGGGCCTGGCGCATGATCCTGAAGTTGGCCTGGGTCGCGTACGTGCCGCCGTAACCCTCGGTGGTCGGACCGTACGGGACGTAGTCCAGCAAACTCTGGGCAGTGCTCCGGATGACCGCGATTATGTCGGCCCCGCACTTTGCGGCGGCCTTTGCCTGGGTTACGTCCTCATAGATGTTGCCGGTGGCAACGATGATGTATATGTACGGCGGCGTGGCCGCGTCCAACTCCTCTATGAGGCGCTCGCGCTCCAGGCGCCGGCCTTTGATATGGGCGCACATGCGGGCGGCCTCGGGCGCGATCGCCTCCCGCACGGCCTTTTCGTCCGCCGGGTGAATCTCCTCCAGGCGCAGGTCCCCGCGGGCGATCCTCCTCGCCACTTCCGCTGCGGACTGTCCCTCGTGCACCATCGCCGACCCTATCCAGTACGCGATCCCATCGCCGAGGATCCCCGCAGCCTGTGCCTGCTCCACTATCACGTTGGGAAGCGGCACGCCGTTCTCGTCAATGCCGTTTATTCCGAGCAGGCGCAGCACCGTTCTTTCGATGGTTGTCGTGGTGCTGGCATTGATGTCTGGCTCTATGCCGTCCGCGATACCGCGGGCGGCGCGCCTTGCCCGTTCCACAAGAGATATGTCGAGGTTGATCCTGCTCATGCAACTCCCCCCTCCCTCGGCGGCTCTTCATCGCCGCGCGGCACCGCCAGGCGGCCCGGCCCGTGGTCGCTCGCGCCTTTCCTCCCTGCCCCGGCAGCGACGGCGGCAACGATAGCAGTGTCAGTAGCAGTGTCAAAAGCAGCAGCAGGAGCGGCAAGAGCTGCAGGAGCTGCAGGAGCGCCGTGGACGCCGATGCGCCCGCCAGCACCGGAGCGATTGGGCATGGCAGGGCCTGCTTCTCCTGCGGCAGGAAGGTTACGCGCGATCCCAGCCACGACGTCGAACGCGGGAACAGGCGCCACCGCGTGCGCCACCCCGTCGAGAAGCGCGGCGGGGTCAAGTAGCCGCCCGTCGGGTGCTGTCGGGTTTGTCGTAACAGCCACCAGCCTGACGGGATGAACGGCCGCCACCTGGCCTCCGGCGGACCAGAACCTGTCCAGGTCGCCGGGCTCCACCAGGATCCTCGTGGCGTCGCGCACCACGACCGTGAGGCCGGAGGCCCTGCCCCGCTTCAGAATCGCACGCAAGAAGCCGCCGGTGAGGGCGCCTCCAAGGAGGACTGTCTCGACGTCCTCCGTCAGCGCCCGGGCCACCTCGTCCGCCCGGGCTAGCACGCTCGGCACAACGATGCGGCGTGACGATGCGTCGCCTCGGATGAACACCACGTCACGGTGGGACAGCGGAGCCGAGAGCGCTTCCGCTCCTGCGGGACACATCCATTCGGGGACAGTCAGCGTGCGCACGGCGCGGGTCGTCCGGCGCACGACTCCCTCCATGGTCGCGGCGAGCGCCGCGCCGGTGGCGAGCACCGTGGCTTCGACAAGCGACGGAGCGCATGAGAACTTCCTGCCCGCCGCCCCGTCTATGGCCACAAAGCGAGCCCCAAGCCGCCGCATGAGGGCGACAGCGTCGTGTGCGGCGGCGGCGCTGTTCCCGCCGCCGACCTCCACCTTCCCGGGAGCAATGGCCCTGTACACAAGGAGCCGCCCAAGGGCCGATGTATGGCGGGTCGCCGCCACAGGCTCTATCGGCGCCCGGGCCTTTGCCGCCAGGCGCTCGGCGGTGGCGAAGAGCGCTCCCTCGGGAAGCCAGATGGGCGGCTTCGGCAGCATCGTCACGGCATCGACGTCTTCACCGTCCCGTCCCGCCGAAGCCACGCCGACGGGGATCCCCCTCGTCGCAACCCCTTCCAGTATGGCCCCGAGGGTCACGGTCTTGCCGCAATTCTTCGCCATGCCCACCACAGCCACGCTGCTGCCGGCCGAAAGAACGATGTCGGTTATGTCGAGACCAGGGCCTCTCATGGCACCCGCCCCCTTTCTCAGGCCGGCCTCCCGTCGTCGCGCGGCCGTTCCCTGCCGTTCATTGAGCCGACTGCAACTGCAGAGCGGGACACCTCGACCCCTGCGGGATTCACGCAACACGAACTTGTGAACCCGCAGGTCGAGCGGCGCTCCGCCCCCCTTGCTGATGGTCTCAGTGGGACGAAGGCCTCGGGTCTTTGCGCCTCCGAGCCTGCCTTTCGAGATCCCTGGGCTCCATACTCACGCCCTTGCCCTCCAGCAGCCCTGCAACCCCGACAGACGCCCGCTCGGCCTCCTTGCACAGCGTGCATGTGCCACACGAGCTCTCATAGCACTCGGGCTCGTTGTATACGCTGATGACGCCCTCGTAGTTCCGGAGCACCACTTTGCGTTCGCCCTGTGAGATGAGGTACTGGGGTCCCACAGGGATCTTGCCGCCGCCGCCGGGCGCGTCCACAACGAACGTGGGCACGGCAAACCCCGACGTGTGCCCGCGCAGGTGCTCGATAATCTCGATACCCTTCGCCACCGGAGTCCTGAAGTGCTCGAGCCCCATGGAAAGGTCGCACTGGTAGATGTAGTACGGCCGGACCCTTATCCTGACGAGCTCATGCACGAGCCTTTTCATTATGTGCGGGCAATCGTTCACGCCCCTCAGGAGCACCGATTGGTTACCCAGAGGGATCCCCGCGTCCGCAAGCATCTCGCACGCCCTCTTCGACTCGGGCGTGATCTCCTTGGGGTGGTTGAAATGAGTGTTCAGCCACAAGGGGTGGTACTTCCTCAGCATGCTGCAAAGCTCCGGGGTGATCCTCTGCGGGAGGACCACCGGGGTCCTCGTGCCGATGCGGATCACCTCCACGTGGTCGATGGACCTGAGCGACCGGAGCACATACTCTATTACGTCGTCCGCGAGCACAAGCGGATCGCCCCCGGACACCAGCACGTCGCGGACCTCAGCGGTCCTCCGGATGTAGTCGATGGCAACGTCGATGTCCCCCCTCGTTACGGGGACGTCCTCGTGCCCTGCCAGCCTGCGCCTGGTGCAGTGGCGGCAGTACATAGAACAGAAGTTCGTCACGAGGAGAAGCACCCTGTCAGGGTACCTGTGCGTGAGGAACGGAACGGGTGAGTCCACGTCCTCGTGCAACGGGTCCACCATGTCGTACATCATGGTGTGCAACTCGAGCGCTGTCGGCACACTCTGCCGCCTCACCGGGCAGTGCGGATCGTCCGGCGACATGAGGCTCACGTAGTAGGGCGTGATCGCCATTCGAAACCTCTCGAGGCAGCGCCTGGCGCCCTCCTCCTCATCCGGAGTGAGGCTCGCCGCCTTCTTCAGGGTCTCCACGTCGGTGACCCTGTTACGCAACTGCCAGCGCCAGTCGCCCCATTCGCCATCAGTGACGTCCTTCCACAGCGATATGTCGCGGAAGTGTCTCATTGGAGCCGCCATCTCCTTCGGCAGCCGTCATCCGACCGCCCATCTCTTCAGAAACATCTCCATGAGGACCGGGCTCTCCCTGAGAGTCGCAAGGGCTATCTCGGCGTGCCCTTCAGTGTAACCGTTGCCGATGATCATGGTGACGTCCTTGCCGATCCCCTCGGCGCCCAGCGCGGCCGCGGTGAAGCTTGTGGCCATGCTGAAAAAGTACACGACGCCATTATCCCGCGTGGCCATGATGGACGCCATCTCGGTGCCGGGGATGTTCACGCAGTTGATCGTGATGTCGGCAAGCTTGCCGGCGGTAAGCTCGCTCACCCTCTCGAAAACCTCGAGAGGACGCGTGGCGTCGGCCGAGAAGGCATGGTCTGCAAAGCCCGACTCGATCGCCCGGCCCAGGCTGGCCTCGCTGTGCGCAAGGCCCAGCACCTCACCGGTCACGCCCGCCCGCTTCTTCGCTTCGTACAGGCACAGTAGACCCGACTTGCCGCCCGCGCCTATCACCAGCACGGTGTCTCCGGGTCTCACGAGCTTGGCCGTCTGCGCCGGGGCACCCGCCACGTCGAGCACCGCAAGGGCGAGCGACGCAGGCATGTCGGGAGGCAGAACGGCCCAGATGCCGCTTTCGAACAGGATAGCCTCGCCCCTGATCTTGACCTGGTCGATGTCCTTGCGTATCTCGAGGATCTCCTCGATGACAAGGGGCGTCAGGGAGAGCGAGACCAGGCTCGCTATCCTATCGCCGGGCCTCAGGCTCACTGTGCCTGCAAGCTCAGGCCCGATCCGGCGGACCGTGCCGATGAACATGCCGCCGGAGCCTGTGACGGGGTTGTGATGCTTCCCCCGCTCCCTTACGATGCCCAACATGATGCGCCGGATCTCATCGTCATCTCCGCCGGCCTGCTGCTTTATCTGGGTGAAGCTCGCCGCGTCCACGTTCAGCGTGTCGACGTCCACGAGAATCTCGTTATCGTAGGGCACCATGGTGTTGTCGATCTTCCAGGCCGCCTGCGGCAGCACTCCCTTCGGCTCAATGACCCGATGAGTCCCGTACTTGCATCCCCTCAACGCCGGTCCCTCCCTATCATTACGTTGCCTTCCATTCGCTATCCACCTGCGTCGGAATTCGCTACGCCTGGCTTGCCCGTCGCGGCAGCGCAGCCACCCACGAGTATTCAAGTGAGGATTCAGAAATGCTCCCGACTCCGCTTTGTCAAGGCGCCCAGCTTGGGGCACCGTCCCCGAGTGCAACACCGGAAACCCGGCAGCCGGTGGAAAACGGGGGGCAACTAACGAACCCTTACTTGCTTATGCAAACTATGTGCCAGACACCCCGGCGCTGTTGATCGCAAAACCCCGGCAAGAACGCAGCTTCCGCCGCCCACACCTCGGGTCATCGAAGTCAATGCCCGCCCAAGTTTCGGCACTTGCCCGCTATTCGGCGTCCGTCGGCGGCAATCTGCGGCCGCATGTCCGAAGCCGCTGCTTCTAACCGTGCGCTGCGGTGCTCTCGCCCAGTTGGGCGTGCCGTCGGGCCAGCCCGTTCGGGGGATGGCGAAGCGGCGGCATCTGTGGTAGAATCGAGTCGGCACAGCATGGGCGAACCCGGGTTGCCTGGGAGGGGTTGGCTTGTCGAAGCCAGACAGCACACGAGAGGTTGCACCCCGGTACATCGCACCTTCCCGACGCCTCACCTACGAGGACTACTGCCGCCTGCCTTCGGACCAGCGGTACGAACTCATGGAAGGGGCGATAAGGGTGGTGCCGTCACCGAGTGTATCTCACCAGGAGATCTCGAAGCGCATCGGGACAGCCCTGATCTCGTGGATTGAGGGGCAGCGCCTCGGCAAGGTATATCACGCACCGCTCGACGTGGTGCTGGACCAGCACAACGTCGTTCAACCGGATCTACTCTACGTCTCAAGGCAGCGGCGTGGTATCATCACGGATCCCAATATCCAGGGCGCGCCTGACCTCGTAGTGGAGATCATCTCGCCGGCAACCGCCGACTGGGACCGGGGAAAGAAACGCGCGCTATACGCGCGCTTCGGCACACGCGAACTGTGGCTCGTGGACCCGGCAGACCGCAGCATCGAAGTGGCGACGCTCGAGGATGCCAAGTTCCGCACGACGCAGGTGTACCACCCGGGCGATACCCTCGCGAGCAGGCTCCTGCCGGGGTTCTCTCTGGACGTTGCCGGGCTTTTCGACCGGGGGTAGGCCGGTATGTGGCTGGGTCAAACCTCAGCGCCTCATGCCCGACCGATGTCGCTGCGGTACCACATCCCCCGGAAGCGCACGTGGCGCACGCCCCGGTAAGCGCGGTCCGCGGCCTCCTGCACCGATGCTCCCGTGGCCACCGCGTTCAGTACGCGGCCGCCTGACGTGACCAGCCTGCCGTTATCGAGTCTGGTGCCGGCGTGAAACAGGATCACGCCGTCCTCGGCCGCACCGACCTCGTCGATGTGGATCTCGTCACCCGTGCGTCGCCCCTCGGGGTATCCCTCGGACGCCACCACCACGCATACTGACGCCCCGGAGCGCCATCTTACCAGGTCCGGCCTGAGGCCTTCCCCTTCAACGGCGGCTTCTATGAGGTCGACGAGGTCCGACTCCATCATTGGCAGGATGGCCTGGGTCTCAGGGTCGCCCAGCCTCGCGTTGAATTCGAGGACCATGGGCCCTGACGGCGTCAACATGAGCCCGGCGTACAGAACGCCGGCATACGGCCGCCCCTCTTCGGCGAGTCCCCCCACGGCGGGATCGATGATCTCCGACATGATCCTGGCTCCGAGGGCTGCGTCGCCCTCCGGAGCGGGCGCTATCGCGCCCATCCCCCCGGTGTTGGGGCCGACGTCGCCGTCCCGGGCGCGCTTGTGGTCCCGCGCCGAAAGCAGTGGAATCGCGGTCTCGCCGTCCGTGACGGCGAAAAAGCTCATCTCCCGGCCGATAAGGAAGTCCTCGACAACGATGGCGCGTCCAGCCCCGAGCGAGGCCACCGCCCGGACCGCGTCCTTCGCTTCTTCCACCGTATGCGCAGCTATGACCCCCTTGCCTGCAGCAAGGCCGTCCGCCTTGACGACCACGGGGGCTCCATGCCGCCGGACGAAGTCCATGGCCGCGTCCTCATCCCGGAAGACGCGATAGCCTGCGGTAGGAATGCCGTGCCTTGCCATGAACTCCTTCGCCCAGGCCTTGCTGGACTCAATCTCCGCGGCCAGCCTCGTCGGCCCGAAAATCGCGAGCCCAAGCCGGGTGAACTCGTCCGCTATTCCGAGGGCGAGCGGCACCTCGGGCCCAACGACAGTGAGGTCCACGCGCCGCTCCGCAGCGAAGCGCGCAAGCGCGGGTATGTCACTTGCGGCGATGGGCACACACGATGCGAGCCGGGCGATGCCGGGGTTGCCAGGGGCAGCGTAGATCTCGGCAACTCGCGGGCTTGAGGCGAGTTTCCACACTAGCGCGTGCTCTCTAGCTCCCTGCCCCACCACGAGAACGCGCAGGTTGTCCCGTTTCACTCCCATCCCTCCCCCATCCATCGCGGCGCCTCAGTGTCTGAAGTGCCGGATGCCGGTGAACACCATAGCGATCCCATGCTCGTCCGCGGCCTCGATACATTCCTTGTCGCGCACCGACCCGCCGGGCTGGATGATCGCGGTCGCGCCCGCGTTCGCAGCCTCGTCTATTCCGTCCCTGAAGGGGAAGAATGCGTCCGATGCCATCACGGCGCCCCGCGCGCTCGGGCCTGCATGGCTGGCAGCTATCCCGACAGACCCCACCCGGTTCATCTG
>DKEX01000067.1:8340-15580 GCA_002452295.1 Firmicutes bacterium UBA6811 | reverse complement strand
TTGTCACACTCGAGAGGAGGTACACAGCTGCTATGACGACGCCCAGAAGAAGCTGGATGCTGCGGCACGGAATCGCCGCCACGCTGGTGGCTACGCTTGTCCTCGCTGTGGTGGGCTTCTGCCTGCCAGAGGGATCCCGGGCTTCTGCCGGGAGCCCCGTCACCGTTACCGACGATCTTGGCAGGAGAGTGGTCCTGCCCCGCGTGCCCGAGCGGATCATCTCGATCGCTCCAAGCAATACCGAGATCCTGTTTGCCCTCGGCCTCGGCGACAGGGTCATCGGCGTCACCGATTCATGCGACTACCCCGCGGAGGCGAAAGCCAGGCCCAAGGTGGGATCCATTGAGCTTGACTACGAGAAGATCCTCGACATGCGTCCTGACCTCGTGGTTGCGGTGGGGAGCCTGCAGCGGCAGGCCATCGAGAGGTTGTCTCAGCTTGGCGTCACCGTTCTTGCCGTGGATCCCAAGAGCATCGACGGGGTTCTTCACGCCATAACCCTTATCGGAAAAGCCACCGGTGCAGAAGGACGCGCATCCGACCTCGTAACGAGCCTCTCGCTCAGGATCGAGCGGATCGCTGCGAAGGTTGCCACCCTCGAATCATCAGCGCGGCCCCGTGTCTTCGTGGAGATCTGGAACGAACCCCTCATGACGGCGGGGCCGGGGACGTTCATCGATGAGCTGGTGAGCGCGGCTGGCGGGCAGAACATCGCCCACGACGCGGCGGGTGAGTGGCCGCAGTTCAGTGCGGAGGCTGTGATAGAGCGCGACCCCGAGGTCGTCGTCCTCACCAATTTCAACCGGGCCGAGGCGCTGGTGCGCCCTGCGTGGTGGGGGATATCCGCCTACAGGGCCGGGCGGGTGTATGAGGTGCACCCGGACCTCCTGGTGCGTCCGGGGCCGAGGCTTGTGGAGGGACTCGAAACCCTCGCGAAGCTGCTCCATCCCGAGATGTTCAAGTAAGGCGGGGTGGGGCAGAATGAGAGCGACCTCCAGGGACCGCAACCGGGCGCTTCGCGACGACGTCCGGCCAGACGTGGAGCCATGTGCCGGGGCGGGCGCACCGTCCGGGTGCAGGGAGGGAGCGCACCCTGTATCCCGGGCCGGGCGAGCCGGCAGTGTGGGCGCCCACGCGCTTCGCGGGCTTGCGACACCGCGTCCGGTCTGGCGTGAGGCTCGCCTGCCTCTGCTTGCGCTGGCCGTGGCCCTCGTCATGGTGGTTGCAGCGGGCGTCGGGTCTGTGTCCATCCGGCCGCTGGAGGTAGCCGGGATACTGGTGCGGCGACTCCCACTTGTGGGCGGGCGGATCGTCCACGCCGACTGGCCGGCATCCCACGAGGTCATCCTCCTTTACGTGCGGCTTCCACGTATTCTGCTCGCGGCCATGGTCGGCGCGTCGCTGTCGGTGGCAGGGGCGGCCCTCCAGGGCCTGCTTCGCAACCCCCTCGCCGATCCGTACGTGGTGGGGGTGTCCGCAGGGGCGGGGCTCGGCGCAACCATTGCGATGGTGGCCGGCGTGCCTGTCTCGATCCTGGGCGTCGGCTCTGTCCCCATCCTCGCCTTCGTCACCGCCGTCGCCACGATGGTGGTCGTGTATTCCATCGCACGTGTATCGGGCAGGCTTCCCACCGACACGTTCCTCCTTGCGGGCGTGGTCGTGGGGTCGTTCCTGTGGGCCCTGATATCGTTTCTCCTGGTCATCTCCGGCGATACGCTGCGGGAGGCCATGATGTGGCTCATGGGGAGCCTCTCTAACAAGGGGTACGCGCACGTGAAGATGGCGTTCCCCTACATCGCGGCCGGAATCGCCGCGCTCGTGGTGCTGGCGCGCGACTTCAACCTCATCAGCCTGGGCGACGAGGAGGCCCGCCACCTGGGCCTGGATCCCGAGGAGTTCAAGCGCATCGCGATACTCGCCGCCTCGCTGGTGACGGCGGCGGCTGTCTCGGTGGGCGGGATCATCGGTTTCGTGGGCCTCGTGGTCCCTCACACGATGAGGCTCATCCTTGGGCCGGACCACAGGGTCCTCCTTCCGGCGTGCGTATTCGCCGGGGCAGGCTTCCTGGTGGCGGCAGACACCCTGGCGCGGGTGCTGGTGGCGCCGGGCGAGATCCCGGTGGGAGTCATCACGGCCCTTGCAGGCGGGCCATTCTTCCTTTATCTGCTCAGGCGGAGAAAGCGATCCGGGGCGCTCTAGCGCCCTGGCAGGTGGGGCATGGTGAGACCAGGTGCAATTAGACGTGTTTTCCATCCACTGCATGTACGGTATAATAACGGCGTTGGACGGAGCGTCGCTTTCGGTGTCCGGAGGGGAGATCGTCGGGGTCCTGGGGCCCAACGGGTCTGGTAAGACCACGCTCCTCCGGGCGATGGCCGGGGGTCTGCAGCCTGCAAGCGGCAGGGTGACCCTTGACGGGCGGGACATCCGCACCATGCGGCCAAAGGCAGTTGCGCGGCGCATCGCGGTCGTTGCCCAGAACGGGTACACGCCGTTCTCGTTCAGTGTGAAGGACATCGTCCTCATGGGCCGGTGGCCCCACCTCGGGAGGTTCGCCGTGGAGACGCAGCGCGACATGGATGTCGTGGCCCTAGCCATGGAGGCAACGAACGTGGCGCACCTCGCCATGCGCCCCATCACTGAACTATCCTATGGGGAGAGGCAGAGGGTCATGGTGGCGCGGGCGCTCGCCCAGGAGCCAGGGGTGCTGCTGCTGGATGAGCCCACATCACACCTGGACCCGAGGCACCAGGTGGAGATCATGGATCTTGTGTGGGGCCTGTCGCGCCGCGACGGCCTTGCGGTGGTGGCGGTGCTGCACGATGTGAATCTCGCCTCCCAGTACTGCGACAGAATAGTGATGCTGAAGGGCGGGCGGACCGTGGCGGCCGGCGTGCCCGGCGAGGTCATCACGGCGGAGACCATCGAGGACGTGTACGGGGTGAGCGCCCGGGTGCAACCGCACCCGGTGAACGGGCGCCCCCAGGTGCTGCTGGTCCCGGGCGGGCGATGGGTAACCCGTAGGCCAAGCTGTTCCCGCGAGGAGGTGGCCCCGGTTGGAGACAGGTGTCGCGGCGATGGTTAGAGAGCTTCCCGGGGGGTGCACGGTGCCGGGGGGCCTCGAACGAGGCCTCGTCCAGGTCTACACCGGCGACGGAAAGGGCAAGACCACGGCGGCCCTGGGGCTTGCGCTCAGGGCGGCGGGGCACAGGTTCCGGGTGATGGTGATCCAGTTCGCGAAGGGGGCGAGCTACACCGGCGAGCTTTTCGCTCTGGAGCGCCTGTACCCCGAGGTCAGGATATTCCAGTTCGGTCGCGACTGCCGCAGGGCCTCGGCCATCAGGCAAGGGCTCGCCCGGTGTGACGGATGCGCTGAGTGCTTCCTGCGGGAGGGTGAGGCGACCGACGAGGACCGCAGCCTTGCCCGCAACGCCCTGGACCTGGCGTATGGCGTGGCCTCCAGGGGCTCTGCGGATATGCTCATTCTCGACGAGATCTCCCTCGCGGCGCATTTCGGGCTCATATCGGTCGATGATATCGTGAAGATGATCGACGATAGGAAGCCCCACGTGGAGCTCGTGCTCACCGGCAGGAAGATGCCGGAGGAGGTGCTTGACCGGGCGGACCTCATCACTGAGATGCGCCAGGTAAGGCATCCGTTCGAGCGGGGCGTCGGCGCCAGGCGAGGCATTGAGTACTAGGCCAGGCCAGGCCAGACCAGGGCCGGCGCCGCTCGGCCCTGAAAGGCGGCGTAGCTTGTGAAAGGGTGGCGAGTGTGAGCAGCATCAGGTTCGGCACAGACGGCTGGCGTGCCGTGATGTGCGAGGAGTTCACGTTTCCAAACGTCCGGGTGGTGATCCAGGCGATTGCCGGCTACTTGCAGGGGGCGGGCCTTGCGGGCAAGGGGGTCGTGGTCGCGTACGACGCGCGGTTCCTGTCGGAAAAGTTTGCGCAGGAGGCGGCGTCCGTCCTTGCCGGGAATGGCATCAGGGCTTACGTGACGTCGCGCGACACCCCCACGCCCGTCGCGGCCCACGCAGTGGTCCACGGAAAGCGCGCGGGGGCCGTGATGTTTACGGCGAGCCACAACCCTCCCGAGTACAATGGCGTGAAGTGGATCCCCGAGTACGGCGGCCCGGCCATGCCCGATATTACGCAGGAAATCGAGAGGCACATTGCGAAGGTACAGGCGACGGGTGAAGTGAAGCGCGCGGCGGCCGGCGCCGGCGAGTCGGCTGCGGGCGAGGTCGTCCCGTTCGATCCCATGGCGGACTATATGGATGACGTGTCGCGCCTCGTGAACCTCGACACCATCCGCCGCGTCGGTCTGCGCGTCGTGTACGACGCTCTCCACGCGTCCGGCCGCGGCTATGTCGACAAGATCCTGCACGACGCGGGCTGCGACGTGCTGGCCATCAACGACAGGCGGGATCCGCTGTTCGGCGGAAGCCCCCCTGATCCATCAGAGGAGAGATTACAGGGCCTCGCGGCGAAAATGCGTGAGGCCGGCGCGAACCTGGGGCTTGCCACCGATGGGGACGCCGACAGGTTCGGGGTCCTCGACGAGGACGGGACGTTTCTCTCGCCGAATCGGGTGATCTCGCTTCTCGTGGCTCACCTTGCCCGAAATCGGGGCATGAATGGCGTTGCGGTGCGCACCGTTGCCACGAGCCACATGGTGGACGCTGTGGCGCGCGCGTGCGGGCTCGAGGCGCGCGAGACGCCCGTCGGATTCAAGTACATCTCAGCGGAGATGAGACGCGCCCAGGTGGTCATCGGCGGCGAGGAAAGCGGGGGCCTCAGTATCGGCGGTCACGTCCCCGAGAAGGACGGCATCCTCGCGTGCCTGCTCATGGCCGAAATGCGTGCCATAACCGGGCGGCCGCTCAAGGAGACGCTTCGCGCTCTCATGGACGAGGTCGGCCCGTTCCATAGCCGGCGGGTGGACCTTCACGTGGCCGGCCCGGCCAAGGAAAGGGTCATCGGCATGCTTTGCGACAGCCCTCCGTGTGAGGTTGCAGGAGTGCCTGTGTCGGGCGTATCGACCCTGGACGGCGTGAAGACCGAGCTTGCCGACGGAAGCTGGTTCCTCGTGAGGGCGTCCGGCACGGAGCCGGTCGTCAGGATCTACGTGGAGGCGTTCAGCGAGGAGAGGCTTTCGGCTATTCTCGAGAGCGCGCGCAAGATGGTGGAAGCAGGTTGACGGCGCAGGATGAGACGCGTTGTGACGGGGCAAGTCAGCAAGGCGGGTCGTCCTGGGGTCCTTCAAGGCGTCCGGCGCCCGTCGGGAGGTGAACGAGGTGAGCCCCTTCGGTTACGGCACAAGGCGCGGCCTGCCGGGTTCCTACTTCCTCGTAGGCCTCGTGGGGGCCATCGTTGGCGGGCTTCTGGTAGGCGCCGCCGTCATGAGCGCCGTTGACAGGCGGATCGCCGCCCTCCCCGATGCGCTGAAGGAGCCCGGCCCCGGTAGGGTGCCTGCGGGGGAGGTCCAGCCTCCTGCGACCGGCCGGTCCAGTTCGGTTGTGGCGGCCATCGCCAGGGATGTGGGCCCGTCCGTGGTGAAGATATCCACCCTCCGCGAGAGGGTTTTCTACAACTTCTTCTTCGAGCGCATGGTCCAGCAGGAGGAGGGTCTGGGGTCGGGTGTCATATTCGACCGCCAGGGGCATGTGCTCACCAACTACCACGTCATCGAGAAAGCGACCCAGATCGGGGTGGTGCTGAGCGACGGGCGCGAGTTTACCGCGAGCGTGGTCGGGGGCGACTACTATACCGACCTCGCAGTGTTGCGCGTAAAAGGCGATGACCTGCCCGTGGGGAGGCTCGGCGACTCCGACGCGCTCCAGGTGGGCGGGCTTGCCGTCGCCATCGGGAACCCCTTCGGCTTCGACCACACGGTGACGGCCGGGGTCATAAGCGCCCTCGGGAGATCTCTCCCCCTCGATGAGGAGCAGGGGATATACCTCGAGAACCTCATCCAGACCGACGCCCCCATCAACCCTGGGAACAGCGGCGGCGCGCTCGTAGACGAGACCGGCGCCGTTGTCGGGATCAACACCGCCATCATCTCGCAGGCGCAAGGCATAGGGTTTGCGATTCCCATCAAGACCGCAAGGAGGATCGCGTCGGAGATAATCGAGTACGGCAAGGTTCGGCGGCCGTGGATCGGCATCACGCAGGTGTGGGCGATAACGCCTGATGTCGCGCGCGACTATCGTCTTCCGGTCGATAGCGGCCTTGCCATCGTGAGCTATGTGCGGCAAAGCCCCGCCGCGGCGGCAGGCCTTCGTCGCGGAGACGTTATCATCTCTGCCGGCGGCAAGAGGGTCAAGACCATTGCCGACCTCCGCGACGCCGTGACGTCCGCCGGAATCGGCGGCCGCCTTGATCTCGAGGTTTACCGGGACGGTCGCGTGGTCAAGGCGACGGTCGCGGTGGGCGAGGCGCCGTAGCTCCTACGTGCGCCGCGACGGCCGCGACGGCGCCCTTTCCTGTCCACGCGGCCCTGTTTCGTCTACGCGCCTGCTTCGAGATCGGGGGATAGCCCGGCCCGCTGCGTCAGCGGACCCATGGGGCGTACCGGAGGGCCTTCACCTCGTACATGCGCCGCGCATCCTCGTATGCCTTCGCTGCCTTCACCTTCTCGTATGTACGCCTCGCCATTTCCTCAGCGTTCGGACGTGGTACCCTCGTTATCTCGATCCTCACGTCGCCCAGCACAATGAACATGGACAGCACCTCCGCGTGGGGTTTTGGGTAACCTCAATAAGATTAAGCCTTGCATTAACATCATAAAGCCGGCACTTCACACTGTCAATATCCAGATCAAGAAAAGTTATCATGGGCCCAGAGATCTCTGCATGACCAGGGCATGCCAATGAGGGCGCCCCGCGGCCGAGCGGGGCGCCCTCACCACTGGAGACTTTACATGTTTTGGGGGAGCCTACAGGCCGGTCGGGCTTTCGATGAAAGCCGCGGGTATGCCGAAGGTGTCCTCGATGTGCTTTGCGAGCGCGCGCGGGCCCAGGGTCTCCGTGGCATAGTGGCCGGCGAAGATGACGTTGATCCCGGCGTCCCGCGCAAGGGTGGCCGCTCCGTGGCTGGTCTCCCCGGTCAGGTACACGTCTGCCCCTGCCTCCACCGCCTGCATGAGATCCGGCCCGCCACCGCCGCTGCATATCGCTACCCGCGTAATCGCAGGCCTTCCAAAGTCGAGGAGTCTCACCGGAGAGCCGAGCCG
>DKEX01000067.1:0-8246 GCA_002452295.1 Firmicutes bacterium UBA6811 | reverse complement strand
CGGGGTGCATGTCCAGCGGGAGGTGGGCGGCATACAGGCTCATGCCGTGCCCGATGAGGAACCGCACGCGCCGGTAAAGCGCCCCCCGGAGCGGCACCTTCTCCCAGAAGAGCCCATGGTGCACGACGAGAAGCTCGGCGCCGGCCTCGTGCGCCCTGGCAAACGCGTCGAGGGTTGCGTCCACCGCCGTCGCGACGCGCGTGATCTCCCTGTCTGTCTCCACCTGGAGGCCGTTGAGCGAGGAGTCGTCGATCTCGGTCACCCGGAGATAGGAATCGAGATGTTCTGTGATCCTGGCAAGCTCCATGACGGTCACCACCTCATGAGTTGTCGGCGTTCCGTAGCCAGATTATACCACATCGACCGGCTGGCCCGCCAGCGCCACAACCCACTCCATAACCCGGCGACGTAGACGATACGGGCATGAGTGTGCACAAAAATGTTGACATCGCTCCTGTCCTGGTGGTAGACTATGGTCAAGGTGTTTTCCCCACAATCCGGCCGCGCTCGGGTACAAGGAGGCAGTATCATGTCAGGGTCCAGGAATTCCCTTCAGAGAAGGATCGATGCCTTTTCCAATAGGCTTTCAAGGATCAAGGAGCAGGACCTTTACTTCTACCTGCAACAGGTAGACGCCCTCGACGGCGCGAGGGTGGAGATCGACGGGAAGTGGAAGGTGATATTCTCGTCGTACTCGTATCTCGGGCTCATCACCCACCCGAGGATCAACGCCGCCGCCAACCGGGCCACCGACGCGTTCGGCACCGGTACCCACGGAGTGCGCATCCTCGCGGGCACAACCAGGCTCCATGTGGAGCTCGAGGAGAGGATGGCCCAGTTCATGGGCACCGAGGACGCCATCGCCTTCAGCAGCGGGTTCCTCGCGAACGTCGCCACCATCGGGTCGTTCGTGGGCAGGGGCGATGCGGTGATATGCGATAAGTTGTCCCACGCGAGCCTGGTCGATGGATGCAGGCTATCCAGCGCGGAGCTCATCTGGTCCGAGCACAACAGCCTTGATGACGTGGAGCGCATCCTCGCCGATGCAAAGGACAAGTACCGCGGTAAACTGGTCATAGTTGACGCTGTATACAGCATGGACGGCGATGTGGCGCCCGTGCCGGAGCTCATCGAGCTGGTCAACAAGTATGACGCGTGGCTCCTCGTTGACGAGGCCCACTCCCTCGGGGTCCTGGGCGAGACCGGCCACGGTATCCAGGAGTACTTCGGGCTTCCCGCAGGCGCCATACATATCCTCACAGGGTCCCTGTCGAAAACGATCCCGGCCGTCGGCGGGTATGTAGCCGGCAAAGCCGACTTCATCTCGTTCCTGCGCCATAACGCCCGCGGATTCGTGTTTTCGGCGGCGCTTCCGCCGGCGTCGGCGGCGGCGGTTCGCGAGGCCTTCGACATCATAGAGGAGGAGCAGTGGCGCATCGGCAAGCTGCGGCACAATATAGCAAGGTTTGTGGGCGGGCTCAATGAGCTCGGTTACAACACGCTGAACACGAAGAGTTCGGTGATCCCGATCGTGATCGGGGACGAGGAGACTACCCTCAGGCTCACGATGCTCTTGCACAACGAGGGGATATTCATCTGCCCGATCCTGCCCCCCGCAGTTCCGCCGAAGACGTGCAGGCTCCGCGCGAACGTGCTGGCGTCCCACACCGATGAGGACATCGATTTCGCGCTGGAGTGCCTCGAGCGGGCCGGCGGGAGGTTGGGCATCATCGGGGCAAGGAGGAGCGCTGTATGAAGGCCGTCCAGTTCCTCGGCACCGTGCCCCGGTACCTGTTTTCGAAGGCGGCGGGCGCGCTCACAGAGAAGGCTTTCTACGGCCCGCTCTCCGGGGTCGTGCTGCGCGAGGTGGACGAGCCGGGGCTTCCCAGCGCCAACTGGGTGAAGGTGAAGACCCACTACTCCGGGATATGCGGGAGCGACATCAACCTCATCCTCCTCCATGATAGCCCCAGCTCATCGCCGTACGTGTCGTTTCCGTTCACGTTCGGGCATGAGAACTGCGGCACCATCGTGGAGGCCGGGGCCGATGTCGACAGCCTGGGCGTCGGCCAGCGGGTGCTGGTGGACCCGGTGCTTTCGTGCGCGCCCAGGGAGATAGCCGATTCGTGCGAGTTCTGCAAGAGGGGCGACTACTCGCTGTGCCAGAACTTCACGGAGGGCGTGGTGTCGCCCGGGTTCGCCATAGGCCTCTGTCGCGACACGGGGGGCGGCTGGAGCCAGTATTTCGTGGCCCACAAGTCCCAGGTCATCCCGCTCGACGAGGACATCCCGTTTGAGGACGCCGTGCTCGTGGACGCGTTCTGCTCCGCGCTGCACCCTGTGCTCCGGAACTTCCCCGCCGACTCCGACACGTGCCTTGTCATGGGCGCCGGGGTCATCGGGATATCGGTCGTGGCGGCCCTGCGCGCCCTGGGAAGCCGCGCGCGGGTGGTCGTGGAGGCGCGATACCCGTTCCAGGCGGAGCTTGCCCGAAGCTACGGGGCGGACGCCGTCGTGTGCTCGCGCGAGAGCGACGATTACTTCAAGGACCTCGCGGACGTCCTCGGGGGCAAGGTGCTGAGGCCCATGGTGGGCAAGAGGATCGTGCAGGGCGGGGCGGACGTGGTCTTCGAGTGCGTGGGAAGCTCAACCAGCATCGACGACGCCCTGCGGTTTACGCGGTCGGGGGGTAGGATGGTGCTCGTCGGCCTTGCGGCGTTCCCGAGGGGCGTGGACTGGACACCCATATGGCTCAACGAGATCACGGTCCGTGGCTCGTTCTGGTGCGGTGGCGAGACCTATAACGGCGAGAAGACGACCACCTACAGGCTGGCCTGCGCGCTTCTCAAGGAACGCAGGGTGGCGCTTGCGCGTCTCCTCACGCACACCTTCAGGATCGAGGACCACAAGCGGGCAATCGACGCGAACCTCCACAAGTCCTCGAGCAAAGTGGTGAAGGCCGCTTTCGCGTTCGACTGACGGCGCGGCATCCCCTCGAGCATCTGGGCGTGCCTCGCCTCGTCGCGAGAGGACTCGTCGAAGTAGTCGTGTGCGTGATCGATCCCGAGCTCCTTCGCCCTGACGGCGGACTCTCTCTTGCCTTTGTTGGCGGCCTGCTCGCCCTGGAGCATTCTCTCGATATTCTCCTTCGTGCTGGCGGATATCATGCCGTTCAGCTCGGCATAGTGCGACGCGTGTTCGGCCTCCTCCTTCGCGATCTTGATGAGCGCCGCTGCGACCTCAGGGTAACCTTCTCGCTCGGCCTGGCGGGCCATGCCGAGGTACATCCCGACCTCTCCCGTCTCGCCTCTGAAGTTCATGTTCACCGCTTTTTGCTGGTGGTGTGGCTCCTCGTCAGGATCCTGAGGCGACCCGTCAGATGAGCCCGGCGTACCGCCGCCGCCCCGGCGCATAGCCATGACCCCTCGCGGCATAATAATCCCGAGCCAAAGACGGCTGCGGGAGGTAGCAGGGAATGCAGAGAGCGGGCCGGGTTTTCGCGGCGCTTGTCGTTCTGGTCGCCTTGATGGTGGTTCTCTGGCATATCCATCCTCACACCGGTTCGACCGCCGGTCGCGCGGGGCGAGGTGTCGAGCGCGCTGCCACGGAATCGGCCTCATGGCACCTTGCCGCCCCTGGCCAGGCCTATAGCTACAATTTCGACCTCATGGCCCGCGTCATATCCGCGGAGGCGAAGGGCGAGCCGTACGTCGGCCAGGTCGCAGTGGGCGCGGTCATCCTCAACAGGACCCAGCACCCTCACTTTCCCAAGACCATCCCGGGAGTTATCTTCGAGCCCGACGCATTCACGGCAGTGTCCCAGGGGACCATCTGGTTGCCTCCGACATCGTCGTCCCTACGAGCGGCCCAGGACGCTCTCGCGGGGTGGGATCCCACGGGAGGGGCGGTCTACTATTATAACCCCAGCAAGGCCACCAACTGGTGGGTCGCCACAAGGCGCTTTCTCGTTCAGATCGGCGATCACATCTTCCTGCGGTGACCCCGGAGTGAGGTGGGAAGCGTGAGACGAGAGTGGACAAGACTCGGAGCTGTTGTGCTCGTCCTGTTCCTGGGCCTCGCGGTCTTCCGCGAGTACAGGCTGAGACGGGAAATCGAAGTGAGAACAGAGAACCAGTACCAGCGCGCGTTCCAGGAAGTGATTTACCACGTGGACGGCCTGGAGCACGAGCTCGGGAAGGCGCTGGCGGCCGGCTCTGCGACCCAGACGGCGAAGGCGTTCGCCGACGCCTGGAGGCACTCGGAGTCTGCGAGGTCTGCCATCGGCCAGCTCCCTGTGGGAAGCGTCCCGCTTTCCGCCACTGAGGACTTCATCGGGCGCGTGGCGGCCTTCACCTACACGCTGGCCCAGAGAGGCGCCTCGGGCGCGAGCATCAGCGAGCGTGAGTGGACGATCCTCCGGGACTTCCAAAGGCAGGCGAAGTTCGCCGCGGACGAGCTTGCCGGGGTGGGCAGGGCCTTCAGCGCCGGGGCGCTGCGCTGGACCGATTTCCAGCGCGACACGATGGCGGCTGCCGCCACCAGGCCGGACGGCACGCCTACCGGGGTGCCGTCCAACCAGGTGACCAAGGGGTTCAAGATGCTCGAGGACGGCATGACGCGGTTTCCGTCGCCGGACCTGGAGGGCGTCCTCCCTCCGCCCAGGAAAAAGCTACCTCAGGTGCCGGGCCCCGCGGTGTCCACGGATGAGGCCGTGAGGGCGGCCCTGGACTTCCTCGGACTTGAGACGGTTGCAGGCAGGCGGGCCCGCGTGGTGGCGAGGATACCGTCCGATCCGGAGGCGTACAGGGTTGAGATCCCGCCCGGCCGCGGCCGTGGCACCGTATGGGTGGACGTCTCGGTCAAAGGTGGGCGCGTCCTGTGGATGATGGACGAGTCGCCCATCGGGCCGGCCACCATCACGCCGGCCATGGCCGAGGCCGTCGCGGCGGACTTCCTCGCATCGAGGGGCTTCGAGAACATGCGGCGAATCTCCAGGCAGGCATACCAGGGGGTCGCTGTCGTCGGGTTCGCACACGAGCAGGACGGCGTTCTCGTGTACCCCGACCACGTGATCGTGAGAGTGGCGCTGGATAGCGGAAGCGTGGACGGGTTCGAGGGCACGAACTACCAGGTGTTCCACAGAGCCAGGCGGTACGGGGCACCCCGCATCACCGAGGGCGAGGCGAGGGCCGCGGTAAACCCGAGGCTCGAGGTGGGGGGACCGCGCCTGGCCATCATCATGGATGACTTCTACAGAGAAACTCTGGTGTACGAGTTCCGGGGTGCGATAGACGACGAGACCTACCTCGTCTACGTGAACGCCGACACCGGCGAAGAGGAGAAGATAAAGAGAGTGGGGCCTGAAGGCGTAGAGACGTTATGATGCGCGAGTATGACGTGGTGGTGGTCGGAGCGGGGCCGGCAGGCTCAACGGCTGCGAGGGCAGCCGCCGAGCGGGGTCTCGCCGCCCTTCTTATCGATAAGGCAAGGTTCCCGAGGCACAAGCCCTGCGCCGGCGGGGTCACGGCCAAGGCCATGCGTGAGCTGGGCTTCGACCTTCCCGGGTCCGTCGTGGAACATGAGATCCGGGGGATCAAGCTGGTCTCTGCCCTCGGGCGCTCGGTGGTGGCGAAGGACTCGAGAAAGCTTGGGGTGACGGTTCGGAGAGCCGCATTCGATGATTTCCTCGCCACGAAGGCCGTGGAGGCGGGCGTGTGTTTCCTCGACGGCGCGCGCCTTCTCGGCATCGAACTGGACACGGCTGGCGGCCGGGAGCGTTACGTGGTGACGACCGGGCGGGGGCGGGCGAGAGCGACGGCGGTGGTCGGGGCAGACGGGGCTTGCGGATGCACCGCTAGGCTGGCCGGCATCCGACGCCGGTGGGCCAGGTGGGAGCTGGGGGCGTCGCTTTCGGCCGACGTGGACCTGCCCGCAGGCCTTGCTTCGCCGGCCGAGCCCGAGCTCATCGAGCTGTACCTGGTTCCGCCGCTTCGAGCGGCCTTCGGGTGGGCTTTCCATCGCAAGGGCGGGGTGCACGTGGGTGTGGGGGCGACAGCGCTCGACGCGTCCAGGCTTGGCGACGCGTTCCGCGCCCATTTCGGCCGCGTCATCGAGCCCTGGGAGCCGGGGCTGCCGTGCCCCAGGCCGAGAGGGCACATGCTGCCCATGGGCGGGGTCGGGCGGCCCATCGCGCGCGAGGGGGTGCTTCTGGCAGGGGATGCCGCCGGGCTCGTGGACCCCTTCTCAGGCGAGGGGATATACCACGCCATGCGCAGCGGGAGGATGGCTGCGGAGGCCATCGCCGAGGCCATGAGGTGCGGCGACGTGTCGAGCGCCGCCTCTGCCTACGCCCGCAGATGCCGCCAGGAGTTCCTCAGGGAGTTCCGGCTGTCGATGCTCCTCGCGACCGCGCTAGGCGTAAAGGACGGCCTCCCCTTTGCCGTGGTCGAGGCCAACCCAGACCTCGTGTTTCTTCTTGCGGACGTACTGTACGAGCCCGGCTCATACCGGCGCCTGTTCGCTGCGAGCCTGTGGCGGTCTCCCCGGCTCGTGGCACGGCTTCTGATGGCGAGGCTCGGCCTCGTCAGACCAGGCAGCGCAACCGTCCTGCGCTGAGAGGTGCAGCCCGGGGGGCGCGGCGAGATGCCAGGTCCCGCCGCTATCGCGGTCGCTTCGCCCATGCGCCGCTTTGCCTATGCGCCTTCGATCATTCCCAGCCTCAGGTCCTCCGCGACCCTGGCGATGAAGAACGAGTTGGTCGGGGCCTTTCCATCGCGCAAGGCCGCGGACTGGCCGAAGACCCTCTTGAGGTAATCCACGTTCCCATGCTTCCAGGTCTTCTGTATCGTGTACCTGATGGCCGCCTCCACGATCAGGGGCGTGGTCATGTGTTTTTCCGCAATCTTTGGGTAGAGGCTCTTGGTGATGACACCGAGAAGTCCGGGATCGTGGCTGACCATCTCGATTGCGTCTTTCAAGTACTGGTAGCCCTTGAAGTAGGTGGGCACTCCCATCCTGAAGAGCACCCTGGCCACACGGTCGTGCGAGTGGCCAGGGGTGGACGCAGGCACCATGCTCCGGGTTCTGACCGGCATGGCCTTGTCGGCGCCCGCAACCTGGCGTATCCGGCTGAGGAGGCACTGGCCGTCGAATGGCTTGAGGATATAGTAGTCCGCGCCGAGCCTCGCGCTCCTCTTCACCATGCCCTCTTCCTCGAAGGCGGTGACGATGATGATTCCCGGCCTTCTGGCGAGATCCATCTCCGCCAGGCGCTGCAGCACCCCGAGCCCGTCAAGATAAGGCATTATGATATCGAGGAGGAGCACGTCGGGGTTCACCTGGACGATCATGTCGAGGGCCTGGACACCGTCTTCGGCCGACCCGACCCACTCGAGGTCGGGTTCTCCCTGAACGAGAGCTTCGAGGACTTCGCACATGTCCCGGTTGTTCTCTGCGGCCATGACCTGAATCCTGTCATCCATGGCGCGCCGCTACCTCCTTTCACACGGGTGAATCAACTGGCCCAGATCGTTACCACCCGACCAGGGGTCGAGCTGCCCTGGGTTCCCGGTGTTGCACTCCGGGGACGGCACCCCAGGGTGACAGGCGTCGAGAGAATCGGGCCAGCAAGCTGGCGGCCCGGTCTCATCGGCCCGTCGCGCAGGCGCCGGCAACCCGTACAGGACAGGCAGGAATTCATGAACCCGTGGCTGGGGACGGTGGGGACGATCGTATAGATAGTTCTCTATCTTTTGCAAGTATCCTCTAAGTGCTGCGTGGCCCGGGGTTGCCCGGGTCCAGTCGTGCTACCGATGGTTTTGTGAAGGCATTCCGTGCGGCTCCTGCCGGGCGCAATGCGCGCTGAGAGATCCTTGCCGCCGTCCGCCGCGGACCTGGCACCCGCCACGACAGGGGCCCGTCAGGCGAAAAAAGGGCGCGAAATGGTGCGCCTAGCAGGACTCGAACCTGCGCACCCGGCTCCGGAGGCCGGCGCTCTGATCCTCTGAGCTATAGGCGCACTCCCACAGACAATAATAGCAGCTTCCTCGCGCCGTGTCAAACGCCGGTCCGGCCGTTCTCCACCGTCCCGACCGTTCCGACCGTCCGACAGGCGACCATCTGACGGTCGGTCTGACCGTTCCCGCAACGTCTTGCACCAAACCACTGACTTCCACCTAAGTGCGGGTTCAGAGATCACTGCCACTTTTCCAGGGGTTGCCGGTGTTGCACTCCGGGGACGGCGCGCT
>DKEX01000101.1 GCA_002452295.1 Firmicutes bacterium UBA6811 | reverse complement strand
GTGTACCTCCTCTCGAGTGTGACAACGACAAGGCCCCGACCTTCGGCCGGGGCCTGTTGCCTCCAAGAAAACAACCTGCCACTCCCTTTCACCGAAGGCGCAAGGTGATGCTGACAGGTAGGTCTCCTGGCTTTCGGGTCATCGCATGTGCCTCAGGCCTTCCCCCGGCGCCTTCCTCCACGATGCGTGGGCATCTCGTGGACGTCTCACGGCATCGCAGAGCGCAGACCGGAGTGGCCGCAAGGGCTGCTCCCCGGGTACAGTGGCGGGAACCGCGGGCTTGCAGGGCTCGCCTCACAGGGCCTGCCCTGGCGCCTCTTCCCTATTCTCCCCCGACGGGGCACCTGTCAGCTTCGATCATCTATCGATTGTGGATTCACTCTTATTCTACCACTGGACGGACCCCCGATCAACGGGCAGCCCGCCGACCATCGGACCACCTGACGCTAAGACCGTGGCGCAACCCCCGCGCGTGACGGTCACCGTCAGAGCGGGGGCGTTCATACTATGGTAGTGGTCGCCCTCGGCATCCCCCGTACCCCGTCCCTGACATCCGTTTCGCGCCCCGCCCATGGACACCGGGCGCAGGTGAGCGCCACGTCATTGTAAGGCGAGGAGAGATGGTCCCATGCGTGTCGAAGGACCCAGGCAGGAGCGGGAGATCCCCCTCTCGTCGGCGCCGCTCGGCTCCCCGTGCCGCATCACGCGCCTCGCGGCGTCGGGCCTCACGAGAAGGCGGCTGCTCGATATCGGGCTCGTCCCCGGCGCTTGCGTAAGCCCCGTTCGGCGCAGCCCCGCGGGCGATCCCACCGCGTACAGCGTGAAGGATACGCTCGTCGCCCTCCGGGCGGAGGAGGCGAGCCAGGTCATCGTGTTGTCCCGCCTGCCCTCCACCAACCACGCGCGCCCGCAATGGAGGTGAGCCCCGTGGGGTTCACATGGCGTCTGGTAGGACGAACACTTTCCATGGCCGCCAGGCGGCTCTGTCACCGTCCGCCTCGAGCTATGCCGGAGTCTGCTTGTTGCACCATCGCCCTGGCGGGCAACCCGAACACGGGCAAGAGCACCGTGTTCAATGCCCTCACAGGGCTCGGACAGCACACCGGGAACTGGCCCGGCAAGACCGTGGCGGTGGCCGAGGGCTTCTGCACCCACCGGGAGGTGACCTATCGGATCGTCGACCTTCCCGGCACATACTCCCTCCTCGCCACCTCGCCCGAGGAGGAGGTGGCAAGGGACTTCATATGCTTCGGCGCAGCCGCGGCCACGGTCGTGGTGACAGACGCCACCTGCCTCGAGCGCAACCTCAATCTCGTCCTGCAGGTCATGGAGATGACCCAGAAGGTCGTCGTGTGCCTGAACCTCATCGATGAGGCGAAGCGCAAGGGGATAAGTGTGGACGCAGGCCGGCTTTCCTCAGAGCTCGGGGTTCCCGTCGTGCCCACGGTCGCCCGAGCCGGCCAGGGCCTTCGCAACCTCATGGACGCAGTCGAAGGGGTGGCGTGCGGACACCTCGTAGCAAGCCCCCTGCGGGTCACGTACACCCCGGAGATCGAGGCGCTCGTCGCCGACCTCGAGCCGCGCCTCGCGAGCATCGTGGCGGAGGTCGTCCCCGGGATCTCGCCCCGCTGGGTGGCTCTCAGGCTTCTAGACGGCGACGGGGCGCTCGTCGAAGCCATCAGTGAGAGGAGGAGCCAGAAACGGACGCTCGATGCAAGACTTCGGAGACGAGCCCATCCTGTGGCGGCGCGGAACGGGATCCCCGCATGACAGGACATCCCGAGAGGTACTTGCTCGGCCTCGCAGAAGCGGCCCGGGACATACGACCCAGCGCAACCGGCGACGTCCGGGACCTCATGGTCGGCAGGATCTACGAGGTTGCCGGGTCCATCTGCGAGAAGGCGGTCCGCCGCGACGGACGGGCCGCCCCCGACTGGGATGAGCGCCTGGACAGCATCCTCACGTCGAAGATTCTCGGGTACCCGATCATGCTGGCGCTCCTCGGCGTCGTGTTCTGGATAACCCTGGTGGGCGCGAACGTCCCATCGAGGCTTCTCGCGTCTGTGCTCTTCTGGGGCGAGGGCCGGTTCCTGGACCTCTTCACATGGGCAGGCGCCCCCAACTGGCTCACCGGGGTCGTCGTCCTGGGGGCATACAGGGCGCTCGCGTGGGTCGTGTCCGTCATGTTGCCGCCGATGGCGATATTCTTTCCCTGCTTCGCCTTGCTCGAGGACCTTGGCTACCTTCCGAGGGTCGCCTTCAACCTCGACGCCTTCTTCAAGCGCGCCGGCACTCACGGCAAGCAGGCCCTCACCATGTGCATGGGCTTCGGCTGCAATGCCGCAGGGGTGGTCTCGTGCCGGATAATCGACTCGCCGAGGGAGAGGCTCATCGCCATCCTGACCAACAACTTCGTTCCGTGCAACGGTCGGTTTCCGACGCTCATCGCGGTGTCCGCCATGTTCTTCGGGACGGGCCCCGCCGCTGGGGTAGGCCGAGGCGCCGCCGCGCTCTCCCTGCTCGGCGCCGTGCTTTGCGGCATCGCCGTTACGCTTGCCGTGTCCTGGCTCCTCTCGCGAACCCTGCTACGCGGGATGCCGTCGTCCTTTGTGCTTGAGCTCCCGCCATACCGAAAGCCACAGGCCCTGAAGGTCATCGTGAGATCCCTTCTCGACCGCGCCCTCTTCGTGCTCGTGAGAGCGGCCACCGTGGCCGCGCCCGCCGGGGCCCTCACCTGGGTGCTCGGGAACGTGGCGGTCGCAGATGCAAGCCTCCTCGCCCACGTTGCGAGTTTTCTCGAGCCTTTCGGGCGCCTCATCGGCCTCGACGGCCACATCCTCACCGCGTTCCTGCTGGGCCTTCCCGCCAACGAGATAGTCATCCCCATCCTCATAATGGGGTACTCGGCCGCTGGCACAATGATGGAGCTGGACAGCCTGGACGCTCTTCGCGCCCTGCTCGTGTCCAACGGGTGGACCGCGCTCACCGCGGCGTGTCTCATCCTCTTCTCTCTCCTCCACTACCCGTGCGCCACGACCCTGTGGACCATCTGGCACGAGACGCGGAGCGTCAAGTGGACCGCCTTCGCCGCGCTCATGCCGCTCGCCGCGGCCTGCGCCGCGTGCTTCCTCGTTGCCCTGGTCGGACGGCTCCTTGGCGTGAGATGAGCGCCGTCCCGCGATTGGGCAGTCTACCGGGTGGAAAACAGCAGGGACTTCCGAACCCATGGTCAGGGGATCTGCGCCGAACGTCGGCCCGGCAAACGGCGAGAACCGGTAGCGCGGCCGCCTGTCTCCTGGTATAATTGAAATAGGAAGCTCATTCCAGTCGCGGAAGGGGGCAACGCCATGGATGCGCCGGATGAGGTCCGCGAAGCCGTCCCCCCATACGATTCGTACGAGGTGCGCCTCACGTACGACGACTACTGCCGGGCGCCTGAAGGTCTGCGATACGAGCTCGTGGAGGGGGATCTCAGGATGGTGCCGTCGCCGAACGTGAGCCATCAGAGGATCAGTGGTCATCTCGAGAAGGCACTCAGAGACTGGGTAGATCGCCATGGTCTCGGCGAAGTACTCGATGCGCCTCTCGACGTGGTCTTGAGCCAGCACAACGTCGTCCAGCCAGACATCCTTTACGTGTCGCGGCACCGCCTGGGCATCATCACGAAGGCCAACATCTGGGGCCCGCCAGACCTCGTGGTGGAGATCCTGTCGCCAAGCACGGCCAACTGGGAACGCACGGCGAAGCGTGCAGTTTACGCGAAGTACGGCGTGCAGGAACTGTGGATCGTCGACCCTGAGGCCAGGAGCATCGAGGTCGCGGCCCGCCAGGGCGGCGCGGACCTTGTCACCCGCCAGGTGTACCCGGAGGGCACGACGCTTGAAAGCCAGGTCCTGCCCGGCTTCGCCCTGGCGATAGACGACGTGTTCCGCCAGGTGTGACGACGGGCTTAGAGTCGGCCAAGCGCCTGGTCAAGATCGGAGATGATGTCCTCCGGGTCCTCCAGGCCGACCGAGAGCCGCACGAGCGCCTCGCTGAAGCCGAACTCAGTGAGCCGCTCCCTCGGGTACTCGCGGTGCGTCATGGAGGCCGGATGCTCCACGAGGGTCTCCGCATCCCCCAGGCTCACAGCGATGGTGCATAGCTCGAGGCTGTCCATGAACCGCACCGCGGCGTCATAGCCGCCCTTGACCTCGAACGACACGATGCCGCCGAACCCCCGCATCTGCCGCTTTGCAAGACCGTGCTGGGGGAATTCGGCGAGGCCGGGGTACAGCACTTTCTCCACCCCGGGGTGGTCCGCCAGGAACCCCGCCACCGCCAGAGCGTTACTCGCGTGGCGCTTCATCCGTATGCCGAGGGTCTTGATTCCGCGCAGGAAGAGCCACGCGTTGAAGGGCGCGAGCACCCCGCCGAGGTCGCACAGGAAATCGAAGCGCAGCCGCAAGATGTAGTCAGGGTCACGCGACACCGCGACCCCGCCGAGGGCGTCGCCGTGTCCTCCGATGTACTTGGTGCACGAGTGCACAACCACATCGGCCCCGAGGGCGAGCGGGTTCTGGAAGTGCGGCGTTGCAAACGTGTTGTCCACCACCACCTTCGCCCCGTGGCGGTGGGCCACCTCGACGGCGGCGGCGATGTCCACTATCTCGAGGCTGGGGTTGGCAGGGGTCTCGATGTACACGACCCTCGCCTTATCGGTCAGGGCCGCTTCCAGCGCGCCCGGCCGGGAGAGGTCCGCAAACCTCGCCGTTATACCGTATCGCGGCAGAAGCTGCGTCACCACGTGGTAAGTCGAGCCGTAGAGCGTGCGGGAGGTCACAAGCTCGTCCCCAGCTTTGAGCAGCGACAGCAGCACTGACGAAATGGCGGCCATGCCCGACGAAAAAGCCACCGCCTTCTCGCCCTTCTCCAGGACGGCCATCTTCTGCTCGAACAGCCGCAGTGTCGGGTTATTTCCGCGAGTGTACACGTACTCCGCGGACTCCCCCGAGAAAACTCTCTGGGCATGGGCGACGCTATCGAACACGAAAGTGGATGTCTGGTAGATGGGAGGGTTCAGGGCGCCCAGGGCGTGCTTTCCATCCCACCCGGCGTGGATCGCCTGTGTATCGAATCCGAGGCCTTCGCCACATCTCTTCCTCATCTCGCGATCACCATCCTCCAGCACTCCGGCCCACAAGTCATGATAGTCTTCTCTTTTGTGCCGCCTGAGCGGAGCCGTGGGCAGGGCGTGACCGAGCAAGCTTGACTATCCCCCGGCGCGGAAATCGCGTATATGGTATAGAAACAGGTCCTGGCCTGCCAGTGCCCCCGATCGCTGCCCGGATAGGTGAACCATCACTAGCTGCGGATGCGTCGAATCATCGCATATCCGCGATATCCGCACCCACCCATGGTGGGTGCCCTCCGGGTTTTCACCTTCTTGGGTCCACACGCGAGGGAGACCTGCACAAACTTGCGAAGGTCGAGACTACGCGCCCTTCACGCCGCTTCCGCTGAAATCCAGCAGAACCTTGAGGCTCCCGCGCCTTCCCGCCTGCTCAAATGCGCGTATGGCATCGGTAGCCGGGAAGACGGCCTCGATGAGGCTTTCCGTGTCGATCCTCTTCGCCTCCAGCAGCCGTATTGCTGGAGGAAACGGCCCGCACCTCGACCCCACACACGTGACCTCATTGACCGCCACCCGTGAGAGGTTCGCCGGGGCCTCGCCGTGAAACGTGCTCTTGAGCACGACGGTGCCGCGCGGGCGCACAAGGGCCACCGCCGCCGCAAGGCCCGACGGGCTTCCCGTGCACTCCACCGCCACGTCAACCCTTCGTGGGGTAGCCCAAGGCCCGGAAAGTGAGGCCCAAGACCCGGAAAGCGCCACCTCGATCCCGGCCTTCTGCGCGATTGCCAGTTTGTCCTCGTGTCGTCCGATGAGGAGCACGCGGTGCCCCGAGGTGTGGAGCACCTGGGCCACAAGAAGGCCGAGCTTTCCGTCGCCGAGCACCACGACACTATCCGACGGGCGAATGTGGACCTGCTCCAGCACTTCCACTGCCGCCGCGAGAGGCTCGGTGAAGACGGCCTCGCGGTCGCTCACCGACCCCGGGACGGGATGGAGGTTTTCGCACGGCAGCACCGTGTAATCAGCGAAGCAGCCGGGCCACGCGCGCATTCCCATGGTGCGGATGCGCTGGCAGTGCCGGGGGTAGCCCATGCGGCACATGGGGCACTCCCCGCAGGGTATGTTTATCTCGCCGACCACTCTGTTACCCACAAGGGCCGGCTCATCCGCATCCTCCACCGTCCCGACGAACTCATGGCCCAGGATGCCGGTATACCCGAGGTATCCTCGGGTGATCTCAAGGTCGGTGTTGCATATGCCCGCGAGCCGCACCCGCACAAGGGCCTCGCCTCTGCCTCTTCCAGGGACGGGAAAGCCGTCTTGCACCAGGAGGCGCTCACCGTCGAAGACGACCGCGCGCACAAAACCTCACCCTCTCGATCCTTCCGGCTCACCCTTCCTCGCCCGCAAGCCGTGCCACGGCGTCAAGGGCGATCTCGGCCTCGAGCTCGATGGCTTTCGCCACCACCTCGCGGTTGGGATTGTAGGCGTCGCCCTCGAACTCGACAGCCACGCCGTCCACGGCGAGGATCGCACCTGCGCACACCCCACGCAGCGCCGCCACTATGAGGAGCGCCGAGACCTCCATCTCGACCCCTATGGCTCCCGCGCGGCTCATCTCGGCGTTCGGGAGCGGCAGGATGCCCGGGTAAAATGCCCCCACCGAAAGCACCACGCCTCTCGAGATCCTCGCGCCGCGCGCAAGACCCACCCCGTAAAGGGCATCTGCGACCCTGCTGTCGGCAATAGCGGGAAAGGACAGGGGGACAAGCTGGTCCGTCACCCCGTCCTCTCGCACGGCACCCGTTGCCACGATGAGGTCCCCGTCCACGATGGAGCGGCTCAGCGACCCGGCTGTTCCGACCCTGATGAGGACCCTGGCGCCGGCCTTGATGAGATCCTCGAAACACACGCATGCCCCGGCCGCCCCGACGCCGTGGGATGCGATCGTCACGGGCGTGCCCCGATACACACCGTTTACAACGCGGTACTCGCGGTTGTACGCAACCTCGCGGGCATCCTCAAGGTGCTTCGCGATGACG
>DKEX01000112.1 GCA_002452295.1 Firmicutes bacterium UBA6811 | reverse complement strand
TTGGCAGGCCGATGCGCGCGCAGCGGGCGTTTACTCCGGTTGCGGGGTATGTTAAAATGAGGAAGCGGAAGCGCCGAAAACCCCGCGTGGAGGGTGGACATGCCTTCGATTCAGGGGACAGTCGAACGGATCACATACCGCAACGAGGAGACCTCTTACACCGTGGCCAGGTTTGCGTGCACGGACTGGGACGACGGCGGGCCGGGCGCCTGCCCGGGCGGGAAGGCGCAGGGCGGTGAAGGTGCAGGGTCTCGCCCGGGCGAGCGAGCCGACGCGGGCGCAGCCGACGCGGGCGCAGCCGCCGGTGCGGCGGGCACGTGGCATGCACAGGGCGCAGGGGCCAGGGCCGGCGCGGGGGCCGGGCGGCGGTGCGCGCTTCCGGTGACCGTGGTTGGCACCTTCGCGTTCATCAGCGTCGGCGAGACGCTCTGCCTCGAGGGCGAGTGGGTGGACCACCCCGAGTACGGGCGGCAGTTCAAGGTCGAGAGGTATGAATCGGTCGTCCCGGCGACCCAGAAGGGGATCGAGAGATACCTGGGGTCAGGCCTCATCAGGGGCATAGGGCCGGTCACGGCCAAGAAGCTCGTGTCGCACTTCGGCCTCGCGACCCTCGACATCATCGAGCACCATGCCGAGAAGCTCACTGAGGTTGAGGGCGTGGGGCCGGTCAAGTCTGCCACCATAGCCCGGGCCTTCCAGGAACAGAAAGAGATTCGCAAGGTCATGATGTTCCTGGCTGGCCACGGGGTGAGCCCCACGCTCGCCGTCAAGATATTCCGGCGCTACGGCGACGCGTCGATCCAGGCCGTTCGCGAAAACCCGTATCGACTTGCCGACGACATCCACGGCGTGGGCTTCAAGACCGCGGACAAGATCGCGTCGGAGCTCGGCGTCGAGCCCACCTCGATGGAGCGCGTCACCTCAGGCATTGTCTACGTCCTGAACGAGCTTGCCTCGGACGGACACGTGTACTACCCCGAGCAGGCGCTTATCGATGAGGCTGCGAAGGTCCTCGAGGTGGGCCCGGACCTCGTGTCTGCCGCCTTGCCGGTGCTCGAGCAGCGCGGAGCCATAGTCCGCGAGGTGGTGGGCCGTGACGCGGCGCAGCGCCGGGCTATGCAGCGCGAGGGCGGCGCCGAGTCCGGAGGCGAGGGCGAGGACGAGCACGAGAGTGGAGGTGCGAGTGCAAGCGCGCGTGCGGCCCTGGGCGCAGGCGAGGGTGGAGGCGATGGTGGAGGCGAGCGCGCGGTTTACCTTGCATACCTTTACCGCGCCGAGACCAGCGTCGCCGAGAGGCTCGCCGCGCNNGCCGCCCGCCGAAGCCGCTACCGGTGGATGTGGCGCGGCTCCTCGCCGAGCTTGGGCGGCGCGACGGCGTCCAGCTCAGCGCCGAACAGCGGGCGGCCGTGGAGAAGGCCGTCCGGTGCGGCGTGCTCATCCTGACGGGCGGGCCGGGCACCGGCAAGACGACGACCGTCCGCACCATGCTGCGCATCTTCGAGGCCGGGGGGCTGCGCGTCGCGCTCGCCGCACCCACAGGGAGGGCCGCCAAGCGGCTCGCCGAGACCACGGGGCGAGAGGTGAAGACCATCCATCGGCTGCTCGGGGTGAGCTTCGGCCAGGGGGGGATGTCCTTCGAGCGCAACGAGGCGGCGCCCATCGACGCCGACGTCATCATCCTGGACGAGACGTCCATGGTGGACATCCTGCTCATGAGCTATTTCCTCGCGGCCGTGCGCCCCGGCACGAGGCTCGTCCTGGTGGGCGACGTGGACCAGTTACCGTCGGTGGGGCCGGGGTCGGTGCTGCGCGACGTCATCGCCTCGGGCGCCGTGGAGGTGGTGAGGCTCACCGAGATATTCAGGCAGGCCAGGATGAGCATGATCGTCACCAACGCCCACCGCGTCAACAGCGGCGTGATGCCCGTCCTCAACCGGAACCTCGCCACCGGGGCGAAGGTCGACTTCTTCTTCATCACCGAGGACGACCCCGAGAAGGTCGCGCGTCTCGTCAAAGACCTCGTGGCGCGGCGCCTGCCCGCCTACGCGAAGTGCGACCCCATAGACGACATCCAGGTCATGGCGCCCATGCGCCGCACGGTGACCGGCGTCGAGAACCTCAACGCCCTGCTGCGCGACGTGCTGAACCCCGACGCCCCCGGCAAGCAGGAGATGAGGCTCGGTGGCCTCGTCCTTCGCGAGGGGGACAAGGTCATGCAGATCCGCAACAACTACGACAAGATGGTGTTCAACGGGGACATCGGCCGCGTGGTAAAGGTGGACCCCGAGGACCAGGAGGTCGTGGTCGTGTTTGTAGAGCCTGACGGCGTGCGGCGCGTCACCTACGAGCAGCACGAGCTGGACGAGCTTGTCCTCTCATACGCCATCTCGGTCCACAAGAGCCAGGGGAGCGAGTACCCCGTCGTGGTGATGCCCATCACCACACAGCACTTCATCATGCTCCAGCGGAACCTGCTCTACACCGCCATCACCCGGGCCAAGCGCCTCGTGGTGCTGGTCGGTACCGGCAAAGCCCTCGCCATCGCAGTCAAGAACAACACCCACGACCGCCGATACTCGGGCCTCGCGGAGAGGCTGCGGCGGTAGTGGCGGTAGGCCAGGCAGTGCCGGGCATCCTGTCGCCGAACCTTGGCTCTTCGCGCTTGACTCCCAGCCACCGGTAGGTTCCTGTCGCTGCCCTAAAGTATGTTTCGCACCTTTTCGTATTCTGCACTTGCTCATAAACCCTTCCCGTGAGAGCGACCCATTTCACCCATGAGGGTGACAAAGTTCACCTGTGAGGAAAGTCGTTCCTGTGATATAGTACACTACGGAGGGAGGGGCGGTCATGGAAGAGGTTCTCCAGGAAATCCTGGGCGAAATCAGAGGCATGAAGTCCGACATCGGTGACTTGAAGGTCGGCCAAGTCAGGCTCGAGACGCGTCTTGACGGGGTTGAAGAGGGCCAGAGGAGGCTTGAGACGCGTCTTGACGGGGTTGAGGAGGGCCAGAGGAGGCTTGAGACGCGTCTTGACGGGGTTGAGGAAGGCCA
>DKEX01000072.1:12664-35281 GCA_002452295.1 Firmicutes bacterium UBA6811 | reverse complement strand
AGTAGTCCTCACGCGATATCCTGGCCCGGCAGTTCAGGTTTCCCGGACCTCATCGGCCGTGCGGTCCGCGCGGCTCCTTCGGGCCTCCCGGGCGGACCTCGGTGGACCCGCGGACGGACGCCACGTCAGGTAGCAGGCGGTACCAAAAGCACGGCTGGGCGTGGCAATGCAGCCATCACCCACGTATTGTGTGTGCGGGCAGGAGCCGTAGAGGCCCGATGGATATGGCGGCCCGCGATGGATAACAGTCCTGGAAAACGTGATAAGCATGCGGAGACGGAGACGGAGACGGAGACGATGGAAAATGGCAAAGAAGATCAAAACCGCAGCAAAATCGCTGGATAACTACAGACGGGTCGCCGGAGACGATACGATCGAGGAGATAAGGGCGCTCGCGGAGCCCTTCAGGGGTGCGGAGGTGCTGCACATCAACTCGACGGCCTACGGCGGCGGAGTGGCGGAGATCCTTTATACGCTCGTCCCCCTCATGAGGGATATCGGCCTTGCTGCCACGTGGACGGTGATCGAGGCCCCGTCGCCCTTCTTCGATTTCACGAAGGGGCTGCACAACGCGCTCCAGGGCATGGCTGGGCAGGACCTTCACTCCGGCCTGGAGACGTATCTTGCCACGAACGAGCACGAGGCCGCCAACTTCGCAGGAAGCCCCGACTTCGTGGTGATCCACGACCCGCAGCCTGCCCCGCTCATCAACCATCTGCACGACAGGTTCGGGCCGAAAACCAGGTGGATCTGGCGGTGCCACATCGACCTCTCGAGCCCGGCCGAAGAGGCGTGGAGCCTCATGAAGCCCTTTGTGGAACGCTACGATGCAGCGATATTCACCATGACGGAGTACGCCAAGGGGGGCCTTGCGGTGCCGCGCGCCGTGATGATCCCACCCTCCATCGATCCTCTCAGCCCGAAAAACGTGGAGATGCCTGGAGGTTCGTGCAAGGACATCGTGGCCGGTTACGGCATCGATCCCTCACGGCCCCTTGTCGTGCAGGTGTCCAGGTTCGACCCGTGGAAGGACCCGCTCGGGGTCATCGACGCGTATCGCATGGTAAGGCGCGAGATACCAGGCGTACAGCTCGCCCTCATCGGGTCGATGGCTGCCGACGACCCAGAGGGCATTGCGTATTACAGGATGTCCGTGGAGCACGCAGCGGGAGATCCCGATGTGCATATCCTGTCCAATCAGAACGGAGTCGGCAACGCCGATGTGAACGCCTTCCAGACCGCGTGCGACGTGGTGGTGCAGAAGTCCATCCGAGAAGGCTTCGGTCTCACCGTGTCCGAGGGCCTCTGGAAAGCCCGGCCGGTGGTCGCCGGCAATGTAGGTGGGATCCCCCTGCAGGTCGAGGACGGCAGGTCAGGCTTCCTGGTGAACTCGGTGGACGAGTGCGCGGAGCGGATCCTCTGCCTCCTCAGGAATCCGGAGGCGTCGCGCGAGATGGGCCTTGCCGGAAAAGAGCACGTGAGACGGAGGTTCCTCTCCACACGCCACCTGGCGGACTACCTCAGGCTGTTCTCCGCTCTTGCTGACGACCGGACGGCCGGGGCCAGGGAGCTCGCCGTGTGACCCGACTTGCGCCCGTATGACTCAACTTGCGCCATGACTCGCGCCATGAGATGAACTCCCTGCCACTCACCGTGAAAGCGGGAGCGGCACGCATCGCGCGCCGCTCCCGCGTACCTTTGCGCCCCACTCGGTCTGCCCACCCACTCGCTTTTCTCAGATGATCTGTGGTTTCCCATGGAACATCTTCCAGGCATCGAACCCGCCGGCAAGGTGGGACATATCGTCGAACCCGCGCTGCTTCAGGATCTTGTACGCGAGGTAAGAGCGGTAGCCGACGGCGCAGTATACCACCGTCCTCTTGTGGGGGTCGAGCTCGCCCGCAAGCTCGCGCAACTGGTCTAGAGGCATGAGCCGAGCACCGGGGATCTCCCCCGCCTTCCGCTCGGCGGGGGTGCGCACGTCGACGAGCTGGACGTCCTCACGCTCGAGGAGCGCCTCCAGCTCGTCCGGCTCGATTGCGTCCACCTCTCCCCGGTGGATGTTCGCGGCCACGAAGCCCGCAATGTTCGCTGGATCCTTGGCGGACGAGTACGGGGGCGCGTAAGACAGGTCGAGGTCCTCCAGGTCTTCCACGGTCATACGGGCGTGGATGGCCGTGGCGATCACATCTATTCTCTTGTCCACCCCGGCGCCGCCGACGATCTGCGCGCCGAGCACGCGTCCTGTGAACCTGTCCACTACGAGTTTGATTGCCATCATACGGGCGCCAGGATAGTACCCGGCATGGTGCTGGGAGTGGGTGTAAGAGACATAGTGTGGAATCCCTTCGTCGCGCGCCTCCCTTTCGGAGAGGCCGGCTTTTGCGATGGTGAGGTCACACACCTTGACGACCATGGTGCCGAGGGAGCCTGCGTAGCGCATGTCGCCGCCTGCGGCGTTCGCCCCGGCCACCCGCGCTTGCTTGTTGGCAGGACCTGCGAGAGGCACCCGCACAGGCTTGCCGGTGACCAGGTGCCTGATCTGACAGATGTCTCCGGCCGCGTAGATGTCGGGGTCGCTCGTCTGCATCCTGTCGTTCACAACGACCCCGCCGGCCTGCCCGATGGTGAGCCCGGCCTGCCGGGCGAGGTTCAACCTGGGCGCCACGCCCACGGCGGAGACCACAAAATCGCACTCGACCGCGTCGCCGCTGGCAAGCCGCACCGCAGCCTTGTTGCCATTTTGTGCCACCTCCGCCACCTTCTCCCCAAGGAGCACGCGGGCACCTTTTTCCCGCAGGTGCATGGCGAGAGGCTCCGCCATCTCCCTGTCAACGGGAGGAAGCAGGTGATCCATCATCTCGACGAGAGCAACGGAGAACCCGCGCTCCAGCAGCGCTTCCGCGGTCTCCAGGCCGATAAACCCGCCGCCGATGACCACAGCGCGACCTGGCTTGCGCTCCTCGAGGAAGGCCTGTAGTCTATCGGCATCCTCCACTGATACGAGGGTGAAGACCGCAGGGCCGTCGAGGCCTGGTATCGGCGGGTGCGCCGGCTTGCTGCCGGTGGCCAGAACCAGGGCGTCGTAGCGTTCCTCCTGCGCATCCCCCGTCTCCAGGTCCCGGACGGAGATGGCCTTGCGGGCCCGGTCGATGGCCGTGACCTCGTGGCGTGTCCGCACGTCTATGTTAAACCTGGATGCCAGCCTCCTGGGGCTTACGACGAAAAGCTCCTCCCGCCTGGGGATGACCCCACCGATGTAGTAGGGCAGGCCGCAGTTGGCCCACGATACGTAGGGTGTTCGCTCAAAGACGACTATCTCGGCGTCCTCGGACGTCCTGCGGGCCTTCACCGCCGCACCTGCCCCACCGGCGACGCCGCCCACCACGAGAATCCGCTTCCCCACGGCTCTCGACCTCCCATCACCGCGTTCTTCCCCCTAGAGCCCTAAGTTTGTGCGCACTTCCTCAGTAGTCCTCATCGGAGACGCCTGTGGCAAGCGCATCGGCCACGCTCATGGAAGCCCCACAAACCGGGCAGGAGACCATCTCCTCGGTTGACGCCCCGCTCACTCCGAACATGTTTCCGCACTGCTTGCACTTGATGCTCTCCTCGGCGTTATCAGGCATCCTGGAGCACTCTCGCCTATCGTTCTTCTTCATTGGTGAGCTCCTTCCTTCTCGTCTCGAGGCCATGGGAGCCTCGATGGTTTTGCGCCGCGGGGCGCGCCGTCCTCGCGGCAATCTCTATTATGCCCCAATGAGAACGCCTCCTCACAGAGAGGAGGCGTTCAGCCTTGAACTACAGCTACAGCGAACTACGTTTCTACTATGGGCTGGTCCACAAGGCACAACCCCGAGCTAGACCGTCAGGCCTAATCGCGTCAGCTCACTTACATAGGCTGGTTGTAGCCGGTCTGGGTAGGCTGCTCGGCAGCCGGCCGCGCAAGCCCGGTCTGGAACCCGGCCCTGACGCCCGCTACAGTGCCCTCGACCATGGACCGCTCGGCGGCCTCAATCATCCTGCGCACCATGTGTCCGCCGACCGCCCCGCATTGAGCCGAAGGCAGGTTGCCCCAGTAACCCGAGTTGACGATGTCGCTGGGCAGGTTCAGCTCGTTCGCTATCTCGTACTTGAACCTGTCGAGGCCCGCGAGGGCGTTGGGGACAACCGGGCGATTCCTTCTACCCGCACCTCGTGCCATTCCTCGTCACCACCCTTCGCGTGTTCTACCCATAGTATCGCACCGCACGTGAAATGTATGCCAGGGAACGCATGGGGAGGCCGCGATCCGGTTACTCTATTCTGGTGGTCTCGCCAAGCCGGGGAGACCGCACCAGGGCCAGTGGTTCAAGGCGCCTGGTTCCTGTGAATGCCCGAGGATGCAGCAACTACAGGAGGAGCGGCCCAGCAGAAGGCGGGGGCCGGGCGCAAGGCAGTTACTTGCACCCGGCCCTGCCAGGCGGTCGCCCCCATCAGCGGGGCCTCGAGGTCCCGGGCGGCTACCGCAGCTACCCGCTCCAGTGCGCCTCGGCGCCATCATAAAGTGCTGACCCGCTCGGTGCTACGACTCGGGTGGCGCTCCCTCATTGTCGTTTGCAGGTAGCCCCAGGCCGAACCTGAACCCGGCCACTGCCTCGGCTGCCACTTGGTCAGCGATGGCTTTCTCGGCGGCCTCGATCATTCTCTTGACCATGCGTCCTCCGACGGCACCGCATTCCCTGGACGAAAGATTACCCCAGTAGCCATGCTGATAGACCTCCGCCGGAAGGTTCAGCTCCTGTGCGACCTCGTACTTGAGCGCGTCGAGCGGACGCCTCGCGCCCTTCGCAGCAGGCCGATTCTTCTTGGCCGGCACCGCAAGTCCCCCTTTCTCACCTGGTACGCATATGATTCCCGGCTCGCGGGCGGCCTATGTCAGGTTGGTGCTGGTCGTGCTGGGCAATGCCCTGCGCGACCCTCGCCTGTCATGACGCGGGGGTTATACCAGGATCACTCTATGTTGACACATTTTGGTTGTCTATAATGGAACACAGTAATATACCGGAACCCGACGCACCTCACGAGATCGATTGCGTAGGGTATGGCAAACCCCACGTCACTGGCGCGATGGGCGTCGGACCCGATGGTCAGAAGCTCGCCTCCGAGCCGGCGATAGAGCCTGAGAGTCTCCACTGCAGGCAGGGTCTCGTGCACCGGACGCCGAAGGCCGGACGTGTTGACCTCCAGCGCCGTCCCCCTATCTATGATGGCCCTGAGAATGGCCTCGATCTCATCGGAGAACGCCTCGAGAGGCAGCTTCCCGTATCTTTCGAAGGCATATCTCTTGATGAAATCGAGGTGCGCAAGGGAGTCGTACAGGCCTGACCTCGCGAGGCCCAGCACGTTCTCGAGGTAGCGGCGGCAGGCCTCCGTAAGCTCGTACCTGTCGAAGATCTCACCGGTCGTGGAGAGGCTGTCCACCCAGTGGACGGAGCCGAGGACGAAGTCGAGCCGGCGCCCGGAGAGAAACTTCTCCACCCGGTCGCCGTACCAGGTCTGGTAGTCCGCCTCGACTCCTATCCCGACCCCTAGGACGCCCTCCCACTTCCTTGCAGCCTGCTCGACCGCGCTCTGGTACCTGTCGAATTGCAGATAGCCGTGGCTTTCGTCCCTCGGCTCGAAGTCGACGTGGTCGGTGAAGCAGAGTTCCCTGAGCCCCGCCCTGGCAGCAGACTCGCACATCGCGTCTATCGTGTCGTGGGCGTCCGGGGAGAAGGTGGAATGAACGTGAGAATCCACCAGTGGCGCTGTTCGACCGTTAATGCTCATTGAGACCAATTGATAGCACTCCTTCGTAGCACGGTTGGTGGCACGGTTGGACGAGCAGTTGGAAGGCCGGTCGCAGGGACGGTTGAGCCCGCTACCCACGCAGCCGGCCCACGCTTCAGCCCGCGCCCGCGTAGCCCGCGGAAAACGCCCTCCAGTTGACCTCGGCGGTCCCGCGCGGCACCACCTCCTTCACTGCATCCTGCCAGTGCTCCCTGGCGATGTCCGGGCCCAGGCGGCGCGCGAGCACCCCGATGAGGGCCGTGTTGGCGCACCTCGCATTCCCGGCCGCCCTCGCCATGGTCTCGGCGTCCACCACGGCCACGCGTCGCCCTCCGGCGGCGAGGCTCCGGGCTATGCCGTCCGGGTACTTCTCGGCGCCCAGGATGACGGGGAGCGGCGGGATCGCGAGGTCGTTCACGATGACGGTCGCCCCCGGCCTCGCATACGGAAGCCATCTCAGGGCCTCCAGTTTCTCGAAGGCCACGATGAAGTCGGCCGCGCCCATCTCGATGATGGGAGAGTACACCCTGGCTCCCAGTCTCACGTGCGTTACGACGCTGCCGCCTCGCTGCGCCATCCCATGGACCTCAGAGAGCTTGACATCGCGGCCAGCCCGGATGGCCGCACTGGCCAGAAGCCTGCTGGCAAGGAGGATCCCCTGACCGCCCACGCCTACTATTAGGATGCTGGTAGGCTCACTCACCATCCTCACCCGCTTTCTCGATAGCGTCGAATCTGCAGACCTCGGCGCACACCCCGCAGCCGGCGCACGACCCTGCGACTATCACGGGTCGCCGATCGCGGACCTCGATGGCGGGGCAGCCGAGACCGAGGCAGAGTCTGCACGCGGTGCACCTGTCCTGAAGGATGGCGTACCTGTCCGCCGGTCTGGCGCCCGGAAGCAGCACGCACGCGCGCCGCGCGATG
Source organism: Firmicutes bacterium UBA6811 (assembly GCA_002452295.1). Taxonomy (GTDB): domain Bacteria; phylum Bacillota; class SHA-98; order UBA4971; family UBA4971; genus UBA6256. The sequence goes on along the minus strand of DKEX01000072.1, from coordinate 28,543 downwards.
ACCACCGCCGGCCCGGGCACGTCCATGGCCTGGCGGAGCGCCCGCTCCGTGGCGGCGAGATCGTACGGGTCCACGATCGCCACGTGCTCGACCCCGCAGGCGCGGGCCAGCTCCTCCAGGCTGAGCCTGCGCGTCGGCTGGCCCCGGAGCGTGACGCCGGTCGCCGGGTGGTTCTGGTGGCCTGTCATCGCCGTGGTCCCGTTGTCGAGGATGAGGACGACGATGGACGCCTGGTTGTACACGGCATCGATGAGTCCGGTGATCCCCGAATGGACGAACGTGGAGTCGCCGATGACCGCAACGGGCTTTCGCCCGTCGGCGTCGCGTGGCGCGCCCGCCGCTGCGCCGGCTGCGGCAAACCCTATTGCGTTGCCTATGCTGGCGCCCATGCATATGGTCGTGTCCAGGGCCGAAAGCGGCGAGCCGACGCCCAGCGTGTAGCAGCCGATGTCGCCGGTGGCGACGGTCTTGAGCTTCCTCAGAACGTAGAACGCGCCCCGGTGGGGGCAACCCGCGCACATCACGGGAGGTCGGGCTGGCACCATGACGCTGGGGCCTTCGGCTTCGGCGTCCTCATTCGGAACAAGCCCAACGTGGCCGTCTTCGCCAGGCCCGCCAGGTCCATCAGGTCTGCCGGGTCTGCCGGGTTGGCCGGGTTGGCCGGACCCGCTGCCGTCCCAGCCCCCCGGTGTGAAAGCGCCGGCCGCGGGAAGAACGCCTTCCTCTACCATCACCCGGCGGATGATCTCGGGCGTAAGCTCTCCGGTAAGAGGTAGCAGCTTCTTTCCGATGACGCCTATCCCAATGGCCCGGATCTGCTCCTCGAGGTATGGATCAAGCTCTTCTATGACGTAAAGCCGGCCAGTCTCACCGGCGAACTGACGAATGAACCTCTCCGGGACAGGGTTTGTCATTGCCAGCTTGAGATAGGAGGCGTTGTCCCCGAGAACCTCCCTGGCATACTGGTAGCTGACCCCGCTCGCAATTATCCCCACCCGCGTGCTGTTCCACTCGACCACGTTCCCGGCGAAGCCCTCAGAGAACTCCGCGAGGGCCTTGGCGCGGGCTTCGACCTCGATGTGGCGCAGCCTGGCGTTGCCGGGCACCATCACGTACTTCGCCGGGTTCTTCTTGTAGGGGAGCCTGCGCGGGCCCTGTGGCGCGCCAAGAAGGACGATCCCAGACGAGTGGGATATGCGCGTGGTGGTACGAAGCATGACGGGCGTGTCGAACCGCTCGCTGATGTCGAACGCGACGCCCACGAGGTCCTTTGCCTCCTGCGAGTCCGCCGGCTCGAGAACGGGGATCTTGGCGAATCTCGCGTAATGCCTGTTATCCTGCTCATTCTGGGAGCTGTGCATGCCCGGATCATCAGCCGACACAACCACAAGACCTGCGTTCACGCCTGTGTATGCGACCGTGAACAGCGGGTCGGCTGCCACGTTGAGGCCCACGTGTTTCATGGCGGCAAGCGCCCTCACGCCTGCTATGGCGGCGCCCAGCGCGACCTCGAGAGCCACCTTCTCGTTGGGGGACCACTCGACGTAGATGCCCTCGAAGGCCCGCATGTGCTCGAGGATCTCGGTGCTCGGGGTGCCGGGGTACGCGCATGCGATGCCCGCCCCTGCCTCGTATGCCCCTCGCGCGATGGCCTGGTTCCCTGACATGAGGGCCCTTATGTCTTTCCCACCAGCCTTCTCGGCAGCCTTTCCGGCGGCCTTTCCGTCCTCCGCACCCTGGGCGGCCCGGACGGCGGCCACTTGCGCCTCGGCCGCGTAGCCGCCACATCGCGCTTCCTGCTGCAATCGCCATTCCTCCTCGTGCGGTCTCGCTGCAAGAGCCCGCCCCCACGTGGGAGCACACACGTGAGCAGTCGTCCACATCGTCAAGCAGCGAGCATCATCGGCAACTGGAGAAGCCCCGTGCGCTCGGGATCACACACGAACTGGTGATTCAGTACAAGATCAGTCCCAACACCCCCGCGATCACGATGGCGAGGATAGGGTGAAGACCCAGGCGGAGCGTGCCCAGGAGCACCAGAACCGCGACGATAGGCCCCGCCATGTCCACGAAGGACACCTTCACCAGGGCAATTGCCGCAGATGCGATGAGCGCGGCTACCGCGGGCCGAAGCCCTGCGAAGACGGCCCTGACGGCGGGCGCGTCCTTGAACTTCAGGAAAAGCGTGGCGAGCATGACGACTATCACAAAGGATGGGAACACAACTCCGGCCGTGGCTGCAGCGGCGCCGCACACTCCTGCCAGCTTATAGCCCACGTATGTGGCGGAGTTGACGGCAACAGGCCCCGGTGTCATCTCAGCCACGGCGATTATGTCCACGAACTCCTTCATGGTGAGCCAGCCGTTGACCTCGATGATCTCCTTCTGAATGAGTGGGATCATGGCATAGCCGCCGCCGAACGTGAACAGCCCGAGTTTGGCGAAGGTCAGAAAGAGCGTGAGCACCATCATCGCCAGCCCACCGCCTCACCCCGATCTCCAGCGACCGGCGGACCTCCGGCTTCCGGACTGTCCGGGTCGGGCGCGCCCGCACCCGGGTCATGGCACTCAGGATCGCGGCGCCCCGGATCTTGTGGGCTGTCCAATTCCTGTGGGGCTTCCGGCCTTGGTCCGAGGTCTCGTCGAAACAGCAGGTACCCGACAACTCCTGATCCCACGATCACCGGTATTGGATGGACATCGAGGACCGCAAGGGCGACAAGCGCGAGCGCCGCGATGGCGACCCCGCGGAGATCGCGGATAGCCGTCCTGCCGATCTTGTAGGCCGCCCCCGCGACAAGTGCGACGACAGCGGGCCGAATGCCCGAAAATGCGGCCTGGGTTGCGGGCAGGTGCCTGACCTGAGAGAAGACGGTGGCGAGGGCCAGGATCACCACGAAGGATGGCAGCGTCGCCCCTGCAACGGCTGCCATCGCGCCAGGGATGCTGGCTTTCCTGTACCCCACGAACACCGAGGTATTCACCGCGACAGGCCCGGGCGCAGTCTGGGCGAGACTGAGCATGTCGATGAACTCCTCGCCCGTCACCCACCCTCTCGCGTCCACGACCTCTTTCTGTATCAGCGGGACCATGGCGTAACCGCCGCCGAAAGTAAATGCACCGATTTTGAAGAACGACCAAAACATCTGCAGAAGAAATCGCACCGTGGTCAGATTGCCTCCCGTTACCAAGTATGCTGCGCCGGTGCCGGGCATACACTGCCCTCGTAATTCTCCATGTATCCCTGTTGCTCCTCCCCGGCGCGACGGTTTTCGCGGGTTTCATATTGAGCACGCAGCAGGTTTGCCCCGGGGATGGAACTTGCTGTGCAACCCTGCCACACATTCGCTAACATACAGCCTTGCCTTAAGGCAACACTAGCAGCAGAAAAGGAAAGCGAGGTGATAAAGAAATGGCACGCGGACAGAAGAGGAACCGCGCCCTCGTGGTTGAAGCAGGCAATGCCCTGGACCAGTGGAAGTATGAGATCGCGAACGAGATCAACTTCCCCACCGGCCAGATCGTGGGTGGGTACTGGGGCAACATCCCGTCCGCCCAGTGTGGTGCGGTCGGCGGCCACATGGTCAAGAGGATGATCGAGGCGGCCGAGAGATCGCTTGTCGAGCAGAGCGCAGTCAACGTGAAGGCGGGCTTCAGGGCCGGGCTTGGCGCCAACCTCGGCACGACCGGCGCGTACAATCTGCCTGGCAGCCTTCCGGCCCAGAACGTTGGGCAGCAGACTGGGTTCACGGCCACCGGCCTTCAGCAGTAACGCGCAGCGATAGCTGCCCGTATCTCCGGGCAAGTCTCGTGACCGCTTGCAATAGGAAGCAGGGGGGAGCGCCTCCGCCCCTGCTTCTGCTGTGTTACACCCCGGCATCATGCCCAGGCGCGGGAGAACAGATCCCCGCCCTGATACGGTGGCGGCCCCCCCCCGGCTTCACTTTCACTGCTTATGACTGGTTACCCGAGGCCGCCAAACGGGGATCGTGTTCAGTCCCGATACTCCCAGGCCTGTTCCGGACCGGACATCAATCAAACAGGAAAACCGCCTCCTTGTTGGTTTCGGATGCCATCATTGCCCTTTAACGATCGCCACGCTCGCGCTGGCGCCGATGCGGGAAGCCCCTGCCTCGATCATTTTGCGGGCGGACTCGAGGTTCCTGATGCCGCCGGACGCCTTCACTCCCATGTCGGCCCCGACCACCTTACGCATGAGCCTGATGTCTTCGACCGTCGCGCCGCCCGGGCCGAAGCCAGTCGAGGTCTTCACGAAGTCTGCTCCGGCCATCCTGGCGAGCAGGCACGCCTTGACCTTTTCCTCGTCTGTCAAGAGGGCGGTTTCGAGGATCACCTTGACCAGTGCCTTGCCCCGGGCCGCCTCCACGACAGCCTCGATATCCCGTTTGACGAGGTCGTAGTCGCCAGACTTGAGCGCCCCGACATTGATGACCATGTCCACCTCGGTGGCGCCGTTGGCTATGGCATCGCACGTCTCCACGGCCTTCGCGGTCGGGGTCGTCGCCCCCAGGGGGAAGCCTATTACCGTGCACACCTTGACCGGTGTGCCCTTGAGGAGGCTAGCAGCAAGGCCCACATTGGCGGGGTTCACGCACACCGACGCAAACTCATATTGCTTTGCTTCCTCACAGAGCTTGACGACCTGATCCTTGGTAGCATCAGGCTTGAGGAGTGTGTGGTCTATCATGGCTGCCACGTCTCTTGCTATTGCACCGATACCGGGCGCTGCACCTATCCGGGATGCGCCCGCCTCGACTATCCTGGCTGTCCCGTCAGGGTTCTCCTGCACGCACTTCCCACACGCGGAGCACTCGCCGAACAGCCTCGAGCATGTCGAGCTCGCACTGCCGGCTCCAGTTCCGGACCCGGTTCCCACATCTGCCAGAACCCCAGGTGCACGGCTTTCCGAACCGGTAAACGTGGACTTGCCGCCTTCCGCACGGTGAGACATCGATGCCTCCACACCGTGAGCACCGTGAGCACCATGAGCGCCAGGCGAACCTACCGAGGACCCTGCGTGCCCAAACCCGATTACACGAAGCCCGCGTTCCAGCTCACGCGCGAGATCCTTGGCGTCGACCAGAATGACACCGTATTCGCGCAGTCTCTTGAGGTACTCGTCCACTTGCCTGCGCATGGGGAAGTTGTGCCGACCCTGCCCGGCGACTTCTCTGCTAGCAGCCGACGCAGACAGGATAGAGTCGGCAGCGGCGTACACCCGCTTGCCTTCCAGAAGCGCCGCGACGACGGCCCTTGTGATTGCGTCGCCTCCCGTGAGCAACGCCGCTCGCGCCGCCACGTGTAGAGGAAGCGCCGGGATCACCACGGTATCGGCGCACACAGCCGAAGCAACAGCATTGCGCTCATCGACAAAGGACACCCGGCCGAGGGCGCCCGCCACGGTGTTCTCGCCGCAGGATTCCCTCGCTTCGTTCGATATGAGGCACGCAACGGATAGCCCGGAGTCGCCGATTCTCCCCAACTGGACCAGCGCGTTCTCGAGCGACACCTTGTCACCCGTCAGGATCACGAGTACTCTCGGGATGCGTGCCGACTCAGAAGCTGACGATGCGGCGCAACTCGGTGGCGCCGCCAACGGCTTTGTTGCTGCCTCCGGGATCTCGCCGCGCCTTCTCATCTCGGCTATCACGTCGTCGGTGACCCTCTCGATCAACTCGTCGATTCCCATACGACTTCACCGCATCCCGCCCCTGTGTTCACCTGTCGCAGCAGGACACGGCCTACCTCCCTTCGCAGTGCCGCGATACACGAACCACATCAATCGTATCAACAACCCCGATAATGACGGAGTCTATCGGCGCGTCACCCCTGCCCATGGCCTGCCGGGCCGAATTGCCTTCGCTCACAACGAGGACGATATCGCCCGGCCCTGCGTCCTGGGTGTCGATGGCCAGGATCTCCTGGCCGTAATCACTGCCATCGAGGTCCAGAGGCTGCACAAGAAGCATCTTGGACCCGACAAAACTTGCGTTCTTCTGGGTCGCAACGACCGACCCAACCACCCTGCCGATTACCACGGCTTCACCTCTACCATGGCGCCAGGCCTCGTCAGTTGCCGAGCCGCCCTTCTCCGCTGCCAGGATCCAAATACATGTGATCTACTATGCCGACGATTGCGACGTCAACGGGAGCGCCCGGCCTGGGAAGAGGAAACGACGCTTCTCTCCCCTTCACGGCATGCACTACCTCGCCCGCGCCCGCTCCCACGCTGTCCACGGCGATGAGCGGCTTGCCGCAGGGGGTGCCGTCACGTTTCAACGGCTCGATGATGAGCAGCTTGACCCCTTCCAGCCTCTCATCTTTGCGGGTCGCCACTATCTTCCCGACCACTCTCGCGATAAACAGGGCGCTCACCTCACACCATCAAGGCGGCGTTGTCGCCGCGCCCGCGACCATGACCGCAACGCTGGCGAAGCTCACTCGTGGCTCGATCGCTCGCCCCTCGAAAGGAACCTTCGCTCGATCTCCATGATCTTGTTCACGCGGCGAAGATGCCTTCCTCCGGCAAACTCCGTCGTAAGCCACGCCTTCACGATCTCCCTGGCGACGCCCTTGCCGATGACCCTGTCTCCAAGGGCGAGCACGTTCGCGTCGTTGTGCTGGCGGCTGTTTCTGGCCGTGTATATGTCCTGGCAGGGAGCGCACCGCACACCCGGCACCTTGTTCGCCGCCATGGCCGACCCGACGCCGGCCCCGTCCGCGATGATGCCCCGCTCGAAAAGCCCCCTGGCCACCGCCTCGGCCACGAGGAAGGCGAAGTCGGGGTAGTCCACAGGCTCTTTGCTGTACGTGCCGTAATCCACGCACTCGTGGCCAAGCTCCGCTAGGTAGGCCTTGATGTCCTCCTTCAGGTCGAACCCGCCATGGTCGCTGCCGATCACTATCTTCATCGTTTGCTCCCCCCGGCCACGATCGTTATCGCCTCGCCAACCCCGGTGACGACCCCCGAGATGCTCGCATGGACCCTCGCCCCCAGTTTCCCTTCGGGGATCTCGGCGATGAGGCCGCCCTCTTCCACTTCATCGCCCGGGCTGACGCACGGCACCGCGGGCACCCCCGAGTGCTGTAGCAGCGGGATGCTCACCCTGTCGGGCCTGAACGTGACAGGCGCGGCCCCAGCGCGCCCGCCGGGCGTGCCGAGATCGTCGGTTTCACCGAGATCGTCTTCATGTCTCGTCACGTAAGATGCGATTCCCGCCCTCGCTATCATCCTCGATGAAGGCACGCGCCTCGCCGCCCGCAGCGGATGGGCCGCGACCTTGCTGTTGCGGTAAGGGTTCCTCATGCCCTTCCTGGCCATGGACTGTTTGAGAGCCTGGTTGACCCGCACAGGCGAAAGCCCCGAAGGGCAACCGACTGTGGCGCACACCGCGCACTCCGAGCACAGCCACGCGCTGGCGATCGCATCAGGCGGCGCCCCAGGGCCCATGCTCACCGCTCGCATGATGAGGTGAGGGGCTATCCTGTGGCCCAGGAGATGCCTCGGACACGTCTCGGTGCAGCTCATGCACTGGCAACACGCGGCCCTTGCCCGCCTCACAATGACTCTTGAGTCGTCCTCGCGCATCCTCACCAGAGGATGGTCCAGAGGCAGCACGATGATCCCGCCGGTTAGCTTGGTTACCGCGGCTGATGTGTCGGGCGCGAGCCTGCCCATGATCGGCCCGCCCATTATGACCCTGTATCTCTCCACGAGCGGCCCGCCGGCAAGGGCGATTGCGTCCGCCACCGGAGTGCCCACGGGAAGACGTGCGGTGAGCGGCCGCGCGACTGCCCCGGCGATAGTGACGTAGCGCGAGATGACCGGGCGGCCCTGGGCAGCATCAGCGATGCTCGCCAGGGTGGCCACGTTGCTCACCACCACGCCTGCCTCGAGGGGCAGGCTTCCCTCGGGGACGTATCTGCCGGTCACCTCGTGGACCAGCACGTGCTCGTCGCCGATGGGATAGACATCGTCCAGCGCGAACACGTCGATCCCGTCTTCGCGCCGGGCGGCTTCCGCCAAAGCACGCAGTGCCCGCTCATGTTTCCTCTTGACCGCCACGTACCCGCGCCTCGCGCGTGTAGCCTCCATGGCGATCCTGAGGCCCGCCAGCACCTTCGCAGGCTCGATGACCATCACCGCCTGGTCGGCGGCGAGCAGAGGCTCACATTCGGCCCCGTTTGCGATGACCGTGTCCACAGACCGAGAGAACTTGACGTGAGTCGGAAACCCGGCCCCGCCTGCGCCCACGACGCCCGCGTTCCGTATGGCTTCCATGATATCCGATGCTGCCGCCACTGCCATCTCCATACCACCTGGGGGCCACCTGCGCTCACCTTGCCAGCCCGCACGCAGGGGCAGCCGGAGGGCTTCTCAGCCCTTCCGGTAGACCAGCTTCCCTTCCATCTCGATGGAGTCCACGATCGCCATTATGACCGCGTCAACCGGCGTGTTCTGCGTCCTCGACGTCTGGCGCGCCGAGCTTCCGCTCACAACGAGCACAATCTCCCCCTCGCCTGCGCCCACCGTGTCGATGGCCACGAGGGGCTTCCCATCGGCGGACTGGTCGGCCATCGATATGGGCTGCACGATCTGGAGCTTCGAGCCTACCAGCTTTTCATCCTTTCTCGTGCATACCACGGTGCCCACCACTTTGCACGCGATCAAAGGAGATCCCCCCTTCCCGCTCAGCCGGGGTCCAGCCGGGCTGAGCACCCCGCCCCACTCCCATCGCCTCCGCCGCCGGAGCGCGGCCGCAACGCCGCGTTGCCGGGCATCGTTGCCCGGAGCGCCGCCGTATAAGTTGCACCCTGCGTCGCACTGGTGGCGCCGCCGCCGCGCCCGGTCCGAGTAGCGAGCAAAGGCTACTGGGGCTACTGGCCTTTCTCCTTCTTCGCCTCCGGCAGGGAGATGGGCAGCTTGCCCTCGAGATCGAAGTGCGGTCTCGGAATGACGTGCACCGACACGACCTCGCCGATCTTGGAAGCAGCCGCTGCCCCGGCGTCACACGCCGACTTGCACGCCGCCACTTCTCCTCTCACCAGGACGGTCACGTACCCTCCGCCGATCCTCTCCCAGCCAACGAGGCTCACGTTCGCCGCCTTGACCATAGCGTCGGCGGCCTCTATCATCGCGACAAGCCCCCTGGTTTCAATCATTCCCAGCGCTTCCATGGCCATTTGGGTTCACCCCCTTTCGCTAACCCTGCGTAACCCCGGACACCCCGACTGCGTAACCCAAACGGGCCAGCACCGTAGCTATCACACGGACCAGGACTTCAGGGGCCGGGCAAGGCCTCAGCTTTGCAACGGCTGCGCGGGCTATCATCAGCATAAGTTCCTCTACCTGCATGCCCACCTCGATGTGCCCAGCTTCGAGGTATCCTGCACGGACCTGGCCGCGCGCCTCTTCGCCCAGGGAAGACCCGGCGACGCGAGGTGCAATGCCCGCCCCGGCGACGTCCGTCTCGGCCGTCTCGACCAGGGCTATCCCGTGCTCTCCGGCATAGTCCCTGGCTGCCGGGGTCACGATGGCGCCGCGCGGCACCGTGATTCTTGACGTATCTGCAAGCCTCTTCAGTTCGCCCTCGGTGATAACCGCACGCACCGCAGCGTCCTCCCGCCTCACCCGTGTCACAGAAGTGCCTGGACAAGCTCCTTTGCAGGTGCAGGGATCACCACGCGCGAAACGAGGAGTCCCTTCGCGCTCACATCGGCGCTGCCCGCGGCGACAGCCGCCTGCACCGCGCCCACATCGCCCGTGAGGGTTACGAAGCACTTGCCGCCAAGGCCGATGGCGAGGCGCAGCTCAATGGCTTCCACCGCCGCAGCTTTCAAGGCCGCATCGGCGGCGACTATCGCGGACGCCACCGTGAAAGTCTCGATCACCCCGAGCGCCTTGACCTCCCGTATGTCTGACGTGGCCGTTATGGCCGGGAACACCCCGGGATGTACGTTGGGCAGGACGAACTCGTCCACCACCGCATCGGCACCCGTTGCGATCCCTGCAGCGACAGAGCTTTTCACGGCGCCCACATCTCCCGACACGAGGGTCGTGAACTTTCCCGGGCATGTGGGCCGCGCGAGCAGAAGCTCGACGTCGGCTGCCTTGACCATGGCGTCTGTGCCCTCTATTCCCCTGGTCACGTTGGCGAACTCTACGAGGCCTATCGCTGCACCCACGGGGATTATCCCTCCAGCATCAGTCCGGAACTAACGGTCCTCTCCCGCGCTACTCCGGCGACTCCCTGCGGTCGTCTTGAAGGCGGGCATTTCACCTGCACACGGCCTCCACGAAATCGCCGTTTCGCAGGAGCGCCGCGTTGGCTTCGTCGGTGTCCACGTGCATCTCGAGCCTGAACGTCTCACTCACCCTGACGAGCACCTCTCGGAACGCAAGCCCGCGCGGCCCCGGGACCTCCACCTCCACACGGTCGCCATCCCCAAGCCCCCACCGGGATGCCTCCTCCGGCTTCATGTGGATGTGCCTGGCCGTAATGATGGCGCCCTCTTTCAGGCTTGCGATCCCGCCCGGCCCTGTGAGCACGATGGGCGCAGACCCCTCGACGTCCCCGGAGTCACGCACCGGGGGCGAGATGCCCAGGGCATACGCGTCTGTGCGGCTTACCTCAACCTGGGTCTTCGCCCGCAAAGGGCCGAGCACCCTGACCGAGTGTATGCTTCCTTTGGGGCCCACAAGGGACACCACCTCGTGCGCGACAAACTGCCCCGGCTGCGAAAGATCGCGTAACTTCGCAAGACCCCGCCTGGCAGCCTCGGCTCCGAACAGCGCTTCAAAGTCCCTTTCGCACAGGTGTACGTGCCGGTTCGAAACGCCCACCGCCACCGCGAACCCCTTCGACCTGCCTGCTCCGGCACCGTCCACCATGCCACGGGATGCCGACCCGGTGCTCGCATCCGAAGGCACGGGCGAGTGACCCGGCCCGGGAACCGGAAGGCCTCTTGCCTCAAGCTCTCTTATGCACCTGGCAATCAGACTCTCGAGCGAGCCAGTGTCCATTTCCACCTATCCTTGCCGTGCATCCATAGCGCCAGGTCTTCGCTGGCGCTCTGCGTTTCCCCGGAGCACGTACGTGGCTGCCGCGCCGCTCCCGCACCACCCGGGAAGGGCCTTCGACCGGATGAATGGGCGACCCGGGACGGTGCCCCGTCGCTCCGACCCCAGCCGGTTGACGTCCGTCACGCCTTCGGCAGGACCCTGTCAACGTCGGTGTGCGGCCTCGGGATCACGTGCACGCTTACGAGTTCGCCGACCCTCGCAGCCGCGCCCGCGCCCGCGTCGGTCGCGGCCTTCACCGCGCCGACATCCCCTCGGACCATAACGGTCACATAGCCGCCGCCGATGTATTCCTTGCCGATGAGCACCACGTTTGCCGCCTTGACCATGGCGTCCGCCGCCTCGATGGCTCCCACGAGGCCTCTGGTCTCAACCATCCCCAGTGCGTCCTGAACCACAGGTCCTGCCTCCCCATCACTCATTGTTGTGTGCCGCTGCTCTCACGCCGTTCGGGTCGCGTAGTAGCCCAGCATGTTGCTCCGGCATGCAGCCGCATGCCTGCGCCGTCTCAGCCGCCCCTGTCGCCTCCGCCCCCCCACTGCTTCCGCTGCTTCCAGCACCCTTCAACTCGGAAAGGAACCTATCGACCACGACCCGTATGTCCTCGTCTGTGACGAGCCTCGTCTGGTGGGCCGGCCGGCCGGCGGCCTGGCCTCGTGCGGCCTCCTGTGGCCCGGCCGTCTTCTGGACCCTGCCTCCCGTAGGTAAGGGCGTCACGACGGGCCTGTCAACCGCCGCCGCCGGACCAACGATGGTCGGCACAGGCCTGCGCCCTGTCGGCCCGGGCGCCGCCTCCACCCTCCTCGGCCCTGGTTCTCCTGCGGCAGCCCCACGGAATAGCGGTTCCGAGCCGGCGTAGGCGCTTGAGGGGTCTCTGCCCTTCCGGACCACGGTCGTCCCGGCGCCCGCGGCCGTCTCCTCGTAGAGCCCGTCAACGTCCTCAGAGGCCAGGCCGTACGCCACGCGCTTCACGTTGATGAGGTGTAGCGGGCCCACGTTATCGCCGGTGATGCTGCCGCCCCAGGTGCCACAGCCAAGCGTCAGCGCCGGGTCAAGCCCGGTGGTCGCCCCAATGGCGCCCTGGGACGACGGCGTGTTGACCAGTATCCTGAATACCGGCTTCTTCATGGCGAACTCTCTGATGACAGCCGCGTTCCGCGAGTGGATGACGAGGCTGTGCCCAACCCCGCCGAACCTCAGGATCTCAATACATCGCTCACAGGCCGCCTGCCAGTCAGGCTCGACGTAGAAAGCCAGAATAGGGCTGAGCTTCTCTCGTGAGAGCGGGTAGTCAGGCCCAACTCCCGCGAGGCGAGCAAGCAGGACCCTGGTGCCGTCCGGCACCGAGAGACCCGCCATCCGCGCGATGGTCGTGGCGCTCCTCCCCACTATGGATGGGCTGATATTGCCTCCGGGACCCACCACAACCCTGGCGAGCGCCATCGCCTCTGGATCGCTCAGGAAATACCCGCCTTGCGTTCTGACCTCCTCCACGACCTGGTTCTCGATGACTGATTCAGTCACTATCGCCTGCTCGGACGCGCAGATCGTGCCGTTGTCGAAGGTCTTGCTGCCAAAGATGTCAGACACGGCCCTCTTTATGTCGGTGGTACGTTCGATGAACGCCGGCACGTTGCCTGGCCCCACCCCATAGGCGGGCTTGCCTGAGCTGTATGCCGCCTTCACCATCGCCGACCCGCCTGTGGCGAGAATGAGCGCCGCCTCGGGATGATGCATGAGTTCGTCGGTGGCCTGCTTCGTTGGGTGGACCAGGCACTGGATCGCACTCCTGGGCGCCCCGGCGGCGGCAGCAGCATCGGCCATGACCTGCGCAGCCTGGCAACTGCACCTGCACGCCGACGGATGCGGGCTGAACACGATGGGGTTGCGGGCCTTCAGGCTTATGAGGCTCTTGTATATCACCGTCGAAGTGGGATTGGTGGACGGAACGAGCGCCACGATGACACCCACTGGCTCCGCGATCTCGGCAACCTTGCGGGACGGGTCACGACGTATGATGCCGACCGTCCTGAGATCCCGGATAGCCTCGTACACGCGCTCAGAGGCGAAGAGGTTCTTCGTGATCTTATCCTCGTACACTCCGAAGCCTGTCTCTTCGACTGCCAGCTTCGCAAGGGCGCGAGCGTTGGCCCGCCCTGCTTCGGCCATGTTCATCATGATACGGTCCACCTGCTCCTGGGTGAGCGAGCCCAGCCTCGCGCGGGCCTCGGCGGCGCGCCGCACAGCGTCCCTTGCTTCCTGAACCGACATCAAGTCCGTATCAAGCGCCATCCGGATCTCCCCCCAGCGTACCCCGTGCCCGGGACAGGCTACTCCCGGTCCTGTAAACTCAAGAGCTCTTTCGCCGTGGCTTCATCAGTAACGAGCACGTTCATGAACCGCCTCCGGAGCGCCCCTCTTATCCCCGCAACCTTGTGCGACCCGCCAGCCACCGCAATAGAGAAACCCTTGCGCGCAAACTCCTCGAGGTCAAGCCCGATCGTCCGCCGATCCAGGGCCTCGTCGCAAATGGACCCGTCCTCCGCAAAAAACCGCGAACACAGGTCGCCGACTGCGCCCCTCGTAACCAGCGCTTCCATCTCCTGGGGCGAAGAATAACCGGCCTCGACCAGGATGGACGATCTGTCAGGGCGCCCGACCGTAAACACGGCAACATTCGCAGCTTTGCCAAGCTCGAGCACTCTGGACAGATTGCGGTCGCTCACAAGAGCCTCCTTAACCTCTCCATGCTCGACAATTGCGGGCACAGAGAGGAAGTACGGCACCCCGCCGAACGCTTTTGCGAATAGGAGAGCTATCTCATTTCCGTGGATCAGCGACTCGCCTTTTCCGGAAAGCGTTCCTTCAAGTTGAACTACGCTTATGCCTGCGCGCCTCGCGGGCCGAAGCGCCCGCGCGACCTGAAGCATCGTGCTGCCGCCGGTTACCCCGATCGTGTCGTTGTCCCGGACGACCTCCCTGAGGAGCCTCGCAGCCGCCTGCCCCAGGTGCCACGTCAGCGGCCGCCGGCTTGACCGGGGCACCGGACAGACCACAGCCCGCTTCAGCCCGAACCTTTCCTGAAGCTGCCGTGCAAGCTCCGATTCCTCCCTGTAAGAGTCAGATATGGTCACCTGCACGATGCCAAGTTCTTTTGCCCTCGCCAGCATCCTTGAAACACGACTGCGCGATAGCCCCACTCTCTCGGCGATCTCCTGCTGGCCGAGACCGTACTCGTAGTACATGCGGGCAATCTCGACGAGGATCTCTGCGTCTTTCAAGGCCGTGTCCATGTCTGTGGCACCACTTCCCAACTTCGCACCCCGGGGACCATCGCACACCCCCGGGAACTCGGGGCCAACAATCCTGAGCAGTGGCACTTTTGTGCTTCCTGGCGCACAAACGTGCTCACAACAATGTGTTCGCTATAGATACAGGAACTCCTTCAGCGATGGCGAGAGTTCCCTCGCTTTTTTCTCGGCGGATCCTGGAGAGGCCTGCAGGCGAGCCACCGCGCGGGCACCAGGGGTCATCGTCATCAGCGGCACGGGCTCCGTCGCCTGCGGGCGTAACCGACAGGGAGACGAGCGTTGGGCTGGCGGATGGGGATACCTGATGGGCGACGAAGGGTCGGGATAGTGGAATTCGTGCGGGTCTCGGGCCAGGCGCATCATCTCGAGAGCAGCGAGCTCGTCTATGATGAGGGTGTTGACATAACCGCCTCTCGCTGCGCCGACAATCCCTCTCGCCTTATGAGCACCGGCGGCAACACCAGTCAACTACCATCGCCTTGCGCATTGGTAGCGTGCGGCCCTTTGCGCGCTCACTCCAATGGTGGGTATACGGGTATCGGTATCTGCAGGATCATCGTAACACGGTACCCTTTTGACGTCAATAGGGGCTTCGTATACAATGTGGTCGGGTGGTTGGCACGCGCATGGAAACCGAGGACACAGAGCGCCGGGAGGCCTCGCGGCGGCGCGGGGGCGCGCCTTGCGCCTGAAAGGTGGTGCTCGCAGGGTGCAGGCATTGGACTTGCGTCACGGACGACCGAGCGCCGCGGCTGCAAGAGCGGCGGTGCAGATGGCCATGTCGGTCTCGAGGGAACAGGAACGCGATCTGAGGAGGGTATTCGCAGAGGAAGGCATTCTCGCTGCGGCCGTGGACATCGGCGGGCCCTTCGTGCAGTCCATCGCGAAGGCTGTCGAGAGCATCCTCGTGGCGGCCAAGCGCGAGGGGGTCATCTCGGCCTCGCATCCGCACGAAGGGGCGGTGACCGGGGCGGCGCGGGAGGCGCTCGCGCAGCTCATGCCGCGGGCCGCAGGGTTCAACGTCGGCGGCAAGGTGGGTGTTGCCCGGTCCGGTGAACACCTGTCGGTGGCCGTCTTCCTCGAGATCGGCCTCCTCCACCTCGACGATGTCGGCCTCGCGGTAGCGCACAGGGCTGTGCCGGCGGATTAGTTAGCATGCAGCACTTGCGGTCACTGATGAGCCAGGGTCACGATTACTCCGTCATTGCCCCGCAGCATCATCAAGCAACTGCGCGATTGCATCAAGGAAAAGCCTCGTTTGCTCGACCACATCAACAGCGTCCTTCGCGGACACCACATAGAACCCGTTGTAGTCACTTTCCTCTCGGAAGTCCTTGGCGCTAAGCAGCAACCGGCCCAGGTGCCTGGGTACTATCCCGGTTCTTACGAAGTGCTGGTTAAAGAGGGAAATGACACCCGAGTGCTTTCTAGAGTCGAGGCCCTCGCTAAGTGAGGGTGCGTTAGTTC
>DKEX01000072.1:0-12555 GCA_002452295.1 Firmicutes bacterium UBA6811 | reverse complement strand
CATTTTTGCACCCTCACTTAGCAAGGAGTGCCCTGGCAGCATGGAGAAGCGCGTAATATGCCCGCGACGCGGCATCAGCAAAGCGAGATTCGCGCAACAACAATTCGGCGGTCTCGAGTTTTGCCCTGGCCATCCGCAGCCGGTGTTTTGCCAGATGCATGCGATCTACCGGCTCCACAGCGCATGCCCCTCTCTGAGGGCTTCCCTGATAAACGGCACCCCCGTCCTCCTGAAAAGCTCGAACTCATCTTCACCGTAGATCTTCAGGGACAAGTCGATACCGTATCTGAGGTTAACTTCCGGGACGTAATCATAAATCCGCGTCCTATCTATTGCCGACCTATCCTGCACCACGATCAAGACATCGTAGTCTGAATCCGGTGTTGCGTCTCCTCTCGCCCGGGAACCGAATAGTTGAACCAGGCGGATCTTCCCGGGATATAGCCTCTTTAGGTGATTGACGAGTCCCTGCAGGAATTCCATTTCTCGCAGACCATCGCCCATGACGAACGCCCTCCTCATGGACCAAGGGGCTCACCAGATCCTGCCATTATGATAGCGTTAACGCCCGGTGCTTTCAACAAGCGACGTGAACGGATACGAGCACGGAAGTGGTCAGCAGATAGCCAGCGGAACAGGCTATCGCCTACCTCCGAGCGGCCGCCGCCTTCTGGAATCCCGATGCGGAGCCGTTCGCGGAGCCCAATGAGAGCGCGGCCGCGCGCTACCACGATGCCTGGTTACCGGCAACCTACCAGCCGGTATCAGGCCGACTCGTGGACCTGCGGCCCTTTGTCACTCGCTCGCTGGACGATCCTGACGGCTCGGGTTGGATCGGCAAGGGGCCAGAGTACGACCTCAGCGCCCTTATTTCGAGCGCTACGGATTCTCGCGTCCGAGTAGGCCCGTTCAAGTTCCATACTACAGGAGCCGTGATGACCCGGGTGAACCGCGGCATTGCCAGGGAGCTACCTGAACAGGTGACCATCCCGCTGAACGCCTCAACTGCGGCGCTGGCCGTGCTCCACACCACGGCCTGCGCTGCGCCTGCTGCGGGTATGCCGGTGGGCCGATACGTCGCAATGTATGAGGACGGAAGCACCTTCGCCGCCCCGCTCGAGTACCAGCGCCAGATCGCCGCGTGGACGGAGCCAGTGCTCCAGTCGCTGCTGCGCTACCCGGCCTGGCGGGGAATCACGCGGAACGGGTTAAAGATAGGCGTCGACGCGTTGGTCATCGTGAATCCGAACCCACAGAAGAAGATTGCTTCATTTACCGTGGAAAGCAGCGGAGGATCAGCGAGCCCCGCGGTGTCGGGTTTGACGCTGCTGGACGCGGTACCGTCACGCGAGGAGGCGCATCCATGAGATCTCGCCGCAGTATCTCCTTGAGGATTCGCAACACCTTACTTGAGGAAAACCGCGAAATTGCCCCTGGAGGTATTGCGTAGCTCGTCTTCAGGTGGTATACTTCTGAACAACAGCCAGGCAAGTAGGACGGTAGATGCGACGGTAGAGCAAGTGTCGGAATGCTCGTTGGGCCTGGCGTGGATGCAGTAGAGCTGTGACAGTTGCATACGGGTTCGGCAGGACGGTAGGACGGTAGGGGCCTTCATCACGCGTCGCCACACGTGTCCGGCAGACGCTTCAGCTGGCGCACGCCGGGTAAGTCAGCGGGCAGCAGGACGGATGCCAGTTCCTTCTGGCATGAACGATAGGCGGCGTCAAGCTAGCGCGGAGGGTTACCCCTAGCGGGGTAGCCCTTTTGTGTTCCCTCTTCTTTACTAGCTTCCCTTACTCCCACCTTCCCTGCTCTGCTTCGTTCGAGAGGAGCGAGTGACCGAGTGACTTTGACCGGCGATATTTTTGCAGTAAGAGGCGCGGTGGCGCCGGTTGCCAACAGCAAGAACAGCGTGCATGAGGCAACGATAAGGCTCCTTCGCGCCATCACGGCCAGGAACCGTCTTCGCACCGACTCCATAATCTTCGCGTTCTTCACCGTGACGCCCGATGTCAACGCCGCATTCCCAGCCGCGGCAGCAAGAGCCATGGGATGGGACAGTGTGCCCATGATGTGCGCCCTGGAGATCCCGGTGGAAGGCGCCCTTACAAGATGCATAAGGGTGCTGCTGCTCTGCAGGAAACCTAGCGAGTTCCCTGCCTGCCCGAGAAGACGAGGCCGTCGGCGCGGCGCGGCGGCTCTGAGCGGCGTTCCGGCTCTATGCCCAACAAGAGACAGGCTCTTCCGTCGGGCCATGTGCAGGCCAACCCACGTTTACCTCGGGGAGGCCGCCGCGCTTCGCCCGGACTTTGTGCGGGAGGACGAAACGCTCAATGGAGCACCCCAGCCCCTCGCCGCTCTGGAGGAGGTCGACACATGATAGTCATCATGAGGCAGCATGCATCTGAGGACGAGATCCAGGGTGTCGTACGGCTCGTAGAAAACGCAGGCTTAAAGTTACATATCTCCAGGGGAGAGGAACGCACGATAGTCGGACTCATCGGCGACGTCCGCAGGCTCGACCCCGATACCATCGCATTCTTGCCGGGTGTCGAGCGCGTGGTGCGCATCCTGCAGCCGTTCAAGCTCGCAAGCAGGGAGTTCATGCCCTCCCACCGTCCTATTCCAGTAGGGGATGTCCTCTTCGGAAGCGAGGAGGTCCCGGTGATCGCTGGTCCCTGCGCAGTCGAGAGCGAGGAGTCGATGCTACGGATAGCGTCCTTCGTCGCCCACGCGGGCGCCGCCGTGCTCCGGGGCGGAGCGTTCAAGCCACGCACGTCCCCATACTCGTTTCAGGGCCTCGGCGAGCCGGGCCTGCACATCCTTGCGAAGGCGCGCGAACTTACTGGTCTGCCGGTGATCACCGAGGTCGTGTCGCCGCAGGACGTCGAACTGGTCGCTGCATACGCAGACGTCTTGCAGATCGGGTCAAGGAACATGCTCAACTACGCCCTCCTTCACGAGGTCGGCCGCCAGCCGAAGCCTGTGATCCTGAAAAGAGGGATGATGTCCTCGGTCGAAGAGTGGCTGATGGCCGCCGAGTATATCCTCTCGGCGGGCAACCAGGAGGTGATCCTGTGCGAGAGGGGCATCAGGACGTTCGAGACGTCTACCCGGAACACGCTGGACCTTTCGGCGGTGGCAGTTGCCAAGAAACTGAGCCACCTCCCGGTCATAGTGGACCCGAGCCATGCCACCGGCCGCTCCGACATGGTCATACCGATGACTCTCGCAGCCGTTGCGTGCGGCGCGGACGGGCTGATGGTGGAGGTGCACGACGATCCCGCATCAGCCCTCTCAGATGGTCCGCAGTCGCTGAAGCCGGAGGCCTTCGCAGACATGATGAGCAGGCTGGAGCCGGTAGCAAGGGCGGTCAGTCGCAGCATCGCCGCACCGCGGGCGCGCAAGACAACAGCCAGCCGCGACCGTATGGCCGAGCATGCCGACAAACTCGGGGATGCAGGAACCCTGTGGAAGGCATCCGGAGAAGGAGAATGAGAGGAATGATGTGTGTAATGCCATCGAGTTCGGCAGGCTCGGCAAGATCGGAACACAATGGCAGGGCGAAAGTATTCGTGGTCGGCCTCGGGCTCATCGGAGGCTCTCTTGGAATGGCGCTTCGTGCCTCGGGGCGTTACACCGTGGACGGGTTCGATATCGAGGCGCACTGCCTGGACCGCGCTCTCGCGCTTGGGGCGATAGACCGTGCCGCCAAATCGCTGGACGGGGCAGCCGGGGCAGACCTCGTCGTCGTGGCGACGCCGCTCTTCGCAATGCCCCTGGTGTTCGCAGAACTCGGGCGCCACCTGAGGGGCTCCCGGGGGTGCCACGAACACGCGGAGCGGTGCAAGAACGACAGGGAAGCCGATAGCGGGAGCGAGGGTAAGGGCGAAGGTGATGGTAAAGGAGCGGCTTCCAGGACCGTCGTTACAGATGTGGGAGGCGCGAAAGGCTATGTGATCTTGCTCGCCCGGGAGCACCTCGCGCCCGATGTTCCGTTCGTGGGAGGCCATCCCATGGCCGGAAGCGAGCACGAAGGCATCGAACATGCTACGGAGGGTTTGCTGAGAGGATGCCATTACGTACTTACCCCGGCTGAATGGGCAGATGACTGCGCCGTTCAGGCGGTCAAGGGAGCCTGCGAGGCAGCCGGGGCAGTCCCACAGGTTGTGGACCCCGACGACCATGACGGCGTGGTAGCAGCGACGAGCCACCTGCCACTTGTTGTCGCAGCATGCCTGGCTCAGGTCGCCGGGAAACGGGCAGCGATCCAGCCGTCTATATGGGACCTGGCATCTGGGGGCTTCCGCGACACAACTCGAGTCGCGTCCGGCAACCCTGAGATGGGCGCCGGGATGCTGGTGGCGAACGCTGCGCGGGTCCTCGACGCTCTGGGTGAGTTCCAGTGCGAGCTGGACGAAGTCCGACGGCTCATCGCAGAAGCGCTCCGGGGTGCGGACACATCTGGGCCAGGGGCGGTTCGGGACTTTCTCTCGCAGGCCCGTGCGAGTCGGCAGGCCTGGCTTGACCGAGAGAGGCTGGCGGGCAGAGCGCAAGATCGCGGAGAGGCTGCCCGGAAGGGAGGCGCGTGCGCGTGGGCAAGCCCGATGCACTGAGGGTCCCGCTCCAACAGGAGCGCGTAGGAGCGGGTGCGGGCGCGGGGACAGGCGTAAATACTAGCATAGAGGCGAGCATAGGGGCTCAGCCGGGAAGGCATCCGGGTACGCACCTGGAGGTGTGTCCCAAAGGGGGCAGCGCAACAGGATCGCAGCCAGAGCTGTGGATAACGGGCGGTGCCACGCTCCGCGGAAGCTTTGAGCCCCCGGGAGACAAGTCCATAGCCCATCGGGCTGCTATGCTGGCCGCCATCTGCGAAGGCGATTCGATCATCTGCAATTACCCCCGCAGCCAGGATTGCGCCTCCACGCTGAGATGCCTGCAGGCGCTCGGGGTCGGCGTGCGAGAGAAGGTGGACTCCCTCGTCGTCTCTGGGCGTGGCCTATGCGGCCTGCAAGAGCCCGAGAACGTGCTCGATGCCGGCAACTCGGGCACGACGATGAGGCTTCTCGCAGGGATCCTTGCAGGTCAAAACGGCCTTTTCGTCCTGACCGGGGATGCGTCCCTCAGGCGACGGCCCATGGGAAGGATAACCGGTCCCCTGCGGGTGATGGGGGCAATGGTGGACGGCCGGGCAGGCGGTGCGCTGGCCCCGCTTGTCATCAGGGGCTTCGGGGGCACGGGCCTGCTCGCCCGGAGGCACGTCCTGCCAGTGGCGAGCGCGCAGGTGAAATCGTGCATCCTGCTTGCAGGGCTTTACACGGATGGCACGACGACCGTGGTTGAGCCTGCGCCGTCCCGCGACCACACCGAGCGGCTGCTGGAGTTTGCAGGGGTCCGCGTGAAGAAGCGCCTCCCGGGCGCCGGCGCTGCAAGCTTCCCGGGTATGTGCTCGCCAGACCCACCCCGTGCGTGCCTGCCATGGGCTGCAGACGTCGCAGGCGGTGGCGTCGCCCCCGAGATCTCCGTGGACGGCGGGCAGGCTCCTCGGCCATTCAGGCTCGTCATCCCTGGCGACCTGTCGTCTGCTGCATTCTTGCTCGCGGCCGCCGCAGCGCTCCCAGGATCGAAAGCGACCGCTGTGCGCGTTTCGGCGAACCCGACGCGCCTGGAATTCGTGCGCGTCCTTGCTGGCATGGGCGCACAGGTCAGCATCGAGCACGTGGAGTGCAACGGGCCTGAGCCCGTTGCAGACATCCACGTCGAGCACAGCAACCTTGTGGGCGTGCACATCCCGCCCGAGGCCGTTCCCTCGATGATCGACGAGGTCCCGATCTTTGCCGTCATGGCCTGCACGGCGAGCACTCCCTCGTCGATCCACGGCATAGGTGAACTCAGAGTCAAGGAGACCGACAGGGTCGCTGCCACAATTGAGGAGCTCTCAAGAATGGGGGCGCGCGTCGAGCAGGACGGGGACTCCCTTCGCATCCAGCCTTCGCCTCTACGCGGCACGCGGGTGTCGGCCCGCGGTGACCACCGCATGGCCATGGCGCTTGCCGTGGCGGGGCTTGTGGCAAGCGGGACGACGGTGGTGGAGGAGTGGGACTGCGTCTCGGTCTCATACCCCGACTTTCTGGGTGATCTCAATTCCCTCATCGTGGGGGAGCCCCGGGGTAGAACAACCCGCTGCTGGCTGTCTGGCGCCGCCCACCGCCAGCCGCCGAGCAACGCCTACTGACCCCGGGCACCTCGGTAAGGAGGGTTAACCTTGTTGAGGGAAGCAGAAGCAACGAGGATGAAGGTCGTAGTGCTCTTGGGCTGGCCCGCGTGGTCGAGCCTCTCTCCCGTTGTGCACGAAGCGGGATTCCGCGCCGTTGGGCTCAACTGGCGGTACCTGCCTCTCGATATCCCTCCAGGCTGCCTTTCGGTTGCCCGCGCTGTACTCGGGTCGCCCTCCGTTGCCGGCGCAAACGTCACGATGCCGCACAAGGAGGACGTCCTGGCCCTGGTGGATGCCCTCACTCCCAGGGCTAAGGCTGCCAGAGCTGTGAACACCATCATTAAGAAAGACGGTCTCCTTACCGGCGACAATACAGATGGCTGTGGGCTACTCCAGGCCCTCGCAGCGAAGGGGGCAACGCCCACGGGCCGCAAGGTGGTGTTTTTCGGAGCAGGCGGGGCAGCCAGAGGCTGCGCTGCTGGTCTCGTTCAGGCCGGAGCCTGTGAGATCGTCGTGCTCAACCGCAGCCTGGACCGGGCCGCGGCCCTGGTGAACTCGATGTCCGCTGGGGGCGCCGGCAAGTTGAGGGCTAGCGTACACCGGTGGTTTCACGAGGACGAGGACGCGCGTCTCCTGGCAGATGTCATGGAGGGCGCCGGAGTTGTGGTCAATGCAACCCCTGTGACGCGCAAGCCAGGAGCAAGCCCGATCCCTGTTGAAACGCTCGGCAGGCTTCGCTTGTCCCGCGATTGTGTGTTCTGCGACATGGTTTACAGGCCCGCCGTGACCGGGTTCCTCCAGCAGGGGCAGGCTCTGGGGCTCCCGGTTGTGTCCGGGCTTGAGGTCCTGCTGTACCAGGCTGTTCCAGCCTTCGAGGCGTGGACGGGCAGGTGCGCGCCCGTCGGTGTGA
Source organism: Firmicutes bacterium UBA6811 (assembly GCA_002452295.1). Taxonomy (GTDB): domain Bacteria; phylum Bacillota; class SHA-98; order UBA4971; family UBA4971; genus UBA6256. The sequence continues at coordinate 5,428 of DKEX01000072.1, read as the reverse complement.
TGCAAGCAGCACTTCTGTCCGCGGCAGCCCGGGACGGTGTGCCGGGAGGTGACCAGCTTGGGTTCGCTCAGGTTTCTGACGGCTGGTGAGTCGCACGGTCCTGCACTTACCGTGATACTGGACGGAGTCCCTGCGGGCCTCCGGCTCACGCTCGACGACATCCACCGCGACCTCGCCCGGCGACAAAAGGGGTACGGGCGTGGGCGACGCATGGAGATCGAGCACGACCGCGCGCGAGTTACAGCAGGCATTCGCGGCGGGTTAACCCTGGGTTCACCCATTGCAATTGAGATCCCGAATCTGGATTACCCCAACTGGATGGACGTGATGAGTCCCTGGGGTGATGGCTCAGACGAACAATGCAGCCCAACCGCTGGCCAGGTAGCAACCGTCCTGACCGGCACCGCGAGGCGGGATCCCATCACGATGCCCAGGCCTGGGCACGCCGACCTGGCGGGAGTGCTTAAGTTCGGGCACGATGACATGAGAAATGTCCTTGAACGGGCAAGCGCGAGAGAAACCACGGCCAGGGTAGCAGCCGGAGCAGTTGCGAGGCGCCTTCTGGCGGAATTCGGCGTCACCATTGCCTCCCACGTGCTTTGCATCGGGGGTGAATGGGCCCCTCTTCCAGACTCCATACTAACTAGCCCACCCGGCCCCGCGTTTTTGGACGCGGTGGAATCGTCCCTGGTACGATGTGCCGATACTGAAGCCGCCGGGAGAATGATGCGGCGGATCGATGAAGCCGCATCGCTGGGGCAGACCGTCGGGGGAGTTTTCCAGGTCATCGCATGGGGGCTTCCACCCGGCCTTGGCACCTATACTCAGTGGGATCTGCGCCTCGACGGCAGGCTTGCTCAAGCAGTCATGAGCATACCGGGGGTCAGGGGCGCGGAGATCGGCGATGGCTTTCGCCTGGCCGAGATCATGGGCTGCGCCGCTGCAGACCAGATGGTGGCCAAGTCACCTGAAGGTGCCACTTCCTCTGCGCCAATTGCAGACCTCACAGGCATCAGAAGGCTTTCGAACCACGGAGGCGGCCTCGAAGGCGGGATGACAAGCGGAATGCCGCTGTGGCTCGGCGCGGTGATGAAGCCGATAAACACGATGAAAGCGCCATTGCGCTCAGTTGAGCTGGGCACGAGGCGTGAGGGCGTCGCTCACTATGAGCGCGCCGACACCTGCGCCGTCCCGGCCTGCGCGGTGGTTGCTGAAGCCATGGTGGCCCTGGTGCTGGCAGATGCCTTCCTTGCGAAGTTCGGGGGCGATAGCGTTGCAGAGATAGCGGCACGCTTGAAGGTCTATCTCGACGAGGTGGCCCAGAGGTGCAGGGGGTCAGTGTGAGTGGCGAACGACCGGAACTCGGGCACAAACATCATGCTCGCGGGGTTCATGGGGACAGGCAAGTCCTCCGTCGGAAGATGCCTTGCTGCGATGCTCGGGATGGCGTTTCTCGATACCGACGCCCTCATTGAAGCGGAGGCGGGCGCCGTCATCAGCGAGATTTTCCGAACACGCGGGGAGACCTGGTTCAGGCGCCTGGAGGCCCGGGCGGTAAGGCAGGCCTCGAGGCTCAATAACACTGTCATCTCCCTGGGTGGCGGAGCCCTCATGGACCAGCGCAACATCAACGCGCTGAAGCGCGCGGGCGTTATGGTGTGGCTGCGCACATCTCCAGAGAATGTCCTCGCCCGTCTCCAGGCCGAGGGAGCCGCGAGCATACACGCCAGGCCTGTGCTGGAGGGAAGGGCCGAGCTTGAGCAAGTGCGATCCCTCATGAGCATGCGCGAGCGCGGGTATCGACAGGCACACGTCACGATTGACACCGACGGCAAGCGCCCCGAGGAGATCGCCCGGGAAGTGGCTCGGTCGGCGGCGCGACAGCCCTTTGCGAATGAAGCAGGGGCCTGCGGGGAGACTTCGGCTGCCCCCGGTTCTCCTACGATTGTCGCAGACCCTACGATAACCGCGGGTGGTTCATCTCCATTGATCGATCGTGCCAGGCAACGCCAGAGATGGATGAGCATGTTGGAAACGCACCCGGCGTTTTTGCGCTTCGATGGTGGTGGCTCCGGGCCGGTACGGGAGTCTACGTGGCACATCGCCGATACTGCTGGCGAAGTTGGCGTCGCCCACCAAGTCGCTCGGTGCGAAGTGGCGTTCCCCCAGAGCACAGCCGTCGCACACGCGTATCGCCACGAAGGCCGTGTGCTGGACATCGCTGCAGGCTCTGCCGTCTACGCGTATCTCTTGGGACACAGCCTGCTCTCGCGCTCCGACACATATGAAGCAGCGTTCGAGCGCCCGTGCCCCGACGGTGAAGCGCCGCCGGGCACGACCATCGTGATCACCGCCCCACTCCTTCGCTCTCTCTTCGGGACATCGCTCGAGGAGGGCCTCCGCAACTGGCTCGGCCGAAACGCACGTATCGTGTGGGCCATGGTCCCCAATGGCGAGCGAGCTAAAAGCCTTCCCGCCCTGGGGAGGCTGTACGACCTTGCAGCAGCCTCCGGTGCCCGCCGCGACTTGCTGGTGATCGCCCTTGGAGGCGGCACCGTCGGCGACGTGGCGGGGTTCTTCGCTTCCACATATATGCGCGGCTTGAGGCTGGTCCACGTGCCCACTACGCTGCTGGCTATGGTGGATAGCGCGGTAGGTGGGAAAACCGCTATCAACCTTCGGGCCGCCAAGAACCTGGCGGGCACGTTCTGGCAGCCTGTAGCCGTGATAGCAGACATCGCCACCCTGGGGACGTTGCCCTTGCGTGATCTCACGAGCGGGCTCGCGGAAGTGGTCAAGGCCGCGGTCATCGGGGACCCGGGTCTCTTCGAAATCCTGGAGCACGTGGCCCGGGTAGCGGGCGGCGCCGACACCCATGGGACTGATGGGTGCCGCAGCACCAGCTTCCGGCGTCCGCGCGCCGCCAGGTTCGCTGCTGCGCGGGCCCTCCAGCAGGAACCCGCCCTGCTGCGGGACATCATCCGCACGGCGGTCATGGTTAAGGCCGGGATCGTCGCCATGGACGAGCGCGATGCAGGAGACCGGCTGCTGCTCAACCTCGGCCACACACTGGGCCACGCCATCGAGCGGGCCGGCGGGTTTCGACGCTGGACCCACGGAGAGTCCGTGGCGATTGGCCTTGCCGCCGCCTGTCGGGCATCCGCCCGCCTCGGCTACCTGCAGGAGGAGACCTCGGGCCGGGTAATCCGCCTGCTCGCGGGGCTCGGGCTGCCGACGTCGGTCCCACATGCGGACGACGGCGCCCTCCGCGAATCCATCCTGGCTGCGATGGCCCTGGACAAGAAAGCCCGTGGGGGCGGGCTTCGGGTCGTGCTGCCGCTCTCCATAGGAAAATGCTCCGTCTGCGACGGCCCGGCGGCAGAAGCTCTGATGAATGAGGTGGTGGCAAAATCATCAGGACGAGCGTGCAAGTGGTAAGCCCACTGCCACCTTTGCGCCCGACCTGGCAAAATGGTTGCCACCGCACACAGCCCGATACGAAAGCGTCTGACGCGCTTTCGTCCTTCAGCGGTACCGGGCACGACCAGGCAGAGGCAGTGCAGAGCACCTCCGAAATGAGAATGGAGCACGAAACACACAAAAGACTGGGGGGAAGAACGTGACAGGTGCAATCATCATGGTGATCCACGGCCCGAACCTGGATCGGCTGGGCACGCGGGAGCCGGCCATCTACGGGCGCCAGACGCTCCACGATGTCAACGCCCTTATCGAACAGGAAGCGCGAGCCCTCGGCGTAGCCGTCGAGATCCACCAGACGAACCACGAGGGCGAGATCGTGAGCTTCATATGGGACGCCGCCGACCGCTGCGACGGTCTCGTCATCAACCCCGGGGCGTATACCCACTATAGCATCGCAATCCGCGACGCCATCGCAGGCAGCGGGCTTCCCACTATCGAAGTCCATCTCTCGAACATTTACGGCCGCGAGGAGTTCCGCCGACACTCGGTGATCGCCCCTGTGGCACGTGGTCAGATCTCTGGCCTCGGCCCTCTCGGTTACGCCCTGGCGCTCCGGGCCCTGATCACGCTAGCAAAGCAGGAAGATCGCTGAGGTCTGCGAGGCGCACAAGGCGCCCGTCGAGTCCTAATACTTCGGTTACAAGTTTCTTATGAACATGGATGACCCCGTCGACGCACGGGTCATCTCGTAACGAGCCAATCATTCATTGGCCACCAATCGGTCCGAGTATCATTTGATCCTCTCGCCCACGCCATGGTCAGAGCATGCAAATCCACCTCTTCACCGATGTATCTCCGCTCATAGCAGGCAGTTCGCTATGACCAGCCGCGCCACTGCTCGCCAGTTATCTCCTACTCGGCGGTTCCTGCCAGGATACTATGCATGGTCTGGAGAAACCCGTTTATCTCCCGCTCATATTCCCTGTAGATTTGCGGCAATTTCTCTAAGAGCAGATCTATTTTTTCGGCTGCCAGATGAAAGCCGTACACATTTCGAAAGACATGCCGAAAACCCAAAAGCTCGTTGAGGCTACCAGCTAGTTCTGCAGAAATCACTGCGGGACGGGTGCCTGGAATGGCGATTGCCATCTGCGTCAAGAGTTCACTGTGCCATTCAGAACCACTCGGAACCCTACCGTCTAGGTCTCGCGCGATGACTCGAAAAGTTTTCTCGATTGCCGAGTAGAAATCATGCAGAACCGAGCCAACCGCCCTTGCCAGCCATTCGTCTTGCAGCTCAAGGCGCCGCCGACGCGAGTCTTGGAGAAGCGTTCTTTTCTCCAGGCTTTCGTAAAGGCGGGCCAGATTCCGAAGCTCTTCCCTAATTCTTTGTTCAACAATTAGAAGGTCAACTGGGATCATAACGCTTTTCCCTCCCGTAACACCTTTTGCCGCAACGATGGGAAGGCATCTTCCTCAGGGACAATACTCACCGGAAATGGCCGCGCCAGTTCTCTGCACTCCGCCAGCATTCGCCAATAATCCTGGCCTGTTGGCAAGCCCACCACAAAGAGGTCGATGTCAGAAAGATGATCAAAGGCCCCCTCCCGCGCCAAAGAACCATAGAGAAGAACTTGCTTCGCTCCCCATTCCTCTTTAAGTCGGGCTGCCACCATTCGCGCCTTTTCCCAGGCCTCCTGCCGACTTCGCCGCGCGCCTTCTTCCTCGCGTTCACGACGCTCCTTCCAGTAAGCCCTTATTCTTTTCCGCTCCACCTCGGAAATGGCCATCCGCCCACCCCCTGAGGCATTCACCGTTATGCATATTATGCCAATGCATATTGTACCATTTCTTGTCGCTATCACAAACACAGCTGTCGAAACGTTCACCACAATGTTAGAGGCTCCGTCCGTCCAGGCACTTCAAGAACTTACAGCCGTCAGTCTTAGAACTGCATCCCGCGCAGTCCTTTTGAAACCATCCGTGATCGGTTTACCAGTTAATGTTA
>DKEX01000107.1:50721-76467 GCA_002452295.1 Firmicutes bacterium UBA6811 | reverse complement strand
GTAGAACCTGTCGAACACGTGGGGAAGGTCCTCTTCGGCTATCCCTGGCCCCGTATCGCGCACGGACACGGCGACGCCCCCGTCGTGCCGGCGGGCCGACACGGCAACCACGCCGCCGTCGGGCGTGTGGCGCATGGCGTTGCCGAGGAGGTTCACGAGCACCTGGGCCATGCGATCCGGGTCCGCCTGGACCACAGGGAGGCCCGGCTCCACCTCTGCCTTGAGCCGGATCCCTCGCGACTCCGCCTCCGGACCAAATACCGACGCCACGCGCGTGATCACCTCACCTACCTGTGTGGGCTCGAGGTGCAGCGGGAAGCCGCCCGATTCCATCTGGCCCAGGTTGAGGAGATCCTGCACTATCCGTGATAGGCGCATCACCTCGTCGTGCAGGGAGACGATCATCTCCGGGGTCGCCTCGGCCACGCCTTCCTGGAGCGACTCCAGGTTACCGCGCAGAACGGCGAGGGGCGTACGCAACTCGTGGGCCACGTCGGCCATGAGCTTGTGGCGAGCGTCCTCGCTTGCTCTGAGGCTATCCTGCATGAGGTTGAACGCGCGCGCCACGTCCCCGATCTCCCCCTCCGGCTCGGCCTGGATCGGCACGCTGAAGTCGCGCCGCGCGACGCGACCCGCCGCGCGCGCAAGCTCGCCGAGGGGCGCGGATATCTGCCGCGAGAACGTGGATGCGAGCGCTGCCCCGAGGAGCGCGGCCAGGACCGCCCCGAGGAGGGTCGAAACCGTCACGCGGCGCAGGAACTCCGCCTCCAGCGTCACGAGCCCCCTCTGGAGCGGGGTCACCAGGGCTACGGTGCCGACGTGCCTGCCGTCCACGACGATGGGCAGCGAGAACCGGGCGGCCTCCTCACCGAGGACCGAACCCGTGGCCGCCCCTTCAGAGTCCGCCACGACCGTGCCGGTCACATCGGCAAGCACCACCCGCTCACCCCTGGTCGCCGCAGCGGGATCGCCCGCCCATCGCCTGCCGAACCCCCTGCCGCGCACAGGCCCCGCGCCCGCCGAATGCACGAGGACGTCTACTCCGGACCACGAGCCCCGTTGCGCGTAGTAGGCGGCGAAGAGGTCACGCCACTGCCCGGCGCGGGCCACTGTGGCTCCCTGGACATACCAGTCGAACACCGATCGCGTTGCGGTATTCGCCACAACCGCGGTGAGAAGGGCCCCGCACACGGCTACTGCCACGAACGCTATGGAGATCTTCCGCCCGATGGTCATCACGCTGCCATCCTCTCTGCGCCGTCTCGTCGCCGCGGGGGACGTGGCATGGCGCGGCTGGCCGGTCCGCGCAGGTTTTCTCGAAGCGCTGCGCCTGCGGCGCCGTTTTCGGAGTGAAACATCGGCAAGCCCTGGAGGGCCGGCGATGATCTCGATCTCGGGGCCGGTGACTAGCCTCGCCCGCCGGGCTCGGCCAGCTTGTAGCCGAGGCCGTACACTGTGAGAAGCCGCCTGGGGTTCGAGGGGTCCTCCTCGATCTTCCTTCGCAGGTTGCTCACGTGAGTGTCGATCGACCTTTCATATCCGGCGTAGGCCTCCCCGAGCACGGCGTTCACAAGCTGCAGGCGGCTTGCGACCCTGCCCGGGCGTTCGGCGAGAAAGCTCAAGATGGCGAACTCTGTCGGCGTAAGGGCCACCGGGCGCCCCGCGACCGTGACCTCGTGGCGGTCGGTGTCGATGGTGATGTCACCGACCTGAAGGACGGCGCTTCCCGGGTCCGCGACGTCCTTGCCGGTTCGCCTCAGGACCGCCCGCACGCGTGCGGCGAGCTCGCGCAGGCTGAACGGCTTCGTGACATAGTCATCCGCGCCAAGCTCGAGCCCGACGACGCGGTCGATCTCCTCGGACTTCGCCGTGAGCATGATGACAGGCACACTGCTTAATGCCCTGATATCTCGGCAGACGTCGAGCCCGCTCCTCCCGGGCAGCATGAGGTCGAGGATGATGAGGTCCGGGTGCGTCCTGCGGAAGACGTCGAGGCCGGACGGCCCGTCGGACGCCCAGTCCACCTTGTAGCCCTGTGCCTCCAGGTAGTCCTCAACCATGGTGCCTATCGCGGCCTCATCATCTATCACAAGTATGCGCGGCTTGTCCACGGAAGGCCTCCTTCTCCGGCGAGGTGCCCGGTATCCGTCCCCCTGTTGTGGCCGGTTTCCACCTGGCCTCGTCTATGGTTCATGCTCGCGGTGGCAGGCTCACCTGAGATCATTGTGCCCGATTACGCCCGAAGTTGCAAGGGAAGGCCCGAAGGCCTTCCCTTGCGAGGAGATGATGTTGTGCGGACCAGGCTAGTTGCTTGGCTGGTTGCTGGTATTCTGATTCTGCTGCCAGAAGGGACATCCTGCCGGGCCCTGGCCCTGGCCGAGACCCATGCCCATCCCGAAGCCGCGTCTGAATCCCTGCTTGAATCCGTGACGGTAGCCCATGCCGAACCCTGCGCGGGCGCCACGCCCGAACGCGCCACTGGAGGCACCAGCACCGGCACGCCTGCCGGCCGCGGGGCCGCGGCCTATCCTGAGGCCTGCCCCCTGTGGGCCGACGGCGGTCCGGGTGACGGCGGCCTGAAGGTTGGTGGGCACATTCGCGAGCACCTGCTCAGCCTGGGCCTGGGTCATCCTGCCGCTCGCGACGAGGCCGTCAACGTAGGCCTTGACCTGGGCCATGAGGGCGTCCAAGAGCTCGGCCTCGCTTACGCCTCTTTCCTTCGCGATGTCAACGAAAGACTTGCCTTGCTGCCTCGCTGCGACGAGATCCTCCACCTTCATCTCGAGAATGTCCGCGATCCTCGTCACGAGCGGGCCAGGCCAGCCCGTCCTCTGGGCACCGCCGAACCACGGGTTGGCGGGCGCCGTCGGCACTATGCCCGTTGCTGCGGGCTGCTGCTGGGGCGCCGCGGTCTCCTGTGCGAAGGCTGCTCCTGCGGCGCCGGTGAGCGCCACCGCAAGGGCGAGTGCGCCTGCGATGGCTGCGTTGTGTATCCTTGACCGGAACATTATCCGGCACCTCCTTTCGAAACCATTGTAACTCGCGTGTTTCAAGAACCTGCGGGGCGGATGTCAAGATCTTCTCAAGATTCGCCGGCAGGTCGCGGGTGGTGTCAGGGCGGGGGGCGGCGAGGTCGAGGCGTCGGCCGGAGTGATGCAAGAGGGGTGGCCGGCGCCCGCCACCAGGCACACCTTCCCGCTCGCTCGAAGGACAATCGCTTTTTATGTCAAACACATCACGGTGGAATGCACCCCGGCCGGACGGTCGTCCTATACTACATGGGGACTACATGGGGGCGAGTTAGCGTGAGCGAGCATTCGGTTGCAGAGTCATCATGTGTGTCAGCCGGGATGGTCGTGGAATAGCCAATTTGTCGGCCGGAATGGCCGCGGAATGACCACTTTTCTGCGAGCGCATCGCGGAAGGCGCTCCTTGAGGTGCGAGATCTCATGGAATCTTCGGTGTGCGCGGGAGAGCCCCGTCGCGAGCCGGCTCTGAAGGGAAGTGTGGGTTTCAGGTGGGAATTGGGCATGGACACTGCGACAGGAGCGGGGCGCGCACTCCCGTGCACGTGCCGGACTATGTGTTCCGCGAGTATGACATTCGAGGCGTGGTGGGCAAGGAGCTTTCGGCCGCGTTCGTCTACTGGCTAGGAAGGGCGCTCGGGACCTTCTACCAGCATCATGGGGTCGGGTCGGTGTCGATCGGGCGCGACGCCCGCACAAGCTCGCCGACGTTCCGGGACGAGATCGCCCGCGGCCTCGTGGAAAGCGGCGTAAACGTCCTCGACATCGGGCTCTTGCCGACGCCGGTTCTCTACTTCTCCCTCTTCAACCTCGATGTCGGCGGCGGCGTCATGATCACGGGAAGCCACAACCCCCCCGACGAAAACGGCTTCAAGGTGTGCCTCGGCAGGACCACCATATACGGGGACGCCATCCAGCAGATAAAGAGGATCATGCTTCAGGGCGAATTCGTGGACGGCTCGGGGTCTCATCTTGACGCGTCCGTCAACGACGCCTACATCATGACGATCGCGGAGGATCTTGCAGCCTGGGGCGTCGGGAGGAGCGCAGGCGCGGGGTTGCATGCTGGAGTTGCAGGTCGCCGCCGAGTGAAGGCCGTGGTCGACGCGGGGAACGGGACGGGCAACATCGTTGCCCTCGACCTCTACAGGTCCCTGGGCCATGATGTCGTGGGTCTCTATTCCGAGCCTGACGGCAGGTTCCCGCACCACCACCCCGACCCCACCATCCCCGCGAACCTCCAGGACCTCATCGAAGAGGTCGGCAGGGCCCGGGCCGAGCTTGGCATCGCGTTCGACGGCGACGCCGACCGCATCGGCGTGGCGGCCGGTGACGGCACCATCCTGTGGGGCGACCAGCTTCTCATCCTGTTCGCCCGGGATATCCTCGCGACGCGCCCGGGGGCGAAGATCATCGGCGAGGTGAAGTGCTCGGAGGCGCTCTTCGACGAGGTCAGGAAGGCGGGGGGCGTGCCTATCATGTGGAAGGTCGGCCACTCCCTCATCAAAGCCAAGCTCAAAGAGGAAGGCGCGCTTCTCGCCGGCGAGATGAGCGGCCACCTGTTCTTCGCCGACAGGTATCACGGGTACGACGACGCCATATATGCGGGGGCGCGGCTCCTGGATCTCCTGTCCCGCTCAGGCCGCTCTCTCGACGACTTCGTGAGGACGCTGCCGAGGATGTACAACACGCCCGAGATCCGCGTGGACTGCCCCGAGGCCGCGAAGAAGGCGGTGGTGGAGCGCGTGGCGGCCGCGTTCGGCCGCGAGCACGAGGTCGACTGCGTGGACGGCGCGCGGATCCGGTTCGCTCGCGGGTGGGGCCTCGTGCGGGCCTCCAACACCCAGCCCGTCCTCGTGCTCAGGTTCGAGGCCGAAAGCCCCACGGCGCTCGAGGAGATCAGGGACGCCGTCTCCCGGGAAGTGGAGGCGGCCCTGGTGTGCGCCGCAGGCGAGGGTGGGTCCGGGACCCGCGGCGGGAGCGGCCAGGGCACGCGGTAGCGGTCTGTGTGGCTCGACTTGCCCATGAGGCCGTGTTCGAAGGGACTGGGCGAAGATCAGCCTTTGAGGCTTCCAAGGGTCAGCCCCTTCACAAAATACCCCTGGAAGAACAGGAACACTATGATCACCGGGAAAGCGGCCACGGCTGCACCGCTCATCTGCATGCCGTAGTCAACGAGGTTCCTATCTAGCAGGGTTTTCAGCCCGACCTGCAACGTCATGACCTGTGACTTGTTGAGGACGATGAGAGGCCAAAGGAACGAGTTCCACGTCGCGTTGAACGTGAGAATGCCGAGAGTGGCAATGCCCGGCTTGGCGAGGGGCAGCATCACCCGCGAGTAGATGCCGAACTCTGAGGCGCCGTCTATCTTGGCAGCATCCAGCAGCTCCGTAGGGATCGTCCTCATGAACTGGCGCAGCAGGAAAACGCCGAACACCATCGCGATATCAGGGAGGATAACACCTAGGAGGTTGTCGCGGAGGCCAAGAACGGCGATGATCCGGAACATCGGTACCAGGGTCACGTGCCCCGGGATCATCATCGTGCTGATCATGATCCAGAATAGGAGATCCCGCCCGGGGAACTGCTTCTTCGCAAAGGCGTACGCGGCGAGGGAATCAAGAAACAGTATGGTCACGGTGGCCGAGGTGGACACGATCAGGCTGTTGAGGAACCATCGGACCATGTCCGTTCGTGTGAAGAGTATGCGGAGGTTTTCCAGCGAATCGTAGAGCAACTGGCTGGCCCCTTCCCCATCGCCGCTCAGGACCTTCGGGATGTACTCCAACGCCACGCGTGGCACCAGGGGAGGCACATGGCTGATGACCTCGTCGTGTAACTGAAGGGCTGTCGCAAATACCCAGTGGAGAGGCAGGAGGGAAACAACTGCGGCCACGACCAGTATGAAGTAGCCGATGCCCGCGCCGACTTTCAGTAGGAACTTGCTGCTGCGCTGCATAACCGGGACGCCTCCTGTGAATCGATCCTCCCCGAGCTTCCTCGCCAATATCGCCGGGTCGTTAGAGTCGTTAGATCAATAGTACTCGAGGTTAACGTTCAGGTACTTGAACTGGATGAAAGCGAAGACCATGATGATGGCAAACAGCATCAGCGAGTAGGCCCCCGCTAGCCCGAACTCCATGTCCCGGAACGCTGTCTCGTAGATCAGGTAGACAAGGACCTTGGTGGCATGGCCCGGCCCTCCCCGCGTCATGATCATGATCTGGCTGAACACCTGGAACGACCCTATGGTGCCGAGGACGACCAGATAAAGGGTCGTTGGTTTCAGTAGAGGAACGGTGATACGCCACCACTTCTGAAAACCGCTTGCCCCGTCCACAGTGGCGGCTTCGTAGATCTCGTTCGGGATCGACCCCATTGCTGCGAGGTACATGATGATCCCGACGCCCGGGGGCGTGAGGATGCTCATCATTATCACCGACCACATGGCAGTCGAGCTCTGCCCGAGCCAGTTGCGACCCGAGGCGCCCAGCATACGCAGGAACGCGTTGAGCAGGCCGACGTCCGGCTGATAGATATACTTCCATGCCATCGCGATGACGACAGCTGATGTGACGGTGGGCAGGTAGAAAGCCGCCCGGAAGAAAGTCTGGGCCTTGCGGCTCAACGGGAAGATCAAGCTCGCAAGCACCAGGGCGATCAGCACGTTCGCTGGCATGACTATCAGCGCGTACCAGACAGTGTTCTTTAGGGCTATGAGGAAGAGGTCGTCTTCGAACGCCACGCGGAAGTTGTCAAGGCCCACCCACCGGGTCTGAAAGACCCCGAACTCCTGGAACGAGATGAAAACCGACCACGCAACGGGTACCCCTATGAAGGCCACAAACACGGCGAACTTCGGGAGGACAAAGAGGTAGTCCCACTTATGCCTGGCAATGTCTTGAAGAATCTTTTGTAGTCCCACGAGCCATCAACTCCTGGTAAGCCCTGCCCTGTAAGGGATGGAACCGTCATGCGCGGGCATCTCGGTCCTTCATCGAAGCAGGGAGACCAACCACGCGAAGGGCCTGGTTCGAGATTTCGTCCGCAGCTGAGCAGGGGATGGGTTGACGCCCCTAAGATGCCTCAAGAGGTCACCATCCCCGCTCAGCCAGGGGAACCTGAGGATCAAGCTCCGGGTCCGGTACCAGAGCTACTTGAGATAACGCTTGATCGCACGGTGGGCGTCTTCAAGAGCCTGTTCGGGCGTCTTCTCACCGTTGAAGACCAGTTGCAACTCTGCTTGCAGCCTGTCGTCGATCTGCATGAACTCCTTGTGGCGCGGGACGCTGATCGTATATTCCATCATCTTCGCTGCGAAGGCCATCTGTGGGGTGTCGGCGAACGGGTCGGCCTCCTGCGCCGACTTGCGGGCCGGGAACGTTCCGTAGTTCTTCGCGAACTCCAGTTGGTCTGCGGTCGTGGTGATGGACTTCACGAACTCCATTAGCGTCTCGAGCTTGCCTTTGTCTTTCTGCTTGAATACGACGAACCCTCCGGTGCCGCTGATGGTGATGGGCTTACCTCGTTTCCCGATGGGGTACTCGGCGACCATGAAGTTCATCTTGTATTTGGGAGATGTCAGACACGTGGCTATGGCCCAACTCGCCCACGGCTCGACCGCCACGGTGCGCTGCTCGGGGTTGGCAAAAGCCTGGAACGTCCCTCCTACATCCGCTGTTCCCATGGTCTGGGGCGTCACCTTGTGCTCGAACTTGAGGGCCGCGATCTTCTTTAGGGCAGACACAGCCTCAGGGGTGTTGAGGTTCCAGTTCCTGGCCTCGTCAAACCAGGTCGCCCCGTCCATAAAGAGCATGGGGAATATCTCATGGTATCCTTTCAGCACGTAGGTAGAGAAGCCGTATACGTCGATCTTCCCATCGCCGTCGCGATCGAAGGTCAGTTTCTTCATCTTCTCCACGAACTCGTCCCAGGTCCAGCGGCCGTTTTCTGGCGGCTCCACTCCCCGCTCCTTGAAGATATCAAGGTTGAGAAGGAGAGCGTGCACGGTCATGGCTTGGGGGACGCCCCAGATCTTGCCCTTGTAGGTATAGCCCTCGAGAGCTGCGGGGAAGAAGTCTGCAAGTTCATCCTTGGGGAAAAACGGGTCGATGGGCTCCAGCACCCCCTGGTCGATGTGATCGAGCTTCACTGTCCCGCCGCTGATGTCGATGGGGGCCATGTCGGGCCAGTCGCGGGCGGCGATGGCGATGTTCAGCTTCTCCGCAAGTTCAGCCCAGGGGACCTTGATCATCTCTATCTTTACGCCGGGATGCGAAGATTCGAACTCAGCGATCTTCCGCTCCATCCAGTGGTACTGGTTGTCGTTTGCATCACGCCAGCGCGGGCAGTCCCAGATGGTGATAGTACCTTTCCAGGCACCCCCGAGGACCGTTGTGCTGAGAGCCAGAAGCAAGGCAACGCAAATCGTCGTTACAAGCAGAAATCTGGGCTTCATCGTACAACCCCTCCCTCAAGTAATGTGTCTCAGGGATCCAGTCGTGAGCCCGGCTATGAAACGAGATGCATCCCAGCCCGGCATCGAAGGGCCTTCCCAAGAGAGCCTGAGATCTCGCGACAATCGATGGTCTAGACATCTACACCTCCCAGGAGGCAAAACGATAATGTATGGTTCGTTTTGCCGGTTGTGGTTTTGCGAGGGTCACGCGCTTTCCCAAAATAGCTATTTCGCCCACTTGAGCCAGATTCCTCCTAGACTCCTTCCTAATTCCTTCTTTCCTCACGACCCGCCTCAGCGCGTTATCTTGAAGATCCAGAAGATAGTGTTCCTGTCCCAGCCGAGGTCCCAGGGCACGCGGTGGCGGTCGGCAGTGTGGGTGTTGACAAGGAGGTATCCCGACGCGTCCTTCGCCGTGACCACGGCGAAGTGCTGTATTTCGCCCTTCTCTTCGTAAGCGATGATGTCGCCTGGCTCGAGCTCGCCAAGGGCGCCCCTCGGGAACCCCGGGGTCGGAGCCTGCACGTCCCTGAACGATCCGCGCGCCAGGAGCCGCGCCGTGCCGCTCCCGGTGAGGTGCGCGGCGAAGGCGTCGGTCTCGACCCAGGCGCGGCTGCCCCCTTTCGAGGAGGTGTAGTCATAGTGCCAAGCTGAGTCGTGCGGCAGGGCCCCGGCCGTGCTGTCGCCCAGCACCTGCGAGACGAAGTTGGTGCAGTCGCCGCCCATGTCGGTGTAGTCGTGGTATGCAGGGTTATACCCGAACTCGCGCCCGGGCCCTGTCTTGACCCCGCAGTACCTGTCAGCGTATGCCACCGCCCCCCGGCGGTTGTACAGTTGGCTGCGCGCCCTGCCGCCGGGGCGCGCAGCCGCCCCTTCGAGCGGCGCGGTCGGGTGGTCTCCAGGGGGATACACGAAGTCCACGGAGTCGGCGGGCTCGAGGGACGCCGCCGGGGCCACCTCGGGCGCGAGCGTGTCCTCGCCGAGGGGATCGGTGTAGTCGTCGGCACGGACGAGCCACCTTGCGCCCTTGCGGGCGAGCGTAATGTTGTGGCGGGTCCGGATGCCGAACAGGTTGTCCGACGCGGCGGGGCGCCCCGGGGGCCTGTACTTTACGTTGAGGCTCTGCCACACCACCGCGCTCGCGGTGTTGCGCCCGAGGGCGACCGACTTCACCTGCAGGTGGGTGTCGGCTCCGGTGATGGTGACCTTGCGCTTCGACGCCCAGGCCTGCACGTACCGTAGCTTCCGCTCCTCGTGCTCCAGGGCCTTCCGGGCGCTTGCGGGGCCGCCCGTCTCGTAGAGCGGCCGAACTGTGGACGGGTCGCCTTTCACGATGGCCGCCGCGCGCGCGTCGAAGATGTCATGAAGCGCGGAGACAACAGCCCTTGCGGCCGGCTGACGCGGCGGGGTCGCCTGGCCCGGCCAGATGTCCGGGGCCAGTCTGACCCCGGCGGCGGCCGCGGCGATGGCCAGCGCGGCGCCGACAAGAAGCCATGCCCTCCTCCGTGCTGTCGACTTGTGCCCGCCTGCCATGTTCGCGTTCCTTCCTTTCGGACGTTATCTCCGTGGCGTCCTCCTTCGGGCGGGGATCTTCTTCCCAGCAGTATAGTCTGGCCGCATCGTATAAGAATGATTATGTGCGCTTTGGTCACGGGTGTTCGGTGGCCCGGGGCATATGGTCTGACGAGATGAGCCCTGAGCGGCGTGACCCGCTGCGGCGTGATCGTGTCGGTCCCTGGGGTTGCGCCCGGCGCCTACCGGAAGTGCGGAACTGGAGGCCCTTCGGCAGAGAGGCAATTCCCAGGGCGGAGGCAAGGATTCACTGGGAAGGCGAGTCGCTAGACCGGCTTCCCCATCTCCTTGGCTATCATCTGTTGCATTCGACTGCAACAGGTGTTACAATAGCACCGGCGAAGCATCCAGAGCATCAGAAGGAGGCAGAAGGCGTGTCGGGTCGTCTTCAGGAAGACCACGAACATGGCCCGCCCGGACACGGTTCTGTTGGGGGCGGAGAAGGGTGGCTCGTGCTGGTTTACCGGGCGCCAGTGGAACCGTCGACGGCGCGGGTGAGAGTGTGGCGCAAGGTGCGCGAACTGGGCGGGCTGTATATCCAGCAGGCTGTGAGCGTCTTCCCGGCGGGGCCCGAAGTTGAGCGGGCGGTTGTACGGCTCTCAGAGGAGATACGAGAGATGGGTGCGGAGTCATTTCTGTTTCTGGCGACGGCGAGCCCCTCGGAGACGGCCGAGATCATCGAGAGATTTCGCGCCCAGATCGACCAGGAGTACCGCGAGTTACTGGAGCAGTGCCGGGGCCTGCTGGAGGAGCTTGCCACGGAGACCAGAAGGGGGAAGTTCACCTTCGCCGAGATCGAGGAGAATGAGGGAGATCTGGCATACATAGAGCGTTGGGCGGAGAAAGCCAGGGCGCGGGATTTCTTCACGGGCGCGCTACACGACGAGGTGGTCCGAAACGTTGAGGAGTGCCGGGCGCGCATGGAGGAGTTCGAGGCCGAGGTGTTCCGCCGCCACAGCCACGAGCATTGATTGTAAAGCCCGGCTGATCGCGGCTTCGGGCAAGGCCATCGGGGCCTGCACAACCCGGCCTTTGACCGCGGGGCCTTTGACGCTTGCTATAGATGCCGAAAGGGCGCGATACCGGCAACCAGTGCGGGTCAACACCTGGCGGAGTCGGCGCAACCTTGGGCGGCACATCCGAACCTATTTGGGGGGTTCTACGTGTTCAACATAATCATCCTGGGGATGGTGAGCCTGCTCACCGATATCAGCACCGAGATGGTGTATCCACTCCTGCCGCTTTTCCTGACGACGCGCCTCGGCGCGACCCCGGCCATCGTGGGTCTCATCGAAGGCATAGCCGAGAGCCTGGCCAGCCTGCTGAAGGTGTTCTCGGGGTACCTCGCCGACCTGTTCGGCCGGCGCAAGCCCCTGGCCATTCTCGGGTACGGGTCGTCAACCGTCGGCAAGGTGGTGCTCTACCTTGCTGGCTCCTGGCCTGCCGTGCTCGCGGCAAGGGTTATCGACAGGTTCGGCAAGGGCGTGCGCACGGCGCCACGGGACGCCCTGATCGCTGATTCGTCCACCCCCGAGACGCGGGGCCGAGCCTACGGATTGCACAGGACCATGGACACCCTCGGCGCTGCGGTCGGGGTGCTCCTCGCGTACTACTTCATCACTACGTACAAGGGCGACTATTCGCGCGTGTTCCTGTGGGCAATGGTCCCGGCCTTCCTGGGCGTGGCCGTGCTCTTCCTCGCGCGCGAGACGAGGGCGCGGGATGCGGCGTCCGGCTCGATTGGCGCTGGAGCCGGAACCACAGCGCAAGGGGCAGTCCCCAACGATGCTGATACCGGTGTCGGCGCAGGTGCTGGTGCCCACGGCAACGATGGTGGCGAAGCTGGCGGCGATGCTGGCACCGACGCGGGCACCGGGGCCAGCTCCCGGCCGGAGGCGGGCAGCGAAACCCCGGTCCCCGCGGTAAGACGCCGGAAACTGCCGTCCTTCCAGTGGTCCAGGCTGGACCGGCGGCTCCGAGGCTTTCTCGTCGTGGTGTTCATCTTCGCTCTTGGCAACTCGTCCAACCAGTTCCTGCTGCTTCGCGCCGGGAACCTGGGCTTCGGCCCGGCGGCGGTGCTCCTCGTGTACTTCGTGTACAACATGGTCTACTCCATGCTGTCGTACCCCGCGGGGCGCCTTTCCGACAAGATAGGCCGGAAGACCCTGCTCGTCGCCGGATACGCCACGTACGGCCTCGTATACCTCGGCTTCGCCTTTGCAAAGGCATCGTGGCACGTATGGGCGCTCTTCGGTGTCTATGGCGCATACATAGCGCTCACCGAGGGGATCGAGAAGGCCCTCGTGGCAGACATCGCGCCGCAGGACTTACGGGCGACAACCATCGGTCTCCACGCCACGCTGGTCGGCATCGGCCTCCTCCCGGCCTCGCTCCTCGCCGGGTTCCTCTGGAACCTCTTCGGCCCGCAGGCGACGTTCATTTTCGGAGGCGTGATGGGCCTCGTCGCGGCGGTCGGCATCTGGGCCGTTGTGTAGGGCCGAAACGTCGGGTTGCACCGGCGTGGGGTAATGCCGCCCGATATGCGTGCCGCCTCATTACGGTTCAGTTCCATGTTGACTGGCGGCGATGGCCGGGCGGCGCCCGGCATAGGAGGTCGCCGAGGTCGGGGCCGTGGTCATGGCCGCGGCCTGGGTCCGGCCTGCCGCGCGTCCCTGTCAAACGTGACCGATGCCATCTTTTTGGGTAGTCTACGACCAGGACTGCCCAGATCCTGACCATGTTTCCCGCCGCTACCCCGCGCGAACCTGTTGACTGCCTGCTTCTTCGGCAGATCGCAGGCGGAGATGCCAAGTTACTTGGCAGTTACCCGTCCGTGCTGCCCACTTTCTTGCCACCCTGCCGCCCTCACGGGCGAGGGTGGCGGTTTTTTAGGCAGACTGCTCACGAATGTGCCCAAGTACTTGGCAGTCTCCAGGTGACGCTGCCTACTTTTCTGCCACCCCGGCGCGGTCGCGGGCGAGGGTGGCGGTTTTTTAGGCAGACTGCTCACGAATGTGCCCAAGTACTTGGCAGTTGCGCGCCGCTCCTGGCCAGATTCCTGGCATCCCGCCCTGGGCGCAGGCGAAGGTGGAAGATTCCAGGGCACTTCATGCTGGATTGCGGCAGATCTTCTGGCATGCGCAGGTCCCGGCACCCTCGCCGCCACCCTGCGGCGCCCGCAGGCGAGGGTGGCCTCCTTCCAGCCAGATCTCACGTGAAGACGGGAAGCGCTCGTCCGCTCACTCGCTGGCCCATGGGCATCCAGGTACGCACCCCGGTCAAGGCGGGCCCCCCGCTTTCTCTGGCCTCACATTCTGCCGCTGAGCTGACTTGCGGACTTTGGCCGCCCGATTTTCGGCATTGACACCAGGTAGACAGGGGGCCTAAAATGCATGTAGTGTTTCGATACCGAACTACGTAGTTAGTACTAGAACTACGCTCCTGGGGAGGGTTGACCATGGATCCCACAAGGCCCCTGCTGGACCTCGGTTTCACTGAGTATGAGGCCAAGACGTATATCGCTTTGCTGCGGACCAGCCCTGCGACAGGCTACCAGATAAGCAAGGAGGCCGGGGTCCCGCGGTCCATGGTGTACGAGGCCCTCGGCCGGCTGGTCAACCGCGGGGCCGTGCTCACCCTGCAGCAAGGCGACACCACGCGATACACCCCGGTTCCGGTGAACGCACTGCTGGACAACATGAGACATACCTATGAAGAGGCCATCGACGCCGCGCACGAGAGCCTGTCGCGGTATGAGGCCCCGGTTCCGCTGGAGCAGGTGTGGAATATCGAGGGAAGAGATGCGATACTTGGCCGCGCCCGGGATATGATAGCAAATGCCAGGGAGGAACTGCTGCTGGCGGCGAGCGATCGCACCCTCGTGGACCTCGTGCCTTTGCTGCGCGAGGCACACGGGAGGGGTGTAAGGGTGCGCGTGCTCGTCTCCGGTGACGCGGAGCTCGATTTCGGACAGACGGTGAAACACCCGCAGGCCGAGAGCGCACTCCAGCAACTGGGCCAGAGCATAGTCGTGGTGACCGACGGCTCCCAGGCCCTCGTCGGCGGCACCGGTGCCGACGACACGGTGGTCTGGACCGGCAGCCGCCACCTCGTGTTCATCGCGCGCCAGTACATCTGGCAGGAGATGTTTACGCAGCGCGTGGCGGAGCGGCTGGGCCAGGAGCTCTGGTCTGTGCTCAGCACCGAGGAGCGCAGGGCGATCTTCGGGGAATAGGCGGACCCCGTGGAGCGCCTGGTAATCGGTTTTGCAGGTCCGTGCGGGATATCCAATAGGTGGCGGCGGGCCTGTAAGACAGGAGTACCCACGTGCTCCGCCCCGGTGAGAAGGGTTACAGGAACTGATGAGACAGGCGACTTGCGAGACCGTGCGGGCAGAGCGGCCGACTGGTCTGCTCACAGGAGTGCGTCTGCACATCTTCGGCCGCGGCGACTGCCCGCCCGCCCGGCCGCCCGGCCGCCCGGCCGATGGACCGGCGTGCTGGCCGGGCAAGGAGTTTTCGGGAGGAGCCAAGACCATGGCAGTGCAGAATCTCGAAGCGTACTGGGGGCCGTTTGACGGACTGTCCGACGTGGAGGTGCAGGAACGCCGCAAAACGTACGGGCCAAACATTCTTCCGTCACGCAAGGGGCCGTCGCGGCTCGCCATCTTTCTATCCCAGTTCACGAGCCCTCTCGTCTATGTGATCCTGGGAGCGGGCCTCGTGTCCCTGGTCCTCAGGGAGTTCGGCGACTTCTTCATCATCATGGCTGTCGTGGTCTGCGACGCCGTCCTCGGGTTCGTCCAGGAGCACCAGGCCAGGCGCACGTACGAGGGCCTCCGGAAGCTCGTCAGGCCCGCCGCGATAGTGGTCAGGACCGGGGAGCGGCGGGAGGTCGAGGTGCGCGACCTGGTTCCCGGCGACGTGGTCATCCTTGCTGCGGGCGACCGGGTGCCTGCCGACGGGCAGGTGCTCGAAAGCGTAAAGATGTCGGTCAACGAGGCGATCCTCACCGGCGAGAGCGAGCCCATATTCAAGGGGGAGGCGCCAGGCCGGAACCAGGTGTACATGGGCACCACGGTGCTCTCAGGGCGCGGGGTCATGGAGACCACCCGCACCGGCAAGGATACGGAGCTCGGGAAGATCGCCACGCGCCTCTCGGAGACCCGGGAGCAGGCAACGCCGCTGCAGGTCAGGCTTGCCGACTTCAGCCACACCCTCACCCGCATCGTCATCGGCGTCACCATAGCGATCTTTCTCATCGGCGTCGTCACGGGCAAGCCGGTGCTCGAGATGGTGCGAGTGGCCATCATCCTTGCCATCGCGGCCATCCCGGAGGGGCTTCTGATCGCGGTCACCATCATTCTCGTGATCGGGATGCGCCGGATCCTGAAGCGCAACGGCCTGGTCAAGAAGCTGCTGGCCGTGGAGACGCTGGGCTCGGTAACCACCATCTGCACCGACAAGACCGGCACCCTGACCATGGGGACCATGGCGGTGACCCGCACGCAATTCGATCTTCCCCAGCGCGCCGTCCAGGCGCTGGTGCTGTGCAACAACCTCGAGGACTCGCTGGAGGTGGCCCTCTGGGAGTTCGCCCGCGAGAACGGCATAGACGACCCGGAGGCGTTTGCAAGGCGCGCGGCGCGCGTGGACGAGGAGCCGTTCTCCAGCGAGACGAAGTTCATGCGCACCGTCAACGTGGTCGACGAGAAGTCTGTGGCCTTCCTGAAGGGGGCGCCGGAGGTCGTGGCCGCCATGTGCGACATTCCGGCGGGCCGCATGGAGGAGATCGCACGAACCGTGGAGTCGTGGGCCGACCACGGCCTGAAGGTGCTCGGCATCGCTGTCAAGGAAGACGGCGACGGGGATGCCGCCTCCGCTGCCCCGGTCGCCTCCATCGCCGCTACCCCTCCGGCGGGAGGCGGCAGCGTCTACGCATGGGCTGGCCTCGTGGGTATCGAGGATCCCATCCGCGAGGAAGTGGCCGAGGCCGTCAGAACGTGCCGTGACGCAGGCATAAGGGTGAAGATCATCACCGGAGACTACGAGCGCACGGCCCTGCACGTGGCACGGCGGCTGGGCCTCGAGGTCGCGCCGGGCGCCGTCGTGGACGGGAACGCACTTGAAGCCATGAGTGAGAGCGAACTTGCCGCGCGTGTGCGGGACATCGTGGTGTTCGCCCGTATCTCGCCGCACCAGAAACTCAAGATAGTCGCCGCGCTGCAGGACGCTGGCGAGGTGGTCGCCATGGTGGGCGACGGGGTGAACGACGCCCCTGCGCTCAAGAAGTCCAACATAGGAGTGGTCGTGGGCGGCGCTACAGACGTGGCCAAGGAGACCGCGGACCTCATCCTCCTCGACAGCAACTTCAAGACCGTAGTCGCGGCGGTGGAAGAGGGGCGCGTGGTGTTCGACAACATCAAGAAGGTAGTGTCGTACACCCTGTCCAACTCGTTCGCTGAGATACTGCTCATCTTCGGCGCCATGGTCATGAGGTGGGCGGCGCCGCTCGTGGTGGCGCAGATCCTGTGGGTACACCTCATCTGCGACGGCCCGGTTGACATCGTGCTGGGCTTCGAGCCTGCCGAGGAGGGCATCATGCGTGAGAAGCCCAAGCCGCTCTCCGAGCCGATCCTGGGAAGGCTCGGCATCAGCCTCATCGCCGCCATCAGCATCACGGCGGCCGCGGGGTGCCTCGCCATGTTCGGCCACTACTGGCTGGTCCACCGTGACCTCGTGCTTGCGCGGACCCTGTCCTTCGCGACGCTCGCGATCATATCGCTCGTGTACGTGTTCGCGTACCGGAGCATGCGGAGGAGCATCTTCCACGCGGGCCACCTCCTCGCCAACAAACCGCTCCTGGTCTCGGTGGCGGCCGGGTTCGTGCTGGCGACAGGCGCCGTGGTGGTACCCGCCGTGCGCAGGCTGCTGGGAGTCGTGCCTCTCTCCCCGGGGGAGTGGGTCATGGTGTTCGGCCTCGCCGTCGCGCTCCTCGTGATCGTGGAGGTCGCCAAGTTCCTGGCGCTGGCGAGGGGGCGGCGGGGGCCGCGCGCGACCGCATCAGCGGATTAAGCATGGGATCGCAGCTCCTCGTCGGTGGGGCCGGGGTTCCCGGCACTCAAGCACCTGCATGACGGGGCCTCCAGGGTCTGATGCGAGCCGGGCTACGCGGTAGAGCCTTCTGACGCGGTAGAGCCTTCCGACAATGGGCACAGGGTGTATCGACGCGCGGACGACTCATGAACCGGCCCGGGCGTTTGCACCCGGGCCTGCTGCGCAAGCCCTGCTCAGCAGGTCTTGGTATGGCCCCCCGACTGTGCTATTATCAGGACGGGGGGTCTGGCCTGTGCGAAACCGGGCTCTCGAGGCTTACGAATGGGCCACAGGGATCTGCGCGATCCGGTGATCCCTTTCGGCCTCAGAATGGCCCGGGCGATGTCGAGGAGCCTGAAGGCCTTCGTGCCCAGCTATGACTTCTTCTCCGTGCTCCTGGTGCACCTTGTGCAGACAGGAGGCCTCGCGGCGGGGTTTCTGTTCCTGTCCGCCGTGTATGCTCTCTGGCGGCAGTTCTACCTCGTGAATGCGTACAGGGAAGAGATGAGGCGGGCGACCACCGACGCCCTCACGAACCTCTCCAACCGTGAGGGGCTTTCGAGGTCTCTGGACGCGATGGCGAGGAAGGACCGGTTTCCCGTGTCGGTGCTCTTCATCGATGTGGACGACTTCAAGAAGGTAAACGACACCTATGGCCACGAGACGGGCGATGCAGTGTTGCGAGCCGTGGGGACGCTGCTGCGGGAGTTCGTGCGTGCCGATGATATCGCCGCGAGATGGGGCGGAGAGGAGTTCGTGGCAGCGCTATGGCGCACTCCCCTGCAGGAGTCATTCCAGATCGCGGAGCGCATCCGTAAGGCCGTCCGCTCGGCCCTGCTTCCCGGGGGCATACGTGTCAGCGTGAGCATCGGCTGCGCTGCTGCTCACGTTCCGGACGATGTGTCGCACCTGCTGGCCGCAGCCGACGCTGCCCTGTACCGTGCCAAGGGCGCCGGCAAGGACCGCGTCGTCGTGGCTGCAGCCGGAGGCGGCGGGGAGTGAGAGTCGCAGAAGAGAGAAAAGGCCCGGCGGTGCGCCCCGCTGCTCCTCGCAGGGGCGCCCGGCCGGGCCTGTGCAGCTCTACGGTGACAGATCCCGGAGACCTGCCATCCTCCATATGTCCATTACGTGCCTGCTATATGCCGACTATATCCCAGCCGAAGACGCCGCCACCTGGCGCGAGGCGGCCGCCGGGATGTAGAGCCGGCTGTAGTACTCCTCGAGCATCCGGTGGGACGAGAACCTCCCGGCGGTCGCCGCTATACTCTCCCTCATCATCTCCACCCACTTCGCCCGGTTCTCGTAATATGTCGGCAGAACCCCCTCGAGCAGCACCTTATAAAGAGCCTCGAGGTCGTGGTCGTCCTGCCCCGGCCCCTCGTACCCGTCGCCGAACTGCCAGCCGTTCACGCCATGCCGGCATGCCTCCGGCCACCAGCCGTCGAGCACGCTTACGTTGAGCACGCCGTTCATGGCGGCCTTCATCCCTGACGTGCCGCTCGCCTCGAGAGGCCGAACGGGGTTATTGAGCCACACATCGCAGCCCCGGGTCATGAGGCGCCCTACCTTCATGTCGTAGTCCGGCAGGAACACCACGCTTCCCGGGTAGCGCTTCGCCATCTTCAGCAGGTTCGCCACGATATCCTTGCCCACGTCATCGAGGGGGTGGCCCTTTCCGGCGAACGCCAGTTGCAGCCTGCCGCTCTGGAGATATGGGTCGATGATGTCGGGGCGCCGGAATATGAGGTCGCTCCTCTTATACGGCGCCGCGCGCCTGGCGAAGCCCACCACGATGCTGTCCTGTTTGAGGGCCACTCCGCACCTCGCCTCGATCTCGGCGAGGAGCGCCATCTTCGCCTGCATGTGAGCGGCCCAGATGTCGCCTCCGGACCTGTGCGAATCGCGCACGGCCTCGTCCTGCCAGGTGCCGGGGTGGACGCCGTTTGTCACGGCGATGATGGGTGCCTTCCCCGGGACCTCCTGCCACATCCTGTTGGCTGTTGCGCCGTGCAGCTCTGCGACGGCGTTGGCGATGCGCGAAAGGCGCAGGCCCGCCACGGTCATATTGAACGGGTCGCGGCCGATCTGGACCATCTGCTCCTTCGCAAGCCCGTTGTACGCTCCCATATAGCGCAGAAGCTCGTGCCTGTGAGCCTCGTTGCCCTCTTTCACCGGCGTGTGCGTGGTGAAGACTATCTCGTGGCGCGTCGCGGCGAGGGCCTGATCGAAGCTCATCCCCTGCGACATCTTCTCCCGAATCAGCTCCATACCTGCGAAAACGGGGTGCCCGTCGTTGAAGTGGTACACATCTATGTCAATGCCGAGGGCCCTCAGAGCCTTCACCCCGCCTATCCCGAGCACCATCTCCTGGGCGACGCGCTCCTCGCCGAACCACCCATAAAGCTGGCCCGTGATCCACCTGTCCTCGTTCCCGGGGACGTTCGTGTCGAGAAGGTACAGCGGCGCGTTTCCGTACCTGTCCACCATCCAGATCTTGCAGGTAACGTCGCGGCCGCGTATCCTCACGCTGACAGTCTTCTGCGTGTCCTTGAGGAAGTCGTACGAATAGCAGGGGTATGCGTCGAACGGCCTGCCGTCCTCGCCTATGACTTGCTTCGTGTACCCCTGTCTCCAGAGTATGCCGACCCCCACCACGGGCAGGTTGAGGTCGCATGCCGACTTAAGGTAGTCTCCTGCGAGTATCCCGAGACCGCCAGCATAGGTGCAGAGCTCCTCGTGGAGGCCGTACTCCATGCAAAAGTAGGCCACTCTGGGCGGCTGCGTGGCGCTGTCCTGGTACATACCTCTCCCCCTTGCGCGTCCGGGGCCATCCGCATCCACGGGCGTGCGCCCGGTGGTGACCCCGGCCAGCCTGCGGGCCAGGAGTCCGATGGCACCCTGCAGATCTTTCATGAATTCTCCGAAAGACGCGGCCCTCATGCCGGTCCTTCTTCCCACGTGCCCGATTATAGCGCAAGATTCCATCCTGGGCAACCTCCCTTGGCAAGCCCGCAAGCCGTATCGCAAGCCGCCCCAGCCCCAGCCCCAGCGCCGGCCTCGCCTCCGGTGCGTCACGCTGTGCCCGCCCGGCCCTGCCAGCCCGGCCCCGTCAACCTGGACCAGGCCCCGTCAGGCCAGGCTGGGCCGCGCAACGAAGGCCATGAAAACCGTGGCAGGGACGCCAGCGGCATGATACAATGTTAAAGGGCTTGATGGTCCACGACCACCCATGTATTCACTATGAGGACGCGTGAGAGCTGATGCCTGCAAACCTCACACCGCAGTATCTCGAAGCCGAGCAGGCCTTCAAGGAAGCGAAGACCGTCGCCGAGAAGATCGCTGCGCTTGAGGAGATGCTCGCCGTCATCCCGAAGCACAAGGGCACCGAGAAGCTCCAGGCCGACATAAAGCGGCGCCTGTCGAAGCTGCGGGAGGAAGGCGAGAGGAAGGCGAAGACCGGCCGCCAGGACCCGTTCCTCGTGGAGAGGCACGGCGCGGGCCAGGTGGTCCTCGTGGGGTTTCCCAACTCGGGCAAGTCCGCACTGGTGGGCGCCCTGACCCGGGCGAAGGTTACTGTCGCAGAGTGGCCGTTCTCCACGGTCCTTCCCGTGGCCGGGATGATGCAGTTCGAGGACATCCGGGTGCAGCTTGTGGATATGCCTCCCGTGACCGCAGAGGAGATGCCTTCCGGGATGGCGGGGGCCGTGCGCAACGCCGACGCTATACTGATCGTCGTTGACATCTCGTTCGACGATTGCCTCGACCAACTGCAGGGCGTGCTGACCCACCTTCAGGAGAAGAGGATCCTCCGCGATGAAAGCGAGCTTGCCATGGGCGTGCGGGGCCACACGCTTGCCGACTGCATGGTGGTAGCCACCAAGGCCGACGCCCCCGGCGCGCAGGACAACTTCGAGATTCTCGAGGAATACCTGCCTTCCGGCCTCGAGGTGGTATCGGTGTCGGTTGCGACCGGCGAGAACGTCGAGTGCCTCCGGAGGCGCGTATTCGACCTCCTGGGGATCATCCGCATTTACACCAAGGTGCCGGGAAAGTCGCCTGACATGGCGCAACCGTTTGTCCTGAAGAAAGGGAGCACCGTCGTGGATATGGCCGCCGCGGTTCACCGCGACTTCCCCTCGAAGCTGAAGAGCGCCAGGATATGGGGCTCCGCCAGGTTCGACGGGCAGTCTGTTCCCCGCGACTACGTGCTCCACGACCGGGACATCGTGGAGCTTCACGTGTAGATGGCATAGACCGTCCTGTGATACTGACCTGCAGCAGATAGACGTACGTGTAGGAGATGACGGAAACAACGCAGGATGCGTGGGGAGGGGCGTGTCGGTGGGAGTTCACGAGAAAGTCGCCGACCTCGCGGCCTCGGCCGGAGGGGTCTTCGGGGTGGCCGCGCGGAGCCTGCACACGGGCGAGGAGATGCTCCTTAACCCTGACGAGCCGTTCAACGCGGCGAGCGTCATCAAGATCCCCATCATGGTCGAGGTCTTCAGGCAGGCCGAGGAGGGTCTGCTCGACCTGGAGTGCCGGGTCCGGCTCGCCGAGACTCACAAGGTGGGCGGGTCGGGGATCCTCAAGGTGCTATCCGCCGGCATGAAGCTGCCCATCATCGACCTGGTGCGCCTCATGATAGTGGTGAGCGACAACACCGCATCCAACCTCCTCATCGGCATCGTCGGAATCGACCAAGTGAACGAGACCATGCGCCGCCTCGGGTTTCCCGGGATCGTCCTGCGCCGCAAGTTCATGACCGTGCCCGTGGCAAAGCCCGTGCCCAGCTCCATAACCCCGCGCGACATGACCGGCCTCCTCGAAAAGATCGCGCGGGGGCAGGTCGTTTCGGCGTGGGCGTGCGACCTTATGGTGAGGATCATGAAGCAGCAGCAGTACAACGACCTCATTCCGGCGCTTCTGCCGGTGCCGGGCGATGAAGACGAGCTTCTCTCGGGGGAGATGCCGCGGGTGGAGATCGCCCACAAGACCGGGTCGGTGTCGAGGGTTCGCCACGATGCGGGGATAGTGTACGCTCCCGGCCGCGATTATGTCATCACCATCCTCACGAAGGAGCTTCCGCGCCCCCGCGATGGGGAGGAAGCGATCCGCGGAATCTTCCTGGAGACTTACAGGCACTTCACACGTGCCTGAGTAGGTATTTTGCATTCTTCTGGCGGGGGCGGTGGTTTCATGCCTCTCAAGGACTTTCTCGGCGTTCCCAGGCTGGACAGGGCGAAGCGCGTGCTGTGCGTCCAGCCCCATCCCGACGACAACGAGCTCGGGGCGGGCGGCACCATAGCGTGGCTAGCCAGCCTTGACATCGAGATCGTGTACCTCACGGTGACCGACGGGTCCATAGGCACGCAGGATCCGTCCATAAGCCCCGAGCGGCTGGCCGAGACGAGGCGGGGGGAGGCGGAGCGCTCCGCCCGCCACCTTGGGGCCTCGCAGCTTCTGTGGCTCGGGTATCGCGACGGCGACGTCCCCGAGGAGCGCGAGCTTACCGCGAGGATCATGGGCGTGATACGGCAGGTGAAACCCGATGCCGTCCTCGTGCCCGACCCGTGGCTTCCATACGAGGCCCACAGGGACCATCGCCTCACGGGCCTCGCCACGGCGGCGGCGTGCATACTGGGCGGGTTTCCCCACGCGAGGTCGGGGCCCGAGGCCCCTCCCCACAGCGTACCGATGGTCGGGTTCTACTGCACCACGAGGCCGAACACGTGGATCAACGTGGACGCGACGTGGAGCAGGAAGATGGAAGCCGTCAGGATGCACGCAAGCCAGTTTCCCGAGGGTTGGGCCATGATCTCGATGTACCTGGACATGAAGGCGCGGGAATTCGCGCAAGGCCGGGGGTTCACGCGAGCCGAGGCCCTCAAGGTGCTCCCGACGATCCTTCTGCACTTCAACGTGGACTCGGAGGGGTACTGATGCTTACAGGACACGGTGGGCGGTCCGAGGGCCTTAAGCTCTCGGTAATCGGCGGGGGGTCGAGTTACACCCCGGAGCTTGTGGACGGGGTCATCCGTAGGGCCAGGGACGAGCTTCCGATAAGGCGCATCGCTCTCGTGGACATCCCTGAAGGCCGCGAGAAGCTAGACATCGTCGCGGGCCTCGCCCGGCGCATGATAGAGCGCGCCGGGCTCGATATCGAGGTGAGCGCGGGGTTCGACCGGGAGAGCGCGCTTGCAGGGGCGGACTTCGTGGTGACGCAGTTTCGGGTCGGCGGTCTTGCCGCCCGCGCCCAGGACGAGCGCATCCCGATGAAATACAACGTCATCGGCCAGGAGACGACGGGCCCCGGCGGGTTCGCCAAGGCCCTTCGCACCATCCCGGTGGCCATCGAGATCGCACACGACGTCGAGCGCCTCGCGCCAGGTGCGTGGATCATCAATTTCACGAACCCCTCGGGCATCGTGACCGAGGCGGTGACGAGGCACACCGGCGCCAGGTGTATCGGCCTCTGCAACGTGCCCATAAGCATGCAGAGGGCCATCGCGGCCGGGCTCGGGGCGGACCCGCGATTCGTGAAGGTGGAGTTCGTCGGGCTCAACCACCTCAGTTGGGCACGCAGGGTCACCACGCACGGCCAGGACGTGACCAGGGCCGTTCTCCAGCACGACGCCGTGAGGCAGCAGTTCGAGCGGGGGGGCCCCCAGGGCCCGGAGGTGCGGGGGATTCTGGACGCGCTCGGCATGATCCCTTCGTACTACCTGCGCTACTACTACTTCCACGACGCCCTCGTCGAGGAGGAGAAGCGGCATGTGCGGGAAGGGCGTGGCACGCGCGCGGAGCAGGTCATGGCCATCGAGAAGGAGCTTTTCAGGCGGTATGCCGATCCGGGCCTGTCTGAGAAACCAGCCGAGCTCTCGCAAAGGGGCGGGGCGTGGTACTCCGAGGCGGCGCTCGCGTGCATCTCCGCCATCTACAATGACAGGGACGAGGTGCACGTGCTGGATATACCGTCCAGGGGGGCGGTGCCCGACCTCCCGGACGACGCTGTGGTCGAGGTCAACTGCCTGGTAAACGGGACGGGTGCTCACCCCCTCGCCCAGGGGCCGCTGTCCGACTCCATAAAGGGCCTGGTGCAACACGTCAAGGCCTACGAGAGGCTGACGGTGGAGGCGGCTGTGAAGGGAGACCCGGACACCGCGTTCCTTGCGCTTCTTTCGCACCCGCTGGTGCCGGACGCCTGCACTGCAAGGTCGCTCCTCGAGGACATCCTGCAAGCGAGTTCGCAGTACCTTCCGGCTTTCGATAAAACCCTCCGGCCGAAGAAGGATTTGTAGGGTGCCTGTCCGAAAAATAGGATGCGCTGTCGTTCCAGATTACTACCAGGGCATCCGTGGTAAATCGCCCTGATCCAGGGAGATCACCCCGAGAGTGTCGGTGCAGAGTGTCGGTCGAGGCCTGTCGGTTGCTGAGGATTGTGTAGTCTGTGGCCATCGAGTAGTGAGTAGGCAGTACGACCGTGAACTACCTGGTTACCGCATAGGCGGCGCCAGTGGCAAGGCATGCCTGCTCACTTTGTGTTTCCGTGGCGGCATAGGCCCGCCGCGCCCCCGGTGGAGTCCGTCGAGTTCAATGAGGGAGGGATGCGGGTGACCCCCGATGTCCTGTTGAAGGTGGACGACCTTCGCACCTACTTCACATTCGGCGAGGGAGTAGTTCGCGCGGTCGACGGAGTGTCCTTCGAGGTGGGGCGCAAGCTGGTATACGGTGCTTTACCCTGGTGTAGCCATCGTGCTGTTCGTGCTCGGGTGGAACCTCATCGGCGACGCGTTCAGGGACATCCTCGACCCGAAGATCCAGGCGTAGCAGCCGCAGGTGCAGGTGCAGGTGCAGGGGCAGGCACAGACGCAAACGGCGGAGCGGGGGCACGCACAGGCGTGACCGCGAGGCCGGGTTCAGGCAAAGCCGCTGGTGCAGGCGCGCGTCATCGTGCACCGGCGCCGCGGGTTTCCGCGGCAGCCGCCGGGGGGCTATCGAGCGCGACGGCGAGCCATCTCATCGTAAACGTTCGCGGGCTTCCGAGGAAGTGCTTGAGCCTCACGGTGAACGTGCCGTTGTAGGGCTTGCGCACCATCGCCGAGAGGTGCACCGACACCTCGGCGGGGGGACCGCCCGATTCGGGGAGGCTGTCAACGGACTCGTAGTAGTCAAATCTCTGCAGATCAAGGCCGAGGACCACGGCCACGGGGATGTCCCCGAGGCCGTGGCTCACCGTGGTGTGGACCGCCTCCCGCGAAGGCGCTGTTATCGTTATCGATCCGCAGGATGCGCGCAGCGCAACCTCGCCCCACGCGCCGTCCGGCGCGCCGGGGAGCGCACACCGTTCCCTGAGGACCACCAGCGCGATGAGGCATGCGCATAGCACGATGGAGCCGGCGGCCAGGAGGCCGCATGTGACTCCTCGCGGGGTTTGCATGTGGAGTGCCATCCGGCTGTCCCTCTCATCCGCTCACTCACTCACGTTCGCCCGGCCCCTGGAGCCTTGCCTACAATCTAGCTATGCTCGGTGGCCTCGGCATATGATCTGCGGAGACCTCGCTTCGCGCCGTTGCCTAAGTGAGGGTGCAAAAATGCT